>NZ_JBHFAB010000048.1:0-2730 GCF_042510955.1 Streptacidiphilus cavernicola
TGTGAACGACGGCGGTTTTCCCCAGGGGTGGTGTCGGCGTAATTCTCCAACCCCTGGGGCCGCCGCAGTCAGGCTGCGGACTGCTGGCTGATCTTCTCGGTGGGGGTCCTCGGTCGCTTGTTCGGGCGGTAGCTGGGGCCGTTCATGATGACCTGGTGGCTGGTGTTGATCAGGCGGTCGAGCAGGGACTCGGCGACGACGGGGTTGGGGAAGAGGGGATACCAGTCGCTGGGCGCGCGGTTGCTGGTGATGATCAGCGAGCGTCCCTGGCGTTCGGAGACGAGTTCGTAGAGGTCGTCGGCCTGGGTCGTGGTCAGCTGCCGCATCGCGAAGTCGTCCAGGATCAGGACATCGGGGCGGATCAGTTCCCGCATCCGTTTGTCCCAGGTCCGGTCCGCATGGCCGCCGGCGAGTTCGGCCAGGATCCGGCTGGTCTTGGCGAAGCGGACGTGGGCGCCCTGGCGGACGGCGAGGTGTCCGAGGGCCTGGGCGACGTGGGTCTTGCCGACCCCGACCGGCCCGAACAAGATCACCGACTCGCCGGCGTGGAGCCAGCGCAGGGCGGCCAGGTCGCGGATCTGCGCCGCGGGCAGCTTCGGGGAAGCGGTGAAGTCGAACTCCTCCAGGGTGACCTGCTGCTCGAACTTCGCTCGCAGCAGGCGCCGTTGGAAGGCGACGGTCTCGCGCCGGGTGATCTCGTCCTGGCAGAGGACCTGGAGGAAGTCCAGGTGTCCGAGTTCGCCGCCGTGGGCTTGGGCCAGGCGGGCGTCCAGGGTCTCCAGCATCCCCGACAGCCGAAGTGCCCGCAGCGACTCGCGCAGGGCGGTGTCCATCACGCTCACCGGTTCGCCTCCGTCGCGTCGTCGGCGCCGTCGTGACCGAGGTCGCGGGGGTTCTCGTCCGAGGTCTGGGTGGGGATCGCGGCGGCGAACAGGCCCTCGGGGCCGTGGAGGAAGGCGGAGGCTCCCGCGTCGCCGGTCTCCGGTTCGGGGTCGGTCTCGGTGCCGGCGACCAGGATGCCCTTGATCGTGCGGTAGGAGGGGTCGCCGACCGCGATGGCCTTCGCGCAGGCGGCCTCCAGGCGCTGGTCGCCGTACTTCTTCCGCAGCCCCAGGATTCCCTGGACCGCGCGGAGCCGGTAGAGCGCGTTGACCTCCAGCAGCAGGTCGACGGCCTCCCGGCAGGCGTCCCCGACCTCGGACGCCTGGCCGCGGCACCAGATCGGCGTCTTCATCTGGAACGCGATCTTCTCCGGCGGGTAGTCGCCCTGGTCGGTGCGTTTGCCCTGTTCAAGGGCCGCGTGGGTCTTCACGAGTTCGCCGTCGAGGAAGACCTGGACCACGGTCGCGGTCGAGCGGACGTCGACCTTGCGGCCGATCAGCTTCCACGGGACCGAGTAGAGGGTGCGGCCGACCTTGACGTGGATGTCCGGGCCGACCTGGGCCTGTGACCAGCGGGCCAGCACGAACGGCTTGTCCGGCAGCGGCAGCAGGGCCTGGGCCTCGACCGCCTCGAACACCGCCGCCGGAGACGCCCCGTCCAACGGCCGACACTGCCGCCGCCCCGCGGTCTCCCTCGACCAGGCCGACGCCTCGGCCTGCATCTGGGCCAGCGAGGCGAACTGGCGCCCGCTCCAGAACGAGTCACGGACATAGGGCATCGGCCGCTCGACCCGCGGCTTGTCCTTCGGATGCGAGGCGCGCGCAGGATCGGCCAACGCGCCGTAGTAGAGGGCGAGTTCGGCATAGGACTTGTTGATCTGCGGGTCGTAGAGGTCGGGACGGTCGACCGCCGTGCGCAGGTTGTCCGGCACCAGCCGGCGCGGGACCCCGCCGAAGAACCGGAACGCCTCGACGTGGGCCTCGGTCCAGGCGTGCTGGTCCATGTGGACGACCGGGCGCACGAACATGTGCCGCGAACAGGGCAGCACCATCACGAACGCCCAGATCCGGTGGCGTTTGCCGGTGGACGGATTGATCCACTGCCCCAGGAAGCCGTAGTCGATCTGAGCCTCCGAGCCCGGCTCCACCGCGTCCCGCAGCACCGTGACCTTCGACCTGGCCGCCATCTCCGGCAGGTTCTCGTGCACCCAGCGGCGGAACGCGGTCAGCGACACCTTCAACTTCTGCTCGTCCCGCAGACGTTGGTGGATCGTGGTGACGGTCGTGGTCTCCAGCAGGCTCTTGACGTAGTCGCGGTGCGGGTCGATCTCGGCCCAGGTCACCTGCCGCAGCTTGCGGTCCGCGAGCTCCGGGAACCATCCCCTGACCAGTTTCGCCCAGTCACCCTCGCTCATGGGCGGCCCGCCCGGGGTGATCCCGGCCGCCGTCGCCGGCGCCAGATACTTCCTGATCGTTTTGCGGTCCACCCCCAGTGACGCGGCCAGCTGGTTCTTCGACCGGCCTGCGTACCAGTGCACGTAGATCTCAACGATGTCGACCACCGTGAACGTTCTCCTTGCCATCCGGCGTGTCCATCGACCTCTCGGCCCATCGGCCGAGAACCGGCAGCGACTTCCAGACGCCCGCGATCCTCGACCGGCACGGACATGCCCCAGGGGATCGCGGATGATTCCGATGGAACGACTACTCGCAGGCCAAACCACCCGAACCGGGAGTAGACCGGCCCCTGCCGACGACCGGGATCCCCCTGGGGAACCGACCGCCGTCAGGGTGGGGAATTACGCCGACAGCAACCGCCCGAAGTAGGGGAAAAGCGCCGTCGCTGACA
>NZ_JBHFAB010000049.1:0-2030 GCF_042510955.1 Streptacidiphilus cavernicola
GGGGGTGGATTCCAGCGGTTCGCCGTCGAGGGTGACGAGGCCGGTGGTGGGGTTGACGTCGATGGTGCCGGTGCGGTGGTTGTGGATCATGTTGTGGGGGCCGATGGTGCGGGTGTTGTGGACGGCGATGCGGCGGCGTCGGGTGGGGAGGTGGTCGCCGTTGTCGAGGGCGGCTTGGGAGACGAAGGCGATGGAGATGTCGGCGGGGGTGGTGCCGTGGGCGCCGAATTGGGGGCCGAGGATGAGGGGTTCGCAGCGGTCGGTGGAGGCGTTGGGGTCGCCGGTGATGCCGTAGGCGGGGAAGCCGGCTTTGAGGATGAGTTGGGGTTTGGCGCCGAAGTGGTCGGGTCGCCATAGGACGATGTCGGCGAGTTTGCCGGGTTCGAGGGAGCCGATTTCGTGGGCGAGGCCGTGGGCGATGGCGGGGTTGATGGTGAGTTTGGCGATGTAGCGCAGGACGCGTTGGTTGTCGTCTCCGCTTGCTGTGTCGCCGAACGACCCGTTGCCGTCCAGGGGTCCGAGTTCGTGTTTCATTTTTCCGGCCATGGCGAGGGTGCGGCGTACGGTTTCTCCGGCGCGGCCCATGCCTTGGGCGTCGCTGCTGGTGATGGGGATGATGCCGAGGTCGTGGAGGATGTCTTCGGCGCCCATGGTGCCGGCGCGGATGCGGTCGTGGGCCATGGCGGCATCGCCCGGGAGGTCGGTTTTGAGGTCGTGGGCGGAGACGATCATGCCGAAGTGTTCGGCGAGGGCGTCGCGTCCGTAGGGCAGGGTGGGGTTGGTGGAGGAGCCGATGATGTTGGGGTGTCCGGCCATTTTCAGGACGTTGGGGACGTGTCCGCCGCCGCAGCCTTCGATGTGGAAGGCGTGGATGGTGCGTCCGTCCAGGACGGCGAGGGTGTCTTCGACGGAGAGGCATTCGTTGAGGCCGTCGGTGTGCAGGGCGACTTGGACGTCGTGTTCGTCGGCGATGCGTAGGGCGGTGTCCAGGGCGCGGGTGTGGGCGCCCATGTCTTCGTGGACTTTGAAGCCGGATGCGCCGCCTTCGGTCAGGGCTTCGATCAGGGGGGCGGGGTGGGAGGAGGAGCCGCGGGCGAGGAAGCCGATGTTGACGGGCCAGGCGTCGAAGGCGTTGAAGGCGTGGCGTAGGGCCCAGGGGGAGTTGACTCCTACGCCCCAGACGGGGCCGAATTCCTGGCCGATGATGGTGGTGACGCCGGAGGCCAGGGAGGCTTCCATGATGCGGGGGGACAGGAGGTGGACGTGGGTGTCGATGGCTCCGGCGGTGGCGATCAGGCCTTCGCCGGAGACGATGGTGGTTCCGGTGCCGACCACGACGTCGACGGCGTCGAGGGTGTCGGGGTTGCCGGCCCGGCCCAGCGAGGTGATGCGGCCCTCGCGGATGCCGATGCTGGTCTTGTGGATCCCGGTGACGGCGTCGATGACCAGGACGTTGCTGATGACCAGGTCGCAGGTCTCGCGGACGGCGGCGGCTTTCAGGTGCAGGCCGTCGCGGGCGGTCTTGCCGAACCCGGCCAAGAACTCCTGTCCGGGCTGCTGGGAGTCCGACTCGACGCGGACGATCAGCCCGGAGTCGCCCAGGCGGACCCGGTCCCCGGCCCGTGGGCCGTGGACCGCAATATAGTCCTGCGCCGTGATCACCTCACCAGGCCCGGGACGGCCGTGGCACCCCCGGGCGTTGAAACCGCTGGCACTCACCGGCCCCCACCCTCCTGCCCGTCCCGGCCCTGCTCCTGGCCCTGCTCTTGTTCGGCTTGGGGTGGTTGTTGGGTGTAGGTGGTGAGGTAGCCGGTGGCGCGGGCTTTGGCGAGGGCGGTGTGTTTGGCGCCTTCGGCGTCCAGTGGGCCGTCGACCAGTCCGGCGAAGCCGATGGCGATGCGGGCGCCGGCGATGGGTTGCAGGGGGACGTGGTGGGTGGTGTGGGGGGCGAAGCGGATGGTGGATCCGGCGGGGATGGCCAGGCGGGTGCCGTAGGCGGCGGCGCGGTCGAAGGCCAGGCGGGGGTTGGC
>NZ_JBHFAB010000005.1:0-82695 GCF_042510955.1 Streptacidiphilus cavernicola
ATCTCCATGCTGCTGCACCAGATGGTCCTTCCGTCGCGGCCTTAACTAGCGTCGCTAGTTAAAGCCGCCGGGCACATCCGACGCAAGTGCCCGGTGCCGAATGCCGCGGATGGCGCAAATCTAGGGCGTAGTGGTGGACCAGGTCAGCGGCTCGCCCCAATCCGGTGAGACCTGGGCGGTTGCGGCGCCTCCGCGAGCCCTAGACTCAGCCAATGCGATCGGATGCACGCCCCGCTGCCACGAGTGCCACCGGCACGCCCAAGGCGAAGCGGGTGCCGCGGGCCCAACGCGAGCAGCAGATGCTGGACGCGGCGGTTCAGGTCTTCTCCCGCTGCGGCTACCACGCCGCCTCGATGGACGAGATCGCCGAGGCCTCGGACGTCTCCAAGCCGATGCTCTACCTCTACCTGGGCTCCAAGGAGGAGCTGTTCGCCGCGTGCATCCGCCGGGAGGCGGCCCGGCTGATCGAGGCGGTGGGCCAGGCCGCGGAGCCGGGGCTGGAGACCGGCGAGCAGCTGCGGCGCGGGCTGACCGCGTTCTTCGCGTTCGTGGCGGAGCACCGGGAGAGCTGGATCGTGCTCTACCAGCAGGCCAGGGCCCAGGGCGAGCCGGTGGTCGAGGAGGTGGCGGCGGCGCGCCGCCAGGTCGTCGACGCGGTCACCCTGCTGGTGCGCCGGGCCGCGCTGGACTCGGTCCCGACGCCGAGGCTGGGCGAACGCCCGGACCGCGGCGAGGCCGCGGCGGTGGCCCAGGCCATCGTCGGCGCGGCCGACGCCCTGGCCGGCTGGGTCCTCGACACCGGCCCGGAACCCCCGGAGGAGACGGCCCGCCGCCTGATGTCCGTCATCTGGATCGGCCTCGAACCCCGCCTCCACGGCGCCCGCTACGCGGCGGACCCGCCGACCCCGGACGAGCCGACCCCCGACGAGTCGGCCCGCTGACACCGGCGCCTCCACCGCCCGCCGCCCCCGCGCGTCACCTGCCCAGGGCGGCCATGGCCGCGTTGTGGCCGGGGATGCCGCTGACGCCGCCGCCGCGGACCGCGCCCGCGCCGCAGAGCAGGACGTTGGGGTGGGCGGTGCCGACACCCCAGCGGCCCCCGGGAGTCGCCGGGTCCTGGCCCGCGGAGCCCGCCTCCGTCTCCGCCTCCGCGAAGGGGAAGGACAGGTCGCGGTGGAAGATGTTGCCGCCGGGCAGGCCCAGGTCCCGTTCCAGGTCCAGCGGGCTGCGGGCCTCCACGCAGGGCCTGCCCTCGCCGTCCAGAGCCAGGCAGTCCGCCAGCGGCTCGTCCAGCACCGCGTCCAACTGCCGCAGCACCGCCGCGAGCGCGGCCTCCCGCACCGCCTCGTTGTCGGCCTCGGGGAACAGCCGGGCCGGCAGGTGCAGTCCGAACAGGGTCAGCGTCTGGTAGCCCGCCTCGCGCAGTTCGGGGCCGAGGATCGACGGGTCGGTCAGCGAGTGGCAGTAGATTTCCGACGGCGCGACGGACGGCACCGCCCCGGCCGCCGCCTCCCGGTAGGCGGTCTCCAACTGCCGGTAGGACTCCGCGATGTGGAAGGTCCCGGCGAAGGCCGCCCGCGGGTCCACGGCCCGGTCGCGCAGCCGGGGGAGCCGGCGCAGCAGCATGTTCACCTTGAGCTGCGACCCCTCCGGCGCGGGTCCGGACGGGGCCGCGCCGAGCAGCCGGTCCAGCTCGCGCGGCGCGGCGTTGCAGAGCACCTGCCGTCCGCCGACCCGGTACTCCTCGCCGCCGCTGCGGAACACCACCTCCGCGTCGCCGCCGTCGGTCTGGACCGACGTCACCTCACACCCCGTCAGCAGCTCGGCCCCGGCCGCCCGCGCGGCGTCCGCCAGCGCGTCGGTGAGCGCGCCCATGCCGCCGACCGGGACGTCCCAGTCGCCGGTCCCGTTGCCGATCACGTGGTAGAGGAAGCAGCGGTTCTGCCGCAGCGAGGGGTCGTGGGCGTGGGTGAACGTCCCGATCAGCGCATCGGTGAGGACGACGCCGCGGACGGTGTCGTCGCTGAACGCCGCCTCCACCGCCTCCCCGAGCGGCCGTTCGAACAGCGCCTCCCACAGCGGGTCGTCGCCGAGTCGCCGCCGCAGCTCGTCCCGGCGCGGCAGCGGCTCGGTCAGGGTCGGGAAGACCGCCTCGGCGACCCGCCGGGTCCGTCCGTAGAACTCCTGCCAGGCGGCGTACTCCCGCCCCGACCCGGTCAGCCGCCGGAACGCCTCGGCGGTCCCGGCCTCGTCCCCGTTGTCGACAAGCAGACCTGTCGCCCCGCCGCCGTCCCGCGACACCGGCGTATAGGAGGAGACCCTGCGCCGGCGCAGTTCCACTGCGAGCCCCAGGTCCGCCATGATCTGCCGCGGCAGCAGGCTCACCAGGTACGAGTAGCGCGACAGCCGCGCGTCCACCCCGGCGAACGCCCGGGTGGACACCGCCGCGCCCCCGGTGTGCCCGAGCCGCTCCAGCACCAGCACCCGCCGCCCGGCCCGCCCCAGGTACGCGGCGGCCACCAGGCCGTTGTGCCCGCCCCCGACCACCACCACGTCGTAGCGCGAACGGGACGGAACGGCGGGACCGGCACGGTGATCACTCATGCCCCCGTTCCTACCAGCCCACCCCCGGATCGGCCAGGGCCGGACCACAGCCCCGGTCACCCGTTCGGGCCGTCGGCGGTCGCACCGCCGCCGGGGGCGTGTGAGCGTGGGCCGCAGAGCCGACCGCTGATCCACCCCGGAGGTCCCACCGTGCTGTCGTTCCCCCGCCTTCGCACCGCCCTCGTCGCCGGCACCATGGCCGCGACCCTGCTGGTGCTGCCCGCCTGTTCCAGCAAGGGGAACAGCAGCTCCACCAGCGGAGCCGCCGCGAACCTCTCCTCGCAGTCCGCCAGCCCGGACCCGATCAAGCTGGCGAAGACCAAGTTCGTGGCGAACTCCGCGCTCGCGGCCGGGGCCTCCTACCAGTGGCTGTACAAGCCGTTCAAGGCCGGGACCTTCAAGAAGGGCGCCAAGGGCAGGACCGCCGCCCTGGTGAAGGCCGGTCTGGCCGGGGCCTTCACCTACAACCGGCTGAAGGCGGCGCTCAAGGACGCCCAGGCCGACCCGACCCTGTCCAAGGCCACGGCCGCGTTGCAGTCCGGTGTCGACAAGATCAAGGACCTGCCCGGCAAGCTCAAGAACGGGACCGCCACCGACGGCGACGTCAACCAGATGCAGGGGGTCATCGACGGCGTGAAGTCGGCCGGGGCCAAGAGCGGGCTCAACATCACCGACCAGGTGCCCTCGGTCGGCCAGCTGACCCAGATGGTCAACAGCTGACCCTGCCACTTCCACCCCGTGGCACACAGCACCGCGATCGCACCCGTATCCTTCCTGTACACATTCCGGCAATCCCGGGGTGCGTACGGAGGCGAGAGGGGCTCGATGGAATCCGCGAGCAGGCGCAGCAGTTGGTGGCGCAGGCGGCCCGCTCTGGGCGCGCGCCCGGCCGCCCCGGCCGGCGGCGTCGCCGACCCGGCCTCCCGGCTGGAACAACTGCTCCGCGCGGTCCGGGCCGGCTTCCCGGTCGCGCCCGCCGCGCACGCGGTCGACTACCGCTGCTCCTGCGACCGGGTCGGCTGTCCGGCCCCGGCGCAGCACCCGCTGTCCTTCGCCTGGCAGTCGCAGTCCTCGGTCGACGTGGAGCAGGTCTCCCGCTGGATGGGCCGCGATCCCGACGCCAACGCGGTCACCGCGACCGGCCGCAGCCACGACGTGCTGGACGTCCCGGCCGAGGCCGGGCGGCTGGCGCTGGAGCAGATGGACGCGCTCGGCGTCGCGGTCGGCCCGGTCGCCGCGGTCGGCGACGACCGCTACCTCTTCTTCACCACCAGCCGCTCCGCCCTGGACGAGGACGAGTGGTGGACCTCGGAGCTGGACACCAGCCCCGAGGACGTCACCGAGCACCCGGGCCTGCGCTGGCACACCCGCGGCAGCTACGTGCTACTGCCGCCGTCCCGGCTCGCGGACGGCTCCACGGTCAGCTGGGTCCGCGACCCGGACCGGCCGCTGCCGGACCCGCTGCGGGTGCTGGACGTGCTCACCGACGCCTGCACCGCGGTCGGCGCGGTGGCCCTCGGCGAGCACTGGCTGATCGGCTAGCCCCTGGCCCAGGCAGCGGCGGAGGGCGCTCAGGGCAGCGTCAGGATCTCCGCGCCGTCGTCGGTGACCACCAGCGTGTGCTCGAACTGCGCGGTGCGCTTGCGGTCCTTGGTGACCACGGTCCAGCCGTCCGCCCAGATGTCGTGCTGGTGCGTGCCCAGGGTCAGCATCGGCTCGATGGTGAAGGTCATCCCCGGCCGCATCACCGTGGTCGCGTACGGGCTGTCGTAGTGCGGCACGATCAGACCGGAGTGGAACGACGTGTTGATGCCGTGCCCGGTGAAGTCGCGCACCACGCCGTAGCCGAAGCGCTTGGCGTAGGACTCGATCACCCGGCCGATGACGTTGATCTGCCGTCCCGGCTTCACCGCGGCGATGCCGCGCCGGGTCGCCTCCCTGGTCCGCTCGACCAGCAGCTTCGACTCCTCGTCCACGTCGCCGACCGGGTAGGTGGCGTTGAGGTCGCCGTGCACGCCGTGGATGAACGCGGTGACGTCCAGGTTCACGATGTCGCCGTCCCGGAGCACGGTCGAGTCCGGGATGCCGTGGCAGATCACCTCGTTGACCGAGGTGCAGATCGACTTGGGGAAGCCCCGGTAGCCGAGGTCCGAGGGGTAGGCGTCGTGGTCGCACATGTAGGCGTGGGCGATCCGGTCCAGCTCGTCGGTGGTCACCCCCGGCGCGATCGCCGCGGCGGCGGCGTCCATGGCACGGGCGGCGATCCGGCCGGCGATCCGCATCTTCTCGACGGTCTCGGCGGTCTGCGCCTCGGGCCCCTCGTACGGGGACGGGGCCTTGCGGCCGACGTACTCGGGGCGGGGGATGTGCGCCGGGACGCCTCGGGTCGGGGAGAGGGTGCCGGGAACCAGGGGTGACATGGCGGCAATCCTAACGATCCGCCAGCACCCGGACCGCCCAGGCGTGCGGACGCCGGACCGGGGCAGCATCCTGAGCAGGGACGACCACGACAGCGAGGAGACAGGCTCATGGCCGACGCCGCCGAGAAGGACCAGGGCTGGTACTACTGCCTCAAGCACAGCACGGTGGAGCAGGGGATGGTCTGCCCGGCCCGCAACCGGCTCGGGCCCTACCCGACCGAGGCGGACGCGGCGCGGGCGATCGAGCGGACCAAGGAGCGCAACGAGGAGTGGGACAACGATCCTCGCTGGCAGTAGCCCCGCGACGGCTGAGCCAGGGGATGAGCCGGACATCCCGGACATCCCTTGGCGCTAGGGCGTCAAACGTGCCAGGGTGGCCGTCGAGACTGGCTCGCGTACGCACGTCACGGTGCGCAGCGCGCGACCCGGTGACGTACGGGGGCAAGGGCGCGGGGGCATCGACGGCGTGGCGGACCAGACAGAGGCCGGGAGCCGGTCGCCGGGGCCGCGTCCTGACGGCGCCGGGGGTCCGGGCGGCGCCCGCGCGCTGCTGCTGCTGGCCCTGCTCGGCGGGGCCGCGGTCGCCGCGGTCAGCCTGCACGCGGGCGGCGGCGACCTCGGCGGCGCGGTCGGACCGCTGCACGGCGAGTGGCTGCTGGTGCTGCTGGTCCTGGCGGTGGGCGGCTGGTTCCTCGCCGCGAAGTACCGGGCCCGGCAGGACGAGCGCCCGCTCGGCACCGCCCGCGAGGGCCGGCTGATCACCCTCACCTTCACCGCGCTGGTGCTGACGATCCTCGGCACCGCCGTCGCGGTGGCCGTGCTGGGCATGCACACCCACACCAGCCCGCCTCCGCCGGCACCGCCCCCGCCGCCTCCGCCCGCGCCGACCGGGCCGCCCAATCCGCCGCAGCCGGTGTCCACCGGGCCGATCCGGAATCCGCACCCGCCGTTCGTGTTCTCGATCCAGGACGCGCTGCTGGTGCTGTTCTGGGCGGCCGTCGCGCTGCTGCTGGTGCTCGGGGTGATCGCGGCCCGGCGCTATCTGCGCGGCCGTTCCGCGCCGGTCGCGGTGCTGCGGGGCACGCTGCAGCTCCCGGCCGAGGAGGAGGCGCTGTCCGCCGCGGTCAGCGCCGGACGGCTGGCCCTGGCCGGGGAGGACGTGCGCGCCGCGGTCATCGCCTGCTACGCCGCGATGGAGCAGTCGCTGGCCGAGAGCGGGCTCGGCCGCAGGGCCTCGGACAGCCCGGCCGACCTGCTGGAACGCGCCACCGCCGCCGGGCTGCTGGTCGGCCCCGCGGCGCAGCGGCTGGCCGAGCTGTTCCGGGAGGCGCGCTACTCCAGCCACCCGATGACCCAGGACCAGCTGAACCGGGCCAGGACCGCACTGGACGACATCGGCCACCTGCTCGCCGAGCACCGCGCCGAGGCCGAACGCGCCGCAGCCGCGGCGGCGGCCACCGAGGCCCCGGCAGGCGCGTCCGCGGACCCGGCCGCGCAGGCCGCCGCGGGTCTCAACGGAGCGTCTGCCGGGCGCGGCGGTGTCCGCGGCGCGTCGGCCGAGCGCGGCACCGCACCAGACGCGTCCGCGCTGGACGCCGCGCGGCAGGCCGCTGACGGCAGGCCGGATCCGGCGAAGGGGGCGCAGGCCCGATGAGCTCCCGTCCCGCCCCCCGGATCGCGGTGCTGCCCGAGGCCGTCGCCGTGCTCGCGGTCGCCGCGGTCGCCGCGGAGACCGCGCTCGCCCTGGTCGGCGGGCTGGCCGCGGCCGGTGTCGGCGCGGCCGTGCTGATCGCGGCGGCGCTGCTGGGCGCCCGCTACGTGCACGGCGCCGAGGCCATGGACAGCGACTACCGCCGCAAGGTCCGGCTGGTCGGCAGCCGCGAACCGACCCTGCGCTACTGGGACGCGGCGATCGACGACGCCCGCGAGTCCCTGGCCGGCTACGAACTGCACCTGCGCCCGCTGCTGCAGCGCCTCTACGCGGTCCGGCTGGCCGAGCGGCACGGGATCTCGCTGCACACCGAGCCGCGCAGGGCCGCGGCCGTCGTCGGCGCCGACCTGTGGCCCTGGATCGACCCGGCGCGGGCCCGGCAGAGCCGCGAGGCCACCGCCCCGGTCGCCTCGGGCCGCGGCGGCAGCGTCCCCCGGGTCGATCCCAGGATCGCCCCCGGGCCGCCCCCCGACCACATCCTGACCGCCCTGGTCGAGCGGCTGGAGGCACTGTGACCCCACTGTCGCAGACTGTGACCCACCGTCAGAAGCCGTCCCCCGCACGGCGCCGGAACTCGTACCACCGATGCGAACGCGATCTAGGAGCACCGTGGCAACTCTGAGCCAGCAGGACGCCGTCCCCGTCCTGACGCCGCAGCAGGCGGGCGAGCGCGCCCATGCCGTCCTCGCCGAGGTCGAGCGCGCCGTCGTCGGCAAGCGGGCCGCCCTGGAACTGGTCATGCTCGGCGTGCTGGCCGGCGGCCACGTCCTGATCGAGGACCTCCCCGGCCTCGGCAAGACGCTGCTCGCCCGCTCCTTCGCGTCGGTGCTCGGGCTGGACTTCAGCCGGATCCAGTTCACCCCCGACCTGCTGCCCTCCGACGTGTCCGGCGCGCCGTTCTACGACCAGCGCACCGGCGAGATGGTGTTCCGGCCCGGCCCGGTGTTCACCCACCTGCTGCTCGCCGACGAGATCAACCGGACGCCCCCGAAGACCCAGGCGGCGCTGCTGGAGGCGATGGCCGAGGCCCAGGTCTCGGTGGACGGGGTGACCCGGCGGCTGCCGTCCCCGTTCGTGGTGATCGCCACCGACAACCCGATCGAGTACGAGGGCACCTACACCCTGCCGGAGGCCCAGCTCGACCGGTTCCTGCTGCGGGTCAGGATGGGCTACCTGCCGGTCGCCGACGAGGCCGCGATGCTCAGGGCCCGGCTCGACCGGGCCGCCCCCGAGGCGGTGCTGAAGCCGCTGTCGGACCCGGCCGAGGTGCTGGCGATGCGGGACAGCCTGGAGCGGGTCGAGATCGACGACGACCTGGTCGACTACATCGTGGCGCTGATCGACGCCAGCCGCAGGCACGCCCAGATCCAGGTCGGCGCGTCGCCGCGGGGCGGCCTCGCCCTGGTCCAACTCGCCCGCGCGCGTGCGGTGATGGCCGGACGGGACTATGTCGTCCCGGAGGACGTCAAGTCCATCGCGGTGCCCGCGCTGGCCCACCGGATCAGCCTGCGGCCGGAGCTGTGGGTGCGCCGGATCAACGCGGACGACGTGGTGGCCGGGCTGGTCGAGTCGGTCCCGGCCCCGCGCACCACGCCCCGGCAGGCCGTCCCGGGATCTGTTCCGGCCCCGGCCCAGGCCCAGGCCGCCCCGAGCCAGGTCCCGCCGCAGGCCGTGCGTCCGGCATGACCGCGACCGAACCGGACCCGACGGCGCTGCCACCGGAGGTGGTCCGCGCGCTGGGGCGGGACCGGCTCTCCACCGGCGACTCCGAGGCGCCGGCCCCCCGGCCCGAGGGCTGGCGGCCGTCCGAGCGTGCGCTGCGGCTGGCCACCGTCGCGGCCGTGGCGGTGGCCGCCGCCGTGCTCACCGGGCAGCCGTGGCTGCTGGCCCTGGCCGCGGGACCGGCCTGCCTGCTGGTGCTGTCCGGCTGGTCCGGCCGCCGTCCGACCAGGGCCAGGGCCGAGGCCGCGGTGCCGACCCGGCGCTGCTTCGAGGGCGAGCTGCTCACCGCCGTGGTCACGGTGGACTTCGACGGCCTGGTCGGCTGGGTGGACCCGGGCGTCGCGCCCGGCCCCGGCACCGAGCTGGTCCACGTCGCGGTGGACGGACCGGTGGTCACCCTCGGCTTCACCGCCCGCCGCTGGGGCCGCTGGTCGCTCGGCGTGGTCGACCTCGACCTTTACGACGAGGGCGGCCTGGCCCGGACCACGGTCCGGGCCGACCTCGGCGACGTCGAGGTCTTCCCGCTGCCGGTCGACGGCGGCCTCACCCCGATCCCGGTCCGGCTGCCGGACCGGCTCGGCGAGCACACCGCCCGGCAGACCGGCGAGGGCATCGAGGTCATCGGGGTCCGCCCGCACGTCTGGGGCGAGCGCCAGCGGCGGATCCACTGGCCGTCCACGACCAGGCGCGGCAGCATCCAGATCAACCAGTTCGCCGCCGAGCGGGCCGCCGACGCGGTGATCCTGCTGGACGCCTTCGCCGACATGGCCGACCCGGTCACCGGCCGGTCCAGCCTGGACGAGTCGCTGCGGGTCGTCGCCGGGCTGGTCCGCACCTACCTGCGGAGCCACGACCGGGTCGGCATCGTCTCGGTCGGCGGCAAGCTGTACTGGCTCCAACCGGGAATGGGCGACGCCTACTTCTACCGGATCGTGCAGACCGTCCTGGACGTCCGCCGCGACCTGACCTTCAACACCCCGGACCTGAACCGGCTGCCGCCGCCCGCACTGCCGCACGGCGCGCTGGTCTACGCGGTCACGCCACTGGCCGACAGCCGGATGACGGACGTCCTCGGCGGGCTCGCCGAACGCGGCAACCCGATCGTGGTGGTCGAGATCCCGATCGGCGACCCGAGGGTCGCCGACGCGGACGCGGTGGAGCAGCTGGCCCTGCGGCTGTGGCGGCTGGACCGCGAGGCGGTCCGCTACAGCCTGGTCGAGAAGGGCATCCCGGTGGTGCCCTGGCTCGGCGAGACCCTCGACCTGTCCCTGGCCCCGCTGCTGCGCAGCCGTCTCCGAGGGAGAGTCAGTTGACCGCCCCCGCTCCCGCCGTGACCGGCATGACCTCCCGTCCTGCCCCCGCGGGCGCCCCCGCCGGGGCTCCCCGCCCGGCCGCCGAGGGCGGTCAGGGCGGGTTCGTCCGCCTGCTCGGGGTGATCCTCGCGCTGCTGGTCACCGACCCCGTGACCTGGACCTCGCGGACCCTCCCCGGCCTGGTGCTCACCGTCGCCGTCGCGGTCCTCGCCTGGTTCGGGGCGAGCCCGCTGACGGCCCGTCCGGTCGCGCTGGGCTTCCGCTGGCGGGTGCGGCTGCTGCGGCACCGGAACACGGCGTTCGCGGTGCTGTGCGTCCTGGTCGCGGCGACCGAACGGCCGCCGGGGTGGCTGGCCGGCTGCGACGCGGCGCTGCTGCTCAGCTACCTGCTGCTGGTCGACGCCGTCGCCGGGGGACCGCCCGCGGCGCGGCTGCTGCGCCGTCCGGTGGCGCTGGTCTGCGCCTACGGCGGCAGCGGCGTCGTCCTCGCCGCGGCCCTGGTGCCGGTGGCCCCGGCCGGGCCCTGGGTCCGCCTCCTCGCCGCCGCCGCCCTGGCCGCGGCTGCGGCGGCGGTCATGACCGCCCTGGCCGCCCGCCGCACCCGCCGCTAGGAGCGGCAACAGAGCGGCAGCCGGGGCCTGAATTCCGTCAACAGCCCCTGTGATGTGCGTCATAGCCACTTGGGGTCTAGGTATCGCTATGTCCAATTACTCCCGCGAGGTCGAATCGGGGCACATGGGCGCGATCACCGTACGGGTAAGAATTCCATGAGCACCCGTCATGCGGACCGCCTTGACGCAGGCCCTGGGCGGGCCCATAACCTCCCGGTGAAAAACCGGAAGAAACCAAGGACGGAAATTGAAGACGCCCAGAGCACTCCTCGCCTCCCCGTTGCGCCTCGTCGTCGCCGCTGCCTGCGCCCTGCCGCTCACCCTGGTGGGCACCTCGGCCGCGCACGCGGACCCGGCGGTGACGACGAAGACTTCCCCCTGCCAGGCCTGGGAGGTGGGCGCCTGCCTGTTCTACAACTCGAACGGTGCGGGTGCCACCTACGGTTTCGGAATTAATGTCCCGGACCTTTCCGGCTACTCCTACTCCTGCGGCGCCGGCAATGAATGCCGGGTCAACTACGTCTTTTCGGGCGGCGCCGGGAGCGGGGTGTCGGTCAAGAACAACGCGGCATCGGTGTCGAACGGCTACGAGGCCCAGGAGGTCACTGTCTTCTACAACAGCAACTTCAGCGGGCCCAGGCAGGACATCGACCCCACCATGAAGGCGGTCAACCTCAACTCGACGCTCAAGAACGAGGACGCCTCGCTGTACGCGGCACCCATCTGCGACTGCTGAACCGGTCCTCGCGCGTCGATCCGACGAGCCGCACCGCACACCCCTTAGCTACCGCCCCGTGGAGTTCGTCCCGTGAAGACCCGTACCGCCGCCAGCGCGGTGATGCTGGCCCCCGCGACCGCAGTCGGTACCGCCGGGTGCTCGCGGACTGCCGCCCCGGCCGCCCGGCCCGCCACCCCGGCGGGCCGGTCGGCGGCAGCCGCTGTCCCGCCGCCCACGGGCGCTCCGACGGCCGGTCTGACCAAGGGCATGGTGCTGCCTCTGGAGGCGTACATGGAGAACCGGCAGCAGATGCTCGTCATCGACAACGGGCGCCTGGCGGTGGAGGCCAAGTGCCTGGCCCGGTACGGCTTCAGCATCTCCACCCGGGTCACCAACCCCGGGAACCTGGCTCCCGGGTTCGACGAGGCCAACATGGAACGCCGGTACGGCGTCTCCGACCTCGACGAGGCGATGACGTACGGCTACCACCTGGCCTACACACCGACCCCGGTGGACTCCGCGAGCAACACTCCCGACTCCCCGTCCCGACACGCGCTGGTGTTCGGCGCCACGGTCGACGCCGCAGGCGTGACAACCCCGTTGACCACGTACGACGGCAAGCCGGTCCCCCAGGGCGGATGCCTCGGCGAGGCCACCCGCCAGATCGGTGACGGTCCGTTGCAGGCGGACCTGCCCCACCAGCTGGACCTGCAGAGCATGAACCTCAGCACTGCCGAGCCGCAGGTCCAGGCCGTCATCGCGCGTTGGTCCCGCTGTATGAGGAGCGCGGGCTACCGGGCCGTCAGCCCGGAGCAGACCGGCTCCCTGTATCCGGTGAGCAAGGACGGACTGACCAGCACGGCCGAGATCAAGGCCGCCGTGGCCGACGTCCGGTGCAAGCAGTCGACCGGTCTGGTGGCCACCTGGTTCGCCGCCGAGACCGCTGTGCAGCGGCAGCTCATCGACCGGAACCAGTCGGCCCTGGACCAGGAGAAGACCGTGCTCAGCACCGCCGTCAAACGCGCCGCCGCACTCGCCGGATAGCACGCGCCGGGCAGTACGGGGGAGCGTGCCCCTAGACGGTCGCCGAGGGCTGGGGTGCGGGCGCCGCTTCGCGTTCGCGGCGGGCTCGTTGGGCCAGGGCGTGGGGGTTGGTGCGGGCGTCGTAGCGCATCAGGGCGGGCAGCGAGAGGGCCAGCGCGCCGACGGCGACCACGCAGGCCGCGCCGCCGACCCAGACCGAGGCGCGGACGCCCACCGCGGAGGCCGTCCCGCCCGCCCGTACCTGGCCCAGCTGCGGGCCCACCGAGTAGCTCAGCAGCTCGACCCCGGCCAGCCGGCCGCGGAACTCGTCCGGGATCGTCCCGTTCCACATGGTCGACCGGAACAGCCCGCTGACCATGTCCGAGCCGCCCGCCGCGACCAGGCACAGCAGTACCACCCAGACGTTCGCGCTCAGCCCGGCGCCGGCGACGGCCAGGCCCCAGCCCATCGCCGCCCAGACCACCATCCGCCCGTGCCGGTGCACCCGTGAGGCCCAGCTGCTGGTCAGCGTCACCAGCAGCGAGCCGACCGCGAAGGCCGCGTACATCAGCCCCAACGACCAGTCGGCGTGCAGCCGGTCGGCGAGAAACGGGAAGACCGCGGTGGGCATCGCGAACAGCATCGCGGCCAGGTCGACCGCGTAGGTGCCGAGCAGTTCCGGACGGCTGCGGGCATAGCGCAGCCCGTCCACGATCGCGCCGACCGACGGCCGCGCGGCCGACGGCGACGGCGGCACCGGCCGCAGCCTGCGGATCAGCAGCACCGAGAGCACGAAGGTGGCCAGGTCGATCGCATAGGCCGAGGAGACGCCCGCGGTGGTGGCGATCACCCCGGCCAGCGCCGGACCGGCGATCGCGCCGACGTTCCAGCGCAGCGAGTTGAGCGAGGCGGCGGCGGTGAGCTGGTCGTGCGCGACGAGCTGCGGGGTGAGCGCGTCCAGCGAGGGCCGCTGGAGTGAGCCGAAGGCCGAGGCCAGCCCGGCGACCAGATACAGCGGCCAGACCGCCGGATGCGGCAGCAGTGCGTTCAGCAGCAGCACCGCGGCGCAGACGCCCTGCGCGGCCTCGCTGTAGAGGACCAGGCGGCGCCGGTCCAGCGCGTCGGCGAGGGCCCCGCCCCACAGCCCGCAGACGATCAGCGGGACCAGCTCCACCGCCCCGATCAGTCCGACCGCGAGCGAGGAACCGGTCAGCTGCTTGAGCTGGAGCGGCACCGCGACCAGGGTGAGGAAGCTGCCGAAGAAGGTGATCGCCCCGGACGTCCAGAGCAGCCGGAAGTCGCGTGAGCCGTGCCAGGGCGAGAGGTCCACGCTGAGCTGCGCGGCCAGGCGGCGCAGCCGTGATCGGTCCTGCGGCGGGGTGTCGTTCGAGGTCACAAGGGGTGATCCTGACCCGCGGGGCCCCTACGGAGCAAACCGTTTTCCGGCACCGGGCACGAGCACCGGCACGGTCACCAGCGCATCGGCGGGGCCGGGGTGCTGAGCCGGTCGAGCAGCCGGGACAGTGCCCGCCGACCGCGCCCGGCCGTGCCCGGCCCTTCCCCGGCCGCGGAGCTGACGAGGTGTTGGACCACGTCCAGGGTCAGCGCGCCGCCGACCGGTGTGCTGCCCTCCCCGGCCCCCGGGACCGTCAGCGACTCGTGGGCCAGGCCGTGCAGCTCCCGGTCGTCCCGGTCCGCGCCGAGCGCCAGCACCGTCGCACCCGCCTTCCTGGCCCCGTGCACCCGCTCCAGCAGGCCGCCGTCGGCGCGGTCGGGGGCGACCACGAAGACGGTCTCACCGCGCCGGGCCCGTTCCAGCCGCCGCATCGGCACCGACAGGTGCGGCGGCGCGCCCGGCGGGACCACCCGGCGGACCAGGACCGGGGAGAGCTGCGGCAGCCCGGACCAGGCGGCCTCGTCGTCCAGGTGCGCGGCGAGGTGCCACGGCTCCTCACCGGGCGTGCCGACCAGCAGCAGCCCGTCCGGTGGCGCGGAGGCCCGGGTGACCGAGCCGCGCAGCGCGCCCGCGAAGCCGTGGGCCCGCTCCAACCAGGGCGTCCCGGCGAGGGCTTCCCGCAGCACTGTGATCCTGGCCGCATCCATGCAGCTCATGCTGCCGCAGTCGGCGCGGCTGGTGGGAGGATTCGGGAATGAGTACACCTGAGGGAAGCACCACCCCGGCCGCCCCCGCGCGCGGCCCGCACGACCTGCCGGACGTCTCCGGCCTGGTCGTCGGCGTCCTCGGCGGCACCGGCCCGCAGGGCCGCGGCCTGGCCTACCGGCTGGCGAAGGCCGGACAGCAGGTGGTGATCGGCTCGCGCAGCGCCGAGCGCGCCCAGGAGAAGGCCGACGAGGTGGGCCACGCCACCGGGAATGCGAACTGTCGCGGCGCGGACAACGCCACCACCGCGGCGACCAGCGACATCGTCATCGTCGCGGTGCCCTGGGAGGGCCACGCCGAGCTGCTCGCCTCGCTGCGGTCCGAGCTGGCCGGAAAGATCGTCGTGGACTGCGTCAACCCGCTCGGCTTCGACAAGCAGGGCGCCTACGCGCTGAAGCCGGAGGAGGGCAGCGCCGCGCAGCAGGCCGCCGCACTGCTCCCGGACTCGCGGGTGACCGCGGCGTTCCACCACCTCTCGGCGGTGCTGCTGCTGGACCAGTCGGTGGACCGGGTGGAGATCGACGTGCTGGTGCTGGGCGAGGAGCGGGCGGCGACGGACGCCGTGCAGGCGCTGGCCGAGCGGATGCCCGGGATGCGCGGTGTGTTCGCCGGGCGGCTGCGCAACGCGCACCAGGTGGAGTCGCTGGTCGCCAACCTGATCTCGGTGAACCGCCGCTACAAGGCCCACGCGGGCCTGCGGGTCACCGACATCTGACAGCACCCCTGCGGGCGGGGGCGCGGGCCGGGCAGGGGACAATGGTGCTGCCCGGCCCGTTCGCCTGCCCCGCCCGTAGTCGCTGCCCGTACCCGATGTCCCGTTCCCGGAGTTTCGAGATGCCCCGTTTCGCCCTGCTCGCCTTCGTCCTCGCCGCGCTGGCGCTGCTCGCCGCCGTGGTGTCGGTGCTCGCGGGCTTCTGGCTCGGCCTGGCCTGGATCCTGCTGGCGGGGATCTCCAGCAACATCGGCTGGGTCCAGTGGCGCCGCGCCCGGGTCCAGCAGCCGTAGCACCCGCCCGACCGGTCCCCTTGACTAACTCCGCTCCCGGAAGGTCTGCCGGTAGCTGTCAGGGGGGACGCCGACCACGCGGTTGAAGTGCCGCCGCAGAGTGGTCGCGGTGCCCATGCCGGTCCTGGCGGCGATCTGCTCGATCCCGCCGTCCGTGGTCTCCAGGAGTTCCTGCGCCCGGTGCAGCCGCTGGTTGAGCAGCCACTGCAACGGGGTGGTGCCGGTGACGGCGTTGAAGCGCCGGGTCAGCTGACGCGGGCTCAGACCGGCCTGCCGGGCCAGGTCGGTGACGGTCAGCGGCTGGTCCAGCCGCGCCGACGCCCACTGCAGCAGGTCGGCGAGCGGCGCGGTGTCCGGGGCGGGCACCGGCGCCGGGATGAACTGGGCCTGCCCGCCGGTCCGGTGCGGCGGCACCACCAGCCGCCGGGCCAGCGCGTTGGCGACCGCCGCGCCGTGGTCGAGCCGGACCACGTGCAGGCACAGGTCCATCGCGGCGGACTTCCCGGCCGAGGTGAGCACCCTGCCGTTGTCGACGTAGAGGACGTCCGGGTCCACCTCCACTCGGGGATACCGGGCGGCGAGCGCCTCGGCGTGCAGCCAGTGCGTGGTGGCCCGCCGTCCGTCCAGCAGCCCGGCCGCCGCCAGCACGAACGCGCCGGTGCACAGCGAGACCACCCGGGCGCCGTGGTCGTAGGCCGCCCGCACCGCCTGCACCAGGTCGTCGGGCGGGCCCTCGTCCAGGTCGTGGCAGGCCGGGACGACCACGGTGTCCGCCTCCAGCAGTGACCCGAGGCCGTGTCCGAGGTCGGAGCGCATCCACCCGCCGACCCGGGCCCGGTCCGGCCCGCAGACGGTGAACGAGTACCACGGGTCGACCAGGTCGGACCGGTCGACGCCGAAGACCTCGCAGGCCGAGGCCGCTTCGAAGAGGCTGATGCCGTCGTGGACGGCCAGTGCCACCGTATGCATGTCCGAAAGTGTACGCATAGCGTCGTTCCAGACGCTGTCGAATCGTCAGCCGAGCGACGACCATGGTCATCAGCAAAGCGGTTCCCGCACCCACGAGCCCCCAGGAGCACCGGTGTCCTCGTCCTCCCCGCTGTCCTCCCCGCTGCCGACCGCCGCCCACCGGGAGCGCACGATCGTCGTGTTCGGTGCCTACGGGCACACCGGCCGCTTCGTCGTCGCGGAGCTGCGCCGCCGCGGCCACCGGCCGGTGCTGGCCGGACGCGACCGCGCGGCGCTGCGGTCCCTCGCCGAACTCCACCCGGGCTCGGAGACGCGGGTCGCCTCCGCCGACGACGCACGCTCGCTGGACCGCGCCCTCGACGGCGCGGAGCTGGTGATCAACTGCGCCGGGCCGTTCATCGACACCGCCGCACCGCTGATCGACGCCGCGATCCGGGCCGGCGCGCACTACCTGGACGTCGCTGCGGAGCAGCGGGTCGCGCTGGCCGCGTTCGACGGCGCGGCGGACCGGGCCAGGGAGGCGGGCATCGCGGTGATCCCGGCGATGGCCTACTACGGCGGCCTGGCCGACCTGCTGGCCACCGCGGTGATGGGGGACTGGGCCACGGCGGACGAGATCCGGATCGGACACGCCCTCGACAGCTGGCAGCCGACCCGGGGCACCAGGGAGACCGGGCGGGTCAACTCCCCGCACTACGTCGTCTTCACCGGCAACCGCTACACCACGCCGCCGCAGCCGGCCGCCCGGCGCGGTTGGGACTTCCCGGTCCCGTTCGGCCCGCTCGACGTCACCGAGCTGTCCACCGCGGACCAGGTCACCATCCCGCGCCACCTGGCGGTGCCCGAGGTCCGCGTCTACATGAACGACGCCCCGCTGCGCGACCTCCGCGACCCGGTCACCCCCGAGCCGGTGCCGACCGACGCGACCGGGCGCTCGGCCCAGGTCTTCGTCGTCGAGGCAGTGGTCCGCAGGGGCGCCGAGGAGCGCCGCGCGCACGCCCGCGGGCAGGACATCTACGCCGTCACTGCGCCGCTGGTGGTGGAGGCCGCCGAGCGGGTGCTCGACGGACGCTGCAAGGCGGTCGGCGTGGTCGCCCCGGGGGAGGCGTTCGACCCCGAGGACTTCCTGACCGCGCTGGCGCCCCAGCAGCTGACCTGGCAGAGTGGCTGACCCGGGGGCGTCCGGGTGCCGCTACCTGCCGAAGATTCCACCGAGGTGGAAGTTGAGCACCTGGAACGCGTTCATCCCGGTGTAGGCGAAGTCCGAGCTGTAGCCGAAGTGGCCGAGGATCCCGAAGATCACGGTGTTGAAGAACCAGTTGTTGATGGTCGGGTTCCACAGCAGCAGGAAGAGGATCATCATCCCGTACGGGGCGATGTTCGCGAACGCGCGGCGGTTGGCGTAGGACATCCAGGGCTCGATGATGCCGTAGCCGTCCATGCCCGGCATCGGGACCAGGTTCAGGATCCCGGCCATCACCTGCAGCATCGCCAGGTAGCCGAGGCCGCAGAAGAAGGCCAGGTGCGAGGTGGTCGGACTGACCTGGCCCAGCACCAGCAGCAGCACCAGTGCGAACGCCAGGTTCACCGCGGGACCGGCCGCCGAGATCGCGCTGTGCTTCCACTTCCCGCTGATCCGGCCGCGCTCGATGAAGACCGCTCCACCGGGCATGGCGATGCCGCCGAGGATCAGGAACACCACCGGCATCACGAAGCTGTAGATCGGATGGGTGTACTTCAGCGGGTTGAGGGTCAGATACCCCTTGGCCCCGACGCTGATGTCGCCGCCGTGCAGGGCGGTGCGGGCGTGGGCGTACTCGTGCAGGCAGAGCGAGACCAGCCAGCCGGCGATGACGAAGAGGAAGATGCCGAACCTGGCGTTCCCCCAGCCCGTCCACAGCGCCCATCCGGACGTGACCAGGACGGCGAGCAGGACCCAGAAGATCACACTGATCTTCCGGTCGGAGTGGTTGCGGGCGTCGGTGAAGGACATGCTGGCTCTCGTGCTCCGATGACTGGGAGGGGACTGCCGATCATTCCGCCTAACCAGCGCAGGTACAAGCGACAACCTCTGAACGTCGACAATCGGCCGCGCGTTCCGTCCGGACGCCCGGATGAACGAGAATGATCCGATGCGGTACGGGATCCTCGGCACGACGCAGGCGCTCCGCGACGACGGCACGCGGGTGCCGCTCGGCGGTGCACGGCTGCGCGCCCTGCTGGCCGCGTTGGTGCTGCGGGACGGACGGGCGGTCCCGGCCTGGGCGCTGATCGAGGAGATCTGGGCGGACCAGCCGCCGGCCGACCCGCAGGACGCGTTGCAGACCCTGGTCGCCCGGCTCCGCCGTGCGCTCGGCCCGGCCCGGATCGCCTCCGCGACGGACGGCTACCGCCTACGGGGGGCCGCCGAGGACGGCGGCGTCCTCGACACCGACCTGCGGCGGTTCGAGGCGCTGGCCGCCCGCGACGACGCCGACGCAGACGCGCTGCGCGGGGCGCTGGCGCTGTGGCGCGGCCCCGCGCTGGCCGACCTGCCCTCCCGGGCGGACGCGGCGGCCCGGTACGAGGCGCAGCGGGAGTCCGTCCTGCGCCGGCTGCTCGCGGCGGAGCTGGACCTCGGCCGGGCGGACGCGGTGCTGCCGCGGTTGGCCGAACTGATCGAACGTCAACCGCTGGACGAGCCGCTGCAGGCACTCCACCTGCGCGCCCTCCGCGACACCGGGCGGGTCCCCGAGGCCCTGCTCGCCTACGACACCTTCCGCCACCGCCTGGCCGACCACCTGGGCACCGACCCCGGCCCGGAACTACGCCGCCTCCACACCCAACTCCTCAACCCCACCGCCACAACCCCCACCACCCCGACCCCCGGCTCCGCCACCCCGACCCCGAGCCAGCTGCCGACCCCCGCCCCCGCCCCAGCCGCCCCCGCCCCGACCCAGCCGCCGACCTCGGCCCCCGGACCAGCCCAGCCGCTGACCCCGGCCCCCGGCCCAGCCGCCCCCGCCCCCGCCCCGACCCAGCCGCCGACCTCGGCCCCCGCCCCCACCCCCGGTACCAACCTCCGGCCACGCCTCACCAGCTTCGTCGGGCGGGACGCCGACCTCGCCGCCCTGCGGGCCGCCCTCCCGGCCCAGCGGCTGCTGACGCTGATCGGCCCCGGCGGCAGTGGCAAGACCAGGCTGGCGCAGCAGGCCGCCGAGGCCCATGCCGCCGACCATCCGGCCGACTGCCCGGACGGCGTCTGGATGGTCGAGCTGGCCCCGCTGGACGACCCGCAGGCCGTCCCCGGCGCGGTCCTCAGCGCCCTCGGCCTCCGCGGCACGCACCTGAACGTCGGCGGCAAGGCCGAGGCCATGGCCGCCGAAGCGCTGTCCTCGCCGGAGGCGGAAACCCCGCTGGCGCAGCTGGTCGACTACTGCGCGTCCCGCCGCCTGCTCCTGGTGCTGGACAACTGCGAGCACCTGGTCCAGGCCGCCGCCGAACTCGCCGAGCCGCTCACCGCCGCCTGCCCCGGCGTGACCGTACTGGCGACCAGTCGGGAGCCCCTCGGCGTCCCGGGCGAGGTGCTGCACCCGGTCGACCCGCTGCCGGACCCGGCAGCCCTGCGCCTGCTCGCCGAGCGCGGCGCAGCCGCCCGTCCCGGCTTCGACCCGGCCGACCCGGCCCAGGACCCGGCGGCCTGCGCCGAGATCTGCCGCCGCCTGGACGGCCTCCCGCTCGCGATCGAGCTGGCCGCGGCCCGGCTCCGCGCGCTGACCCCGCGTCAGCTCGCGGACCGGCTGGACGGCCGGTTCCACCTGCTCAGCGCGGGCAGCAGGACCAATCTGCCGCGCCAGCAGACCCTGCGCGCGGTGGTGGACTGGAGCTGGGACCTGCTGGACAAGCCGGAGCGGGTGCTGCTGGCCCGGCTGTCGGTCTTCGCCGGCGGCTTCACCCTGGAGGCGGTCGAGGAGATCTGCGCGGACGAGGTGCCGGGCGGCGGCCTGCCCCGTGCCGAGGTGGCCGCGGTGCTCGCCTCCCTGGTGGACAAGTCCCTGGTGCAGGCCCCACTCCACGGCCCCGGCAACAGCAACGCCTCAAGTGACGGCCCCGGCCGCTCCCCCCGCTACCGGATGCTGGAGACCATCCACGAGTACGCCCGCGAGCGCCTCGCCGAGGACGCGAGCGAAGCCGCCGCCGACACCGACGGCGCCGATACCGACACCGACAGCAGTCAGGTGACGCACCGTCACCTGGTGTACTTCCGCGAGCTGGCCCGGGTCACCGACCCGCTGCTCCGCGGGTCCGGCCAACTCGACGCGCTGGCCCTGCTGGAGGCCGAGCACGACAACCTCCGCGCCGCCCTGCGCCGGGCCGTCGCGGCCAGGAACCAGCAGGAGGCGTTGAGCCTGGTGCTGTCGCTGGCCTGGTTCTGGAACCTGCGCGACTTCGTCGACGAGTCCCGGGCCTGGATCGCCGCGGTGTCGGAGCTCTGCCCGGCCGAGTTCCCGTCCGGCCCGCCGATCCCGCTGCCGCAGGGCCCGATGGACCTGCCGCCGCCCTGGTCCGCCGAGGTGCACGACGAGGCGCTGCGCGGGCTGCTGATCTACCGGTGCGTCACCGCCGAGGGCGACTTCAACCGCAGCCCGAGCGAGGAGCACGTTCGGCTGGCCGAAGCCGTCCTGGCCGCATATCCGCCGGAACTGCCGCAGTCCGCCCGGGTCCCGGGCATGCACCGCGCCTATGTGACCATGTTCGCGGCGCAGATGGAGCAGATGCACCCCACCGTCGAGGCGATGATCGAGGGCTGCCGACTGCACGACCGCCCCTGGGAGCTGGCCTTCTCCCTGCAGTTGGGCTGCAAGCTGCACAACGACCAGCCCGGCAAGCGCGAACTCTCGCTCGCCGAGGCGGTCGAGAGCCTGGAGCTGTTCACCCGGCTCGGCGACCGCTGGGGCATGGCCGAGGCGCTGGCCGGGCAGTCCGAGGCGGCGTCCTTCGCGGGCGACTACCTCACCGCGGCCCGCTGCGCCCGCGAGGCCATCGCCCTGGCCGAGAGCATCGGCGCGGACCAGGGCGTCCCGGTGCTCCAAGTGCGGCTCGGCGACGCCCTGCTGGGCGCGGGGGAGCTGGAGGAGGGCGAGCGCTACATCGTGCTGGGCGTCGAGAACTCCCGGGTGCACACCCCCTACGGCCAGGGGGCCGGGTTCTTCGGGACGGTCGTGCTGGCCGCGCTGCGCTGTCGGCAGGAGCGCTACCAGGACGCGAGGGCCCTGCTTGAGCCGCTGGTCCAGGACTTCCGCGAGGGGAGCATGGGCTCCATGCTCGGCGGGATGCTGGAGGGCATGCTCGGCTGGATCGACTCCCGCGAGGGGCAGCCGCTGGAGGGCCTGCGGCGGCTGCGGGCCGGGGTCGGCCGGGTCGCGGACCACCCGATGGCCGGGATGGTCAACGACATGCTCGGGCTGATGCTGGTCCCCTCGGCCGCCGACATCATGCTGCGCTGCGCCCAGCAGGGCCTGCTGCCCGCGGACCGCAGCACCGACCTGGCGGCCAGGCTGCTCGGCGCCTACGCACAGCAGCAGACCCGCGAGGTGGTCCACCACCTGGAGCGCCAGGTGCTGGACCAGACCACCGCGGGCCTGCGGGAACTGATGGGGGATCAGGCGTTCGACGCCGCCTTCGCCGAGGGCGCCGAACTCGACACCCGCCAGGCCGTCGCACTGCTGCGCGAGAGCTGATGAGCCGTCACTACCGGCCCCGCGCACGGCCGGTCAGGTGCGCTTCTTGAACTTCCGTACCGCCAGCGGCGCGAACACCGCGGTCAGTCCCACCGACCAGGCCAGCACCTCCAGCGCCGGATGCAGCACCGGCAACCCGCCGTTGATCAGTGCCCGGCTGGAATCCGCCAGCGCGGACAGCGGGTTGACCTTGGTGAAGGACTGGAGCCAGCCCGGCATGGTGCTGGTCGGCGCGAAGGTCGAGCTGCCGAACTGCAGCGGCATCACGATCAGCATGCCGACCCCCTGCACCGCCTGGGGGTTCTTCAGCGCCATCCCCAGCAGCATCGACACCCACACCATGCCCGCTCCGAAGGCCATCGCCAGCGCCAGCGCGGCCAGCAGCTGCAGCGGGCCGGTGTGGACTCTCATGCCCAGCAGCATCGCGAAGGCCATCAGGATCACCAGCGACACCAGCGCCCGCAGGCTCTCCGCGACCAGCTTGGAGACCAGCACCGAGGCGCGCCCGATCGGCAGGGTGCGGAAGCGGTCCATCACCCCGGTGCTGAAGTCCGAGTTCAGCCCGGTGCCGACGGCCATGGCCAGCGAGATGCCGATCTGCCCGAGCATCCCGGGGACCATGTACTGGATGTAGTTGGTCTGGTTCCCGGACACCGCGCCGCCGAACACGTACACGAACAGCGTGGTGAACAGGATCGGCATCAGCAGGACGTCGATCATCGACTCCGGATCGGCCTTGATCCGCATCAGGTTGCGCCGGGTCAGCGCGCCGATGTGGGTCAGCGTCGCCCGCGGGCTGATCCGCTGGTCCTCCAGCGGCGGCAGCGGGCGCACCGACGTGCGTACGGTCGTGGCGCTCATCGCACACCCTCCATCTGCTTCTGCTCCGGCACGTCCTGACGCTCAGGCGTTCCGGTGCCGGTGATGGTCAGGAACACCTCCTCCAGACTCGGCATCCGGGTCTCGATCCCGGCGACGGCGAACCCGCCGCGGGCCAGCTCCGCGATCACCGCGGTCAGCTGCTCCTCGCCGCCGACCGGCAGCGCCACCCCGCCGTCGATCGCCTTCGCCCCGTGCCCGGCCAGCCGGCACACCATCTCGTCCAGCTGATCCGCGACCGCCGGACGGACGGTCAGGGTCTGTCCGCCGACCTGGCGCTTCAGCGCCCCGACGCTGCCGTCGGCGATCACCCGGCCCTTGTCGATGACGGTCAGGTCGTGCGCGAGCTGCTCCGCCTCCTCCATGTACTGGGTGGTCAGCAGCACGGTCGAGCCCTCGCCGACCATCCGCTGGACCTCCTGCCAGACCTCGTTGCGGGTCCGCGGGTCGAGGCCGGTGGTCGGCTCGTCCAGGAACAGCACCCGCGGCTGGCCGATCATCGAGGCGGCGAGGTCGAGCCGTCGCCGCATCCCGCCGGAGTAGGTCTTGGCGGGCCGCTTGGCCGCGTCGGTCAGGGAGAAGCGTTCCAGTAGCTCACCGGCCCTGGCCTTGGCCCCCTTGGCGGACAGGTCGAGCAGCCGCCCGATCAGGTAGAGGTTCTCGTAGCCGGAGAGCAGCTCGTCCACCGAGGCGTACTGCCCGGTCAGGCCGATCGCCCGGCGCAGCTGCCGCGGCTGCCGCTCCACGTCGAGCCCGGCCACGGCGGCCGTCCCCGCGTCCGGCTTCACCAGCGTCGAGAGGATCCGCACCAGCGTGGTCTTCCCGGCCCCGTTCGGCCCGAGCACCCCCCGGACGGTCCCCTCCTGCACATCGAGATCGACGCCGTCCAGCGCCTTGGTCTCCCCGTAGTGCTTCACCATCCCCCGTACCACGACGGCCGGGGTCCTCCCTGCGCTCACTGTCATGCCCCGACTCTCCCCCGGGCCGCCGTCAGGCGTCCGTCGGTCCGGGGGAGGGCTCCGTCAGGGCTCCGTCAACCCCGTCAGCGCTCCGTCGGTGCTCGCGCGGTCAGTGGAAGGTGTGCTCCTCGGCCGGGAAGGCGGCGCCGATGACGTCGGCGGAGAAGGCGCGGGCGGCGTCGCCGAGGGTGCTGCGGAGGTCGGCGTACTGCTTGACGAAGCTGGGGACCCGGCCGCCGGTCAGCCCGGCCATGTCGGTCCAGACCAGGACCTGGGCGTCGCAGCCCGCCCCGGCGCCGATGCCGACGGTGGGGATGTGCAGGGACGCGGTCACCTGCGCGGCCAGCTCGGCCGGGACGGCCTCCAGGACCAGCGCGAACGCGCCCGCCGCCTCGGCGGTCTTGGCGTCGCGGAGCAGCTGGTGCGCCGCCTCGTCGCCGCGGCCCTGGACCGGGTAGCCGCCGAAGGCGTGCACGGACTGCGGGGTGAGCCCGAGGTGGGCCATCACCGGCACGCCGGCCTGGACCATCAGCTCGGTCGCGGCGGCGGAGCGCTCGCCGCCCTCCAGCTTCACCGCGCCGACCCCGGCCTCCTTCATCAGCCGGACCGCGTTGTGCAGGGCCTGCTGCGGGGACTCCTGGTAGGAGCCGAAGGGCAGGTCGGCGACGATCAGCGCGCGCTTGGTGCCGCGGACCACCGAGGCGGACATCATCACCATCTCGTCCATGGTGACCGGGACGGTGTTCTCGTAGCCGAGGTGACAGTTCCCGGCGGAGTCCCCGACCAGCAGGACCGGGATGCCGGCCTCGTCGAAGATCGCAGCGGTCGGCGCGTCGTAGGCGGTGAGCATCGGCCAGCGCTCGCCGCGGCGCTTGGCGCCGGCCAGGTCGCGGACGGTCACGCGGCGGGAGGTGACACCGCCGTAGAGGGACTGCTGGGCCTTCTCGGCGGGGGCCTTCGCGGCGGGCGCCGCGGGCGTCCCGGTGGCGGGGTCGGCGGCGGAAGGCGTGGGGGCAGGCGGAAGCGAACCGTGCTGCATGGCTGGTCTCCTGTTGGTGTCGTCTCGTGGCGCCGCAGAGGGCGTCCCCGGATCACCTCCATGCTGACACGTGGCGGCTCCGCCGCAAAGGGGCGGGGCCGACCCGGCGGCGGACATCGTTGCCGAAGATTTACGATACGAGACGGTTCCGTATCGAAAAGAGCGGTAGCGTGTCCGCCATGACCACCACATCCCCCGCCGCCACCGCCGCGCGCCGGGTCCCCGAGGCCGTCCACCGGCGCCGCTGGGCGATCCTGACCATCCTGATCTTCGCCCTGCTCGTCGTCGTGCTCGACAACTCGATCCTCAATGTGGCGATGAAGACCATCGCCACTCCGGCCCCGGTCGGCCTGGGCGCGACGCAGAGCCAGCTGGAATGGGCGATCAACTCCTACACCCTGGTCTTCGCCGGACTGCTGTTCACCGCGGGCCTGCTCGGGGACCGGCTCGGCCGCAAGAAGACCCTGCTGTTCGGGATGGTGATCTTCGGCGCGGGCTCGCTGCTCTGCTCGATGGCGCACTCGCCGGGCGAGCTGATCGGCTACCGGGCCGCGATGGGCTTCGGCGGCGCGTTCGTGCTGCCCGCCACGCTGGCCATCATCATGAACGTCTTCGAGCGCGAGGAGCAGCCCAAGGCCATCGGCATCTGGTCCGGCGCGGTCGGCCTGGCCATCGCCATCGGCCCGATCGCGGGCGGCCTGCTGCTGGCCCACTTCTGGTGGGGCTCGGTGTTCCTGGTGAACGTGCCGATCGTGGCCGTGGCCCTGGTCGGGATGGTCTGGCTGGTCCCCGACTCGCGCGACCCCAACCCGGGGAAGCTGGACCCGCTGGGCGTGCTGATGTCCGTGGTGGGCCTGGTCGCGCTGATCTACGGGATCATCAAGGGCGGCCAGGTCGCCGACTTCACCGTGGTCCAGTCCTGGCTGCCGATCCTGGTGGGCCTGCTGGTGCTGGCCGGGTTCGTGCTCTACCAGCTGCGCAGCCGGCACCCGGTGCTGGACATCGGCTGGTTCCGCAACAAGCACTTCTCCGCGGCCGTGACCGCGATCGGGCTGACCTTCTTCGCGCTGATGGGGGTCACCTTCTTCTCGGTGTTCTACCTGCAGAGCGTGCGCGGCTACTCGGCGCTGCAGGCCGGTCTGCTGCTGCTGCCGCTGGCCGTGGCGCAGCTGCTGGTCTCGCCGCGGGCCCGGCTCGTGGTGGACCGGATCGGGGTCAGGGCGACCTGCACCACCGGCATGCTCACCATCGCCGCGACCTTCGCCGGGTTCCTGCTGCTGGGCCGGGACACCGGGATCTGGGTGCTGGAGGTGCTGGCCTTCTTCCAGGGCGTGGGCATGGCCCTGGTGATGCCGCCCGCGACGGTCACCATCATGTCCAGCCTGCCGCGCGAGAAGGCCGGGTCCGGTTCCGCGGTCAACAACACCTTCCGGCAGGTCGGCGGCTCGCTCGGGGTGGCGATCCTGGGCGCGCTGCTGTCCACCAGCTACCGCGACGGCATCCAGGACAAGCTCTCCGCGCTGCCGGCGCCGCTGCGCGCTCCGGCCGGGGAGTCCATCGAGGGCACTCTCGGCATCGTCGACAAGGTCGGCGCGCGGGCCGCGGGCCTGGTGGACCCGGCCAAGGACGCCTTCGTCCATGCCATGCACGTGACCGCGCTGGCCTCGTCCGTGGTCGCGGTGCTCGGGGCGGTCGTGGCGGTGTCCTTCCTCCCCGGTCGGCCGGGTAAGGAAGAGACGGCAGGATAGGGGGGTGACCAGCACGAACGAGGAAGCGGCGGCCGAGGCGGCGGCCCCGCGCCGGGGCCGCCCCCGGAGCGAGGCGGCCGAGCAGGCGATCATCGGGGCGGTGCTCCGGCTGCTCGACCAGGGGTATCCGCTCGCCCTGCTCTCCATCGAGGGCATCGCCGGTGAGGCCGGGGTCGGCAAGGCCACCATCTACCGCCGCTGGCCCAACAAGGAGGAGCTGCTGCTCGACGTGCTGCGGCGGGTGGACGAGCCGGAGCCGCCGGAGTTCGACGGCCCGGTCAGGGACGCCCTGGTGGCCGCGCTGGAGTTCCTGCGCCGGTCCGGTCTGGCCCGGCGCTCGCAGTCCTCGCTGGCGCTGATCGCGCACGAGGTGCAGCACCTGCCGGAGCTGCACCGCCGCTACCACGAGCAGGTGATCGAGCCCCGGCGGGAGCGGATGCGGCGGCTGCTGGCCCGCGGCGTCGAGCGCGGCGAGATCCGCGGCGACGTGGACCTCGACCTGCTCGGCGAACTGGTCGTCGGACCGATGCTGTCCCGGACGCTGCTCCGTCCGGGCGCGCCGCTGGAGGACCCGACGCTGTCGGCGACCATCGTCGACACCCTGTTGCAGGGCCTGGGCCCGGCCGGGGCGGACATCGGGGCGGACGCGGATCCTGTGTAGATCGGACTTTCCACCGCAAGTCGGAACCTGTTCGACCGGGTCGCACGTCCTTGTCCCCATAGGGTGGGATCAGGGACGCAACGGCACGTTGGGTAGGCACATGGCACAGGCTCCACAGGTTCAGGCCCAGCCCGGGGCGACCTCCGCGGGCGCGGCGCGCTCGCGCATCCCCGGGGTGCGCGGCTGGGGACGGGACTCCCGCGGGAAGTCCGCCTGGCGCCGCGGCTGGATCCTGGCGGCGCTGGCGCTGCTGGTCACCTGCGTGCTGCTGTTCCACCGGGAGATCCCCAACCGGGTCGGCAACCTCGGCAGCCTGGTGGAGACCTTCCTGCCGTGGACCGCGCTGGCCCTGCCGGTGCTGCTGGTGCTGGGCTTGGTCCGCCGGTCGGCGACGGCGCTGGTCGCGCTGCTGCTGCCGGTGCTGGCCTGGGGCAACCTGTTCGGAGCACTGCTCACCGACAAGAGCGGCGGCCCGTACGACTTCACCGTGGTCCAGCACAACGTCAACGCCTCGAACACCGACATCGCCGGGACGGTCGCGGTGCTGGAGGCCGCCAAGCCGGACGTGATCGCGCTGGAGGAGCTGTCCGCCGGGCACGAGCTGGACGCCTTCCGGCAGGACCTGGCCGCCGAGTACCCGTACCACGTGGTGGAGGGCACGGTCGGGCTGTGGTCCAAGGACCGGCTCTCGGACAGCGGCCCGGTGGACATCAAGATCGGCTGGACCCGGGCGCTGCGCACCACCGTCGACACCCCGCACGGCGCCGTCGCCGTCTACGTGGCGCACATGCCGTCGGTGCGGGTGAACCTGGACGCCGGCTTCACCGCGAACCAGCGCGACAACAGCGCCCAGGCGCTGGGGCAGGCGCTGGCCGCCGAGAAGCTGTCCCGGGTGGTGCTGCTCGGCGACCTCAACGGGACCATGAACGACCGCAGCCTGGCCCCGGTCACCTCGCAGATGCGCTCGGCCCAGGGCTCGGCCGGGTCCGGCTTCGGCTTCAGCTGGCCGGCCTCGCTGCCGATGGCCAGGATCGACCAGATCATGACCAGGGGAGTGAAGCCGACCGACGCCTGGACCCTGCCGCGGACCGGCAGCGACCACCTCCCGATCGCGGCCCGCATCGAACTCTGAGCCCGGCCTGCCGCCCCGTTGCTGGTTACGGCGCCTCGCGCCAGCGGTTGGTGATCGGCTGCCGGCGGTCCCGTCCGAAGTTCTTGGACGAGATCTTGGTGCCCGGCGGGTACTGCCGCCGCTTGTACTCGGCGGTGTCGACCAGCCGGATCACCCGGTCCACCACCGCCGGGTCGTAGCCCTCGGCCAGGATCCCGGCCCGGCCCAGGTCGCGTTCGACGTAGGCGGTGAGCACCGCGTCCAGCAGGTCGTAGTCCGGCAGCGAGTCGGTGTCGACCTGGCCGGGGCGCAGCTCCGCGCTCGGCGGCTTGCTGATGGTGTTCTCCGGGATCGGCGGGGTCTCGCCGCGCTCGACCGCGGCCTGGTTGCGCCAGCGCGCCAGCCGGAAGATCAGCGTCTTGTAGACGTCCTTGATCGGCCCGTAGGCGCCGACCGAGTCGCCGTAGAGGGTGGAGTAGCCGACGGCCAGCTCGCTCTTGTTGCCGGGGGCGAGCACCAGGTGGTTCTCCTGGTTGGAGATCGCCATCAGCATCGTCCCGCGCAGCCGCGACTGCAGGTTCTCCTCGGCCAGGCCGGTCAGTCCCAGCGCGCCCATGTAGGCGTCGAACATCGGCGCGATGGACACCGTGCGGAAGTGCAGCCCGGTTCTGCGGGCCAGCTCGGCGGCGTCGTCGCGGGAGTGCTGGGAGGAGTAGGCGCTCGGCATCGACACGCAGTGCACGTTCTCGGCGCCGACCGCGTCCACCGCCAGCGCGGCCACCAGCGCGGAGTCGATGCCGCCGGAGAGGCCGATCAGCGCGGACTTGAAGCCGTTCTTGTGGAGGTACGCGCGCAGCCCGGTGACCAGGGCGCCGTAGATCTCCTCCTCCTCGCCGAGGCGCGGGGACTGACCCGGCGTCACCCGTTCGGCGGGTTCCGGCAGCGGTTCCTCGGAGAGGACGGTGTGCACGACCTCCAGGCCGTCCGCGACGAAGTGGCTGCCCTGCGGTTCGGCGGTGGCCCGCGGCAGCTCCAGGTCGAGCAGCAGGCAGCCCTCCTCGAACTGCGGCGCCCGCGCCAGCACCTCCCCGGCGGCGGTGACCACGGCCGAGTCGCCGTCGAACACCAGCTCGTCCTGGCCGCCGACCTGGTTGACGTAGGCCAGGGTGCAGCCGGCCTCGGCGGCGCGCTTCTGGATCAGCTCCAGCCGGGTGTCGTCCTTGTTCGCCTCGTACGGGGAGGCGTTGACCACCAGCAGCAGCCCGGCCCCGGCCTGCCGCGCGGCCTGCACCCGGCCGCCGTCCTGCCAGATGTCCTCGCAGATGGCCAGCGCCACGTCCACGCCGTGCAGCCGGACCAGCGGGAGGGTGTCGCCGGGGACGAAGTAGCGGAACTCGTCGAACACGCCGTAGTTGGGCAGGTGGTGCTTGGCCAGCCGGGTGACCACCTTGCCCTCGTGCAGCAGCGCCGCGCAGTTCTGCGGGGAGCCGACCGGCAGCCCCAGCTTCGCCGAGGCGGTGGTGGAGCGGCCCAGGTAGCCGACCACGACGGCGGTCGAGCCGAGGCCTTCGGTCTGCAGCCGCTCGGCCAGCGCGAGCAGCGCGGCCCGGGAGGCGTCCACGAAGGAGGGCCGCAGGGCCAGGTCCTCGACCGGGTAGCCGGTGAGCGCCATCTCCGGGAAGGCCACCAGGTGCGCGCCCTGTTCGGCGGCGTGCCTGGTCCAGCGGACGACGAGGTCGCCGTTCCCGGCGATGTCGCCGACGGTGGTGTCGATCTGGTTCAGCGCGAGGCGTAGGTAGGACACGGGTCCAGCGTAATCGTCTATCCGACGCTATGGGGGGTCGGGGTGGGCCGGACGTGGTTTCCGGTACCCGGGATCGGGGGGACACCCCTGATACGGGTGCAATGTCCCTCTGTTGACGATTTGTCGGATATAAAGATACGTTCAGTCAGGAAGTGCCGCCGAGCCGCAGAGGGAGACCATCCACGTGGACCAGCGCAGCAGCACCAGCACCGACCAGCGCGGCAGCGGCAGGGCCGCCCGGCGCGGCAGCACCGCCGCCGCGGACGACGCCGAGCGCGCGGTCCGCCGTCCGCCCCGGGCCGACACCGAGTTGAGGGAGCGTCCGGCCCGGTTCGTGCTCCCCGGCTGGATCGGGCTGCTGGTCCTGGCCGGCGCGCTCGGCAGCGCCGCGCTGGTGGCGCTCCGGCCATGGGCGTTCACCCACCGGCTGCCGCACACCCGGCTGCTGGAGCCCAGGATGCTGCTCGGCTACTGCGCCGTGGTCGGCGCGGTCGCGCTGCTCGGCCTGATCGCCAACCCGGTCGGCACGGCCAGGGTGCTGAGCCGCTGGGGCGGCTACCGCGGCACCATCCGGCGGACCGGCCTGCTCTGGGTCAACCCGATGCTCAAGCGGCACACGGTGGACGTGCGGGTGCGGCACTGGCGCAGCGAGCCGATCGCCGCGACCGACCGCGAGGGCTCGCCGGTGCAGGTCGAGGTGCTGCTGGTCTGGGCCGTCCGCGACACCGCGCGGGCCCGCTTCGCGGTCCAGGACCACCGCGCCTACCTCGCCGCCGCGACCGAGGCCGCGGTGCGGCGGGTCACCGGGACGCTGCCGTGCGACAGCTTCGCCAGCCCCGGCCCGTCCCTGCGCGACGGCCAGTGGCTGGACGGCGAGCTGACCCGGCTGCTCAGCGCGGAGGCCGCGCCGGTCGGCCTCGCGGTCTACTCGGCGCAGGCGGTCGCCCTGGACTACACCGGCGAGTTCGCCGCGGCGCTGCGGCGCCGGCGGCTGGCCGAACTCGACGCCGCCACCCGCGAGGTGATCGTCGGCGACGCCCTGGAGACGGCGGCCCAGGCGGTGGCCCGGCTGGAGCACGACCAGGGCGTGGCCTTCGACGGCGAGGGCCGGGTCGGCCTGGTCCGCGACCTAGTCACAGCGTTCCTGACGCTGCCCGCGGTGAGCGCCCCGGCGGAGGTGGCGTCAGCGGAGGTCGCGGCGGCGGAGATTGCGTCGGCGGAGCTGCGGGCGCAGGCGTCGGGGTCGCGGGGGTCGGCGTCGCGGGGGTCGGCGTCGCGGGGGTCGACCTCGGCGCACGCGCTGGCCCGTGCCTCGGCCCAGGTGTCCGGCCGGGCTCCGGCACAGATGCCGGGCCAGGCCCAGGAGCAGCCGTCCGGCCAGGCTCCGGCCTCGACCCCGGTTCCGTCCCCGGCCTCGACTCCGGCCCCGGCCCCGGCCTCGACTCCGGCCCCGGCCCCGCAGCCCGCCTCGGCCCAGCCCGTCACGCCGCAGGCGCCCGCGTCCCCGACCGTCCCCGCCGCCAAGGTCCCTGCGACCGCGTCGGTTCCTGCGACCGCGTCGGTCCCTGCGACCGCGTCGGTCCCTGCGACCGCGTCGGTCCCTGCGACCGCATCGTTGAACGGAGCACGCGAGGTATGACCGCCTTCATAGAACTCGGCGACGCCGACATCGACGCCGCCCGCTGCCCCTGCACCCCCTGCGCGTCCGCCGCGCAGGTCTCCGCCGCGCGCCAGGCCTTCCAGCAGCAGGCCCAGCAGCGCCGTCCACTCGTCCGGGCCGCCGCGACCACCGCACTGGTCGCCGTCGGCGGGACCGTCGGCGGGACCGGGATGAGCCTGGCCGCCGCCTCCACCGCGAGCGCGCTGGCGGCCCCCAACCAGCCCGGCTGGGACGGCCACCGCTACTGGTTCCGCTCCAACGGCGAGTGGCGCTGGACCAGCCACTACTCCGTCTACCTGCAGCACCAGTCGTCCGGCGGGACCACCGCGCCCCCCGCCCCCACCCGGGCGCCGCTGCACCAGGGCTGGGACGGACAGCGCTACTGGTTCCAGCGGCCCAGCGACCACGCCTGGCGCTGGACCACCCACTACGACATCTACCTCCAGTACACCAAGGGCAGCACGCCCGCCCCGACCCCCACCCCGCCCAAGCCGACACCGCCGCCGAAGCCGACACCCGCTCCGCCGAAGCCGACGCCGCCCCCCGACACGCCCAGCTCCGCCTCCCTGGAGGCGGCGATCAGCTTCGCCTCGGCCCAGCTGGGCAAGCCCTATGTCTGGGGCGGCAACGGCCCCAACGGTTACGACTGCTCCGGCCTGGTCCAGCAGTCGTTCCTGCGGGCCGGGGTGAAGCTGCCCCGGGTCGCGGTGGACCAGTTCGCCGCGACCGCGCCGATCGCCTCGGCCGACCTGCGCCGCGGCGACCTGCTGTTCTGGTCCAGCAGCAGCCGCGCGTCCGGCATCCACCATGTCGCGATCTACCTCGGCGGCAACCGCTACATCGAGGCCCCGCGCCCCGGTGTGAACGTCCGGATCTCGGTGCTGTCGACCGGCTACTGGCCCACCCAGTTCGGTCGGGTCGTGGACTGACTTTCGCTGCGGCGTGAATCTGCGATGATGCGACCAGCGGACAAGTCAGCGCGCGGAGCGCTGCCCCTGGTGGCCGCTTTCACGTAACGTAACCGTAAAGATCAGAGGTGAGACTGTCGCCATGGGCAAGCAGCAGGAGTTTGTTCTCCGCACACTCGAAGAGCGTGACATCCGGTTCGTCCGACTGTGGTTCACGGACGTCCTGGGCTTCCTGAAGTCCGTCGCGGTCGCGCCGGCCGAGCTGGACCAGGCCTTCGAGGAGGGCATCGGGTTCGACGGCTCGGCGATCGAGGGCTTCGCCCGGGTCTACGAGTCCGACATGCTGGCCAAGCCAGACCCGGCGACGTTCCAGATACTGCCCTGGCGCTCCGAGTCCCCGGGCACGGCCCGGATGTTCTGCGACATCCTGATGCCGGACGGCTCCCCGTCCTACGCCGACCCGCGTTACGTGCTCAAGCGGACGCTGGAGAAGTGCGCCGCGCTGGGCTTCACCTTCTACACCCACCCCGAGATCGAGTTCTTCCTGCTGAAGGACCTCCCGGGCGACGGCACCGTGCCCACCCCGGCGGACCAGTCCGGCTACTTCGACCACACCCCGCGCGGCGTCGGCCACGACTTCCGCCGACAGGCCATCACCATGCTGGAGTCGATGGGCATCTCGGTGGAGTTCAGCCACCACGAGGGCGCCCCCGGCCAGCAGGAGATCGACCTCCGCTACGCGGACGCACTGTCCACCGCCGACAACATCATGACCTTCCGTTCGGTCATGAAGGAGGTGGCGCTGGAGCAGGGCGTGCACGCCAGCTTCATGCCCAAGCCGTTCTCGCAGTACCCGGGTTCGGGGATGCACACCCACCTCTCCCTGTTCGAGGGCGACCGCAACGCGTTCCACGAGGCGGGCGCGGAGTTCCAACTCTCCAAGGTCGGCCGCTCCTTCATCGCCGGGCTGCTGAAGCACTCTGCGGAGATCTCCGCGATCACCAACCAGTGGGTCAACTCCTACAAGCGGATCTGGGGCGGTTCGCAGCGCGCGGCGGGCGCCGGCGGCGAGGCCCCCTCGTACATCTGCTGGGGCCACAACAACCGCTCCGCGCTGGTCCGGGTGCCGATGTACAAGCCCAGCAAGCAGGGCTCGACCCGGGTCGAGATCCGCTCGCTGGACACCGGCTGCAACCCGTACCTGGCCTACTCGGTGATCCTCGCGGCCGGCCTGAAGGGCATTCAGGAGGGCTACGAACTCCCCCCGGGCGCCGACGACGACGTCTGGGCCCTCAGCAGCATGGAACGCCGCGCGATGGGCATCGAGCCCCTCCCGCAGAACCTCGGCGAGGCCATCGACCTGATGCAGACCAGCGAACTCGTCCAGGACACCCTCGGCGAACACGTCTTCGACTTCTTCCTCCGCAACAAGCGCCAGGAGTGGGAGGAGTACCGCCAGGAAGTCACCGCCTTCGAGCTGCGGAAGAACCTGCCGGTGCTGTAACCACTGGTCAGCGGGCATAGAGCGAGACACAGACAACAAGAGAGGCCAGCGGATCGAATCCGCTGGCCTCCCGTCTGTTCCGGGCTCCGGGGCCGTCTGTGGGCCGTCAGACCGATGGGTCGCACTGCGTGCGCGATCACGTTCCCGCTGTTCAGTATCTGCAACACGCCCCCTCGGCCAGGACCATCATTGGATCCTTGGTCGGTTGTCCGGTGGCGTTTGGATGGGACGAAGGATTCGCGAGTGCCTTCGCTGGCCACCGCATCTCAACCGGATGCGTCTCATAACGCGCGTCAAACACGGGATGTGATCGCGTTGCGCGTTGGGTGCGGCAGGCGGCTGCATCCGTGCGGCAAGTGACGATGCAGAAGGGCCACCCATGGCCAGACCTGACGAAGATTGCTTAGCCCGCGGAAACGGTGGATTCAGTCTACCGATGCGGGGCGCTCGGCTGTGACGTCTCAGTCATCAGATACAAGCCGTCTCGTGCAGCGTCCAGCAGTTGGTTTGCATACATATCCAGCAGAGTTCTTACAGCGTCGAGCCTCTCGCCTGCGTCGGCCTGCGTGAAGGGGATCATCTCTCCGTGTACAACCTGGTTTCTGGAGTGCACAAGCTTCTCGTCTATGAAGGCCTGACGGGTGGAGTAGGCGTCGGAGTACGGGAGCCCGATGCCGATCACGATGTCCTTGAACGCCTCGGAGGACAGGTTTCCTCCGGTCGCTATGCACTTGGCAGGATTTGCGAAGAACGGCTCCTTCCTGTCGGTGTCGATCTTTTCGAGCAGCTCTCCGAGTACACTTGTCCTCGAACTGTTGCCGGCCTGGCTCAAGTAGGTGAGAACGTGGGCGGCCTGCAATGGTTTCTTGAGTTTCAAGACGGGGATTTGAAGAGTATTGAGATGCTCGATGTACAGTTGACTGGAGCTCTTGACGAACCCCTCCCAGTGGGCGTATGAAAAGACGACGACTGCCCTGCACAGAAGGGATTCCTGGGCTCTGTCGGGATGAGTCGAGAGAGCAAGGATTCGCAGTCGGGATAACTCGATCTTTCGCTGGGCGAGATTCTTTTGGATCTTTTCGCCGAACCTCTGCAGATCCACCAGCTGTTTCTCTACTTCCGGGAGAAGAGCGTGCGCCCGAAGGGGATGGCCTTCTTCATCCGCTGATCGCCGCGGAGTCCGGTGGCGTGTCCTGCGGAGAACTGCGGATCAGACCAGAGCTCCACCTGTCGGAGGCGAACTCCGCTGGCTGTGGGGGTGGTTCCGGGGAGGTGGTAGGCAATTCCAAGTGCCAGGGCTTCGAAAGCCGAGAGCGAGAAGGATCCTTCGGGCTTTGCCTTGGCGTGATTCCAGCGACGTAGCATTTCTGCGCCGCCTGCTTCCATGAGGATCGCGAAAGTTTTCTTGAAGACTTTCATCTCCACGGTGAGCTTTTTATCTGAGTAGTCCGCAAAGTCGACCAGCTCCTCGGTGAGGAAGTCGCCGATGTTGCGAATTGAGGCCAGCTTTGGCGGAGAGATTGAGCGCAAGAACACGAACCGCAGCGCCAGCTCCATGTGATAGCGCTCATCGATTAGCCTGGATGGCAGGTCCAGTGTGTCCAGGAAGTTAGCGTCGCTGGATACGTCTACCAGCCAGTCGAAATGCTTCTTGCTCATACTCACGAGCAGGCAGTTGCGCAGTTCCTGCTCTGTCGCCACCGTGCCGAATGAGTTCAGTCGCTGGAAGAGGTCATACTTTGCCCGGTTGTCGCTCTCACGCTTGATGATCTTCATGTCCACGCGAGCTCTTTTGAAGTCGAGTCGCTGCGTGGGGGTCAGTGATTTATCGGTGCCGTTGATGGACTCGTACGTACAACCCTCAAGCTCCCTCAGAAAAGGAGCATCGGTGCAGACCAGCGGCTCGAAGAGATTCCCTTGATCGTCTTTCAGGATCCCCATGAACTGAAAAATCGTCGAAAGTCTCTGCACGCCGTCTACGACGTCCCATACGCCCTTCTCGTTCTGGGCGACGAATATACTGGGGAGGGGGATTCCAAGGAGAATGCTCTCGACTAGCCTGCTTTTCTGGCTGTCCCTCCAGCGGAAGATCCGCTGGAACTCCGGATGGATGTCGATCTCGCCGTCACGGTAGAGATTGGAGAGTTCGCCGATCGACATCGGATATGAATCCGTGGCGATCTGCCGACGGTACTCGTTGATCTGGCTTTCGAGGGTCATGGCTCCTCTGTCGTGAGATCGACTCGATGGCTGACGTGATCCTAGTTCGTCACATGGGTCATTGACGGACCTTCGACGGAAATTTCCACCGAGCATTCTGACGTGCGGCGGTTCCAGTGGTCCGGCGCCAGGGTCGCGCGGTCAGGACGCGTCGGTGTTGCGGAAGCGCTTGGCGAGTTTGGGGTCGGACTCCCACCAGAGGCCGGAGCCGGGGGCGCCGTCCGCTGCGGTGGCTGGATCGGGGAGGTCGAGGTCGGCTTCGGCGCGGAGGCGGTTGACCAGGCCGGGGATGAAGCAGACGACGTAGAGCAGCGGGAGGACGGCGACGAGGAGGGCGAAGCCGGTGGAGAAGGCGGAGAGCCGAGCGGTGCCGTCCTCGGGGACCTCTACGGTGAGGACGTTGGAGCGGCCGGCCCCTGAGCCGACGCGCACCGTGTGCGGGCCCGGGGTGACCGGAAACCGTTCCGCGTGGCCCTGCTTGATCGTGCCGACCAGTTCGCCGTCCACGAGCACGTCGAGCTTCCCGGCCTTGCTCAGCGAGGGGGCCTCGGTGCGGATGAACACGGCTCCGGCCACGGGGTGTCCTTCGTTCGGCTCGGCGGATCGGCGGCGAATCGTGCCGAGCATACAAGCCGCGCATGTGAGTCCCGGACGTGGGAGGATGCCGCGCATTGTCGCCGCCCGGGGAGTGATCGCATGAACATCGCACTGTCGTACCAGCTGACTCCGGACGAGGTCAGACGGGCCCTCGCCACGATGGCTCGGGGCAGGCGGGCAGTGCTGTTGTCCGCCTGCGCGGTGGTGCTGCTCAGTGGAGTGCTGCTGCTGGTCGACGGGGCCTACGCCAACGGTGCGCTGTGCAGCTTCCTGGGGGTGGCCTACCTCTTCCTGCTCGTCCTCGGCCCGCGGACGGCGGTCCGCAGGCAGGCGGCACGGCTCTGCCAGGCGACGCAACTGGTGTTCACGGACGCCGGTTTCGAGATCGACACACCGTTCGAGCGGGCGCAGATCACGTGGGCGGCGATCAGCATGGTCCGGGAGACCGACGAGGCGTTCCTGCTGCACCGGACCAAGCGGATGGCCAACATCGTGCCGAAGCGGGCGTTCGCCCCCGCGCAGTTGGCGGAGTTCTCGGCGTTCGCCGGAGTCAGCGGCGGCGGGAGGAAGGGGACGCCGTAGGGGCGAGCGAGGACGGGGTCCGGGCCGCGGGGACGGACGGGCCCGGGTGGGGGGTGTACGCGCCGGGGCCGCGTCCGCGGATCCGGGCCTCGATCGGGCGCTCCACCCAGGTGTAGAGGGTTCCGGCCAGGGCCAGGCTCAGCACGAGCACGAGCAGCCAGCCGAGCAGGACGCCGGTGTGGCTGCGCGGGGTGCCGTAGGTCGCCGCGACCAGGTGCATGCAGCTCTGGTGGACCAGGTACCAGGCGAAGGACCAGTGGCCGAGGCGGCGCATCCACGCCCCGGCGAGGAGGCCTGGCGGTCGGCGGGACGCGGTGGCGTCGGTGGTGGCCGGGCGGGTCGGCGCGGTCGCGTCCGCGTCGCGGCCTGCCGCTGCCGCGATCAGCGCGGCGAACAGCGGGGCCACCAGCAACTGCGAGGCGCTGTACGGTCCGTACCAGCGGCTGTCCGGGACGGCGTCGTGCCAGCCGACCAGCGCGAGGTGCCACAGCAGCAGCGCGGCGACGGCCGCGCCCACCGGCACCGGTGGCCGCCATCCTCGCTTCACGGCGACGCCGACGACCGCGCCGAGGACGAACTGCGGGGTGCGGGACAGCGGCAGGTAGTCCAGCAGCCAGCCGCGCAGCCCGGCCGACCCGGCCAGCGCGCCGTACCACCCGGCCAGCCACAGCAGCAGGCCGCAGCCGCAGGCGACCGTGCCCAGCACGGCCAGGCCGCGGTCGCGGCGGCGCAGCAGGAACGGTAGCAGCAGCGGCAGCAGCAGGTAGAACCAGGCCTCGGCGCTGAGCGACCAGGCGGCGGAGTTCCCGGCGGTCGCGGTGCTCCGGGCCCAGGCCTGGAGCAGCGGCAGCGACAGCAGCACCCCGCGCAGCGGCACGACCCCGCCCAGGGCCAGTGACACCGCCACGGCCAGGCCGGTCGCCAGCAGGTGCAGCGGCATGATCCGGACCGCCCGGCGCCAGTAGAACACCCGCGCGGGCACCGCCGCCCCGGCGTAAGACCAGGCCAGGACGAAGCCGGAGAGGACGAAGAAGAAGGTCACCCCGTCCCGGCCGTACCAGGCCAGCGGGCTGATCCAGGGGAGCGGGCGGTACTCCCGGCTGAGGTGGTAGAGCACCACCAGCAGCGCGGCCCAGAACCGGAGCCCGGTGAGCGAGGGCAGCCGGTCGCGTTGCGGGGCGGTACGGGCAGGGGACACGCCGTGGACAACGCCGCGCCGGGAGAGGAGTCACGGGGGCTCTGGGGGGAAGAACGGCGGAGTGGCACGTAGTCTCGGATCTTGTTCCAGCATCCGAACCGGCGTCTGAGGGGAACCGCCTTGTCCAGTGCGGACGGCAGCAACGGCCGCGGTCGCGCGGCCGACGCGACGAGCGCGAGCCGCGCCAACGGCGTGACCGGCGCCAACAGCGCGACCGGCGCGACCGGTGCCGACGGCGCGACCCCCGCGGACCTGACGGTCCGCCACGCGCGGCGCAGCAACCCCGCCGCGCGGCTGGTCCGGCGGGGCTTCACCGATCCCGACGCCGCCATGCGCCGTCTCGCCGAGCCGGTGCTCGCGGACTACGCCACCGACACCGTGCTGCTGGACGCCCTCGCCGCCACCGCCGACCCGGACCTGGCCCTGCTCGGGCTGACCCGGCTGGCCGAGGCCTGCACCCCGGCCGACCGCCGCACCCTGCTGGACACCGTCACCACCGCGAAGCCGCTGCGCGACCGGCTGCTCGGCGTGCTCGGCGCGAGCACCGCCCTCGGCGACCACCTGGCCCGGCACCCGCGCGACTGGCACGCCCTGGTCACCTTCGAGCTGCGCGACATCCACCCCGGTCCCGAGGAGTTCCTGCGCACCCTCTACTCCCACATCTGGGAGCACGGCGACGAGTCCCGCCCCGACCCGGCCCACCCGTCGCCCGCCGTCGTCGCCGCCCCCGACCGAACCGCCTCGCGCGCCGACCTGCTGCGCACCGGCTACCGCCGCTGCCTGCTCGGCATCGCCGCCCGGGACCTGACCGGGACCACCCAGATCGGCCAGACCGCCGCCGAACTCGCCGACCTGGCCGGGGCCACCCTCCAGGCCGCGCTGGACATCGCCGCCGAGGAGGACCCGGCCGCCGCCAAGGCCTGCCGGCTCGCGGTGATCGCCATGGGCAAGTGCGGCGGACGCGAGCTGAACTACGTCTCGGACGTGGACGTGGTCTTCGTCGCCGAGCCGCGGACGGACCCGGGCGGCGGACGCGGCGACGACGGCCTCGCCGTCCAGGCCGCCACCCGGCTCGCGGCCCGGCTGATGCGGCTCTGCTCGGACACCACCAGGGAGGGCGTGATCTGGCCGGTCGACGCCAACCTCCGCCCCGAGGGCAAGAACGGACCCCTGGTCAGGACCCTCGGCAGCCATCTCGCCTACTACCAGCGCTGGGCCAAGACCTGGGAGTTCCAGGCGCTGCTGAAGGCCCGCCCGGTGGCCGGGGACGCCGAGCTCGGCCAGGCCTACCTGGACGCGGTCAGCCCGCTGGTCTGGCACGCCGCCGACCGGGAGAACTTCGTCCCGGACGTGCAGCAGATGCGCCGCCGGGTGATCGAGGCGATCCCGGCCGCCGAGGTCGCCCGGGAGCTGAAGCTCGGCCCCGGCGGGCTGCGCGACGTCGAGTTCTCGGTGCAGCTGCTGCAGCTGGTGCACGGCCGCGCGGACGACACCCTGCGCAGCCCGACCACCCTGGACGCGCTGGCCGCGCTCTCCCACGGCGGCTATGTCGGCCGCGCCGACGCCGCCGCGCTGGACTCGGCGTACCGGTTCCTGCGGGCGATGGAGCACCGGATCCAGCTGTTCCAGCTGCGCCGCACCCACCTGGTCCCGACCGGGGAAGACGACCTGCGCCGGCTCGGCCGCTCGCTGGGGCTGCGCGCCGACCCGGTGGAGGAGCTGCGCCAGGAGTGGCGCCGGCACGCCCGCGAGGTGCGGCGGCTGCACGAGAAGCTGTTCTACCGCCCGCTGCTGGACGCGGTGGCCCGGCTCGGCGCCGAGGAGGCCGGGCTGACCGGCGGGCTGACCGGGCTGACCGGCGGGGACGAACTCAACGGACTGTCGGCCGAGGCCGCCCGCACCCGCCTGGCCGCGCTCGGCTACCGCGCGCCCGCCGATGCCCTGCGCCACCTGCGGGCCCTGGCCACCGGGGTCAGCCGCCGGGCCGCGCTGCAACGCACCCTGCTGCCGGTGATGCTCGGCTGGTTCGCCGACTCCGCCGACCCGGACGCGGGCCTGCTCAACTTCCGCAAGGTCTCCGACAGCCTCGGCTCGACCCCCTGGTACCTGCGGTTGCTCCGGGACGAGGGGGCCACCGCGGAGAGCCTGGCCCGGATCCTCTCCTCCGGACGGCTCGCCCCCGAGCTGCTGCTGCGCGCCCCGGAGGCGGTCGCCCTGCTCGGTGACCGCAACGGTTTGCAGCCGCGGTCCCGGCAGGCCCTGGAGCGGGAGATACAGTCCGCCGTCGGCCGGGCCCCGGACGCCGGCTCCGCCGTGGCCGCGGCGCGCTCGGTGCGCCGCCGCGAGCTGTTCCGGACATCCGCCGCGGACGTACTGGGCCGTCTGGGTGACACTCCGGCCGAGTCGGTGGAGGCGTCCGGGGCCGCGCTCACCGATCTCACCACCGCGACCCTGGGCGGCGCGCTGACCGCCTGCGCCGCCGCCTGGGAGGCGCGGGCGGGGGAGCCGCTGCCGACCCGGATCGCCATCATCGGCATGGGCCGCTACGGCGGCGGGGAGCTGGGCTACGGCAGCGACGCGGATGTGATGGTGGTCCACGACCCGGCGCCGGGGGCGGACGAGACCAAGGCCGGCAACGCCGCCCGCGCGGTGTTCGAGGAGGTCCGCAGGCTGCTCCAGGTGCCGTCCACGGAGCCCGCGCTGCTGATCGACGCCGATCTGCGTCCGGAGGGGCGGCAGGGTCCGCTGGTGCGGACGCTGGCCTCCTACGCCGCGTACTACCGGCGCTGGTCGCGGACCTGGGAGAGCCAGGCGCTGCTCCGGGCGGCCCCGGTGGCCGGGGACGAGGAGCTGGGCGCGGCGTTCGTCGAGCTGGTCGACCCGCTGCGGTACCCGGCGGACGGGGTCAGCGACACCGAGCTGCGGGAGATCCGGCGGATCAAGGCCCGGGTGGAGACGGAGCGGCTGCCGCGCGGGGCCGACCCGACCACGCACACCAAGCTGGGCCCCGGCGGGCTCGCCGACGTGGAGTGGACCGTGCAGCTGCTGCAGTTGCAGCACGGGCACCGGGTGCCGGGGCTGCGCAGCACCAGGACCGGGGCGGCGCTGACCGCGGCGGTGGCGGCGGGGCTGGTCGACCCGGAGCAGGCCGAGGCGCTGCGGTCGGCCTGGGTGCAGGCCTCGCTGGTGCGGAACGCGGTGATGCTGGTCCGCGGCCGGGCCGGGGACAGCTTTCCCGGCGACCCGCAGGAGCTGTCCGGGGTGGCCCGCTACCTGGGGTACCCGGCCGGTCACGCCGGGGAGATGGTGGACGACTACCGCAGGCGGGCCCGCCAGGCCCGGACCGTGGTGGAAGACCTGTTCTACGGGTGAGCCCCGGCGGTCCGGGGCGCGTCGGCGGTGGCACGGGCAGCGGCCCCGCCGCGCGGCGTCAGCGCCCCGCGGCGACCGGCTCGCGGTCGGGGGTGCTGTCGTCCGCGGCCCCGCCCAGGTGCGGGCGGGTCTCGTTGTCGCGGGGAAAGGCGAACACCCAGCGGCCGTAGACCAGCCGGGAGGCGACCAGGCCGACGCCGGTGCAGCAGGCCCCGAGCACGGCGTCCATGAAGAAGTGGTTGGCGCTGGCCACGATGACCACCAGCGTCGCCAGCGGGTAGAGCAGCCCCAGCACCCGGACCCAGCGCCGTCGGGCCAGGAAGACGATCATCAGTCCGCACCACAGCGACCAGCCGATGTGCATCGACGGCATCGCGGCGAACTGGTTGGACACGCTGGCCATGTCGCCGGAGGCCATCGAGCCCCAGGTGTGGTGCTTGGCGACGGTGTCGATGAAGTCGCCGCCGGTCATCAGCCGGGGCGGCGCCAGCGGGTAGAAGTAGTAGCCGAGCAGCGCGATCGACGTGGTCACGAAGAGCGCCAGCCGCGCCGCCGCGTACCGCCCCGGCTGGCGGCGGAACAGCCACACCAGGACGCCGATGGTCATGATGAAGTGCAGCGTCGCGTAGTAGTAGTTCATCCCGGTGATCAGCCAGGTGACCGAGTCGAAGGCGTGGTTGATCGACCGCTCCCAGGCGAAGCCGAGGTGCTGCTCCAGGTGCCAGATGTCCAGCGCGTTGGTCTCGGCCTGCTGCTGCATCTCCGGGACGGCGTTGCGCACCAGCGAGTAGATCCAGTAGCTGACCGCGATCAGCACCAGCTCGAACCACAGCCGCGGACGGCCGGGGGAGTGGAAGTGTCCACGCAAGGGCTGCCAGCAGCGTTGCCAGCCGCCGCGCAGGCCCCGGGGCGCTCCGGCGGCGGGTTCGGCGCCGGACGTCGGGGCGGGGGCAGGCTCGACGCCGGTACGCGCGGCGGCTCCGTCGGGGGCGACGGAACCGGACGTGCGTACCGCGGCGGTGGTGGTGCTGTCGCCTGTGCGGTCCCGCTTCGGTTCCCCCATGGGGCAGTAGTCTGCCATGCGGCCTCCCGGGACCTGATCACCCTGTGGTTGGGGATTCGCCAGCCGATATCCCTCTGAAGTCCTACGACCCTTGTCGGGCCCGCGCGCTGCGGCCTCCGTTCCCTCGGCGGTCGGAGTACACGCAAAAGAGCCGCTTGCCCGGTGCGGGCGCGGCTCCGAACACGTTGGCGATCCTATCCCCCGTGGCACACGACGGCAGCGGGGGGTTCATCGGGAAGTTCTGCCGGGTTCACCGGAATGAAAACAGTTGCAGACCCTTGCTGAAACATCTTGCGACCACTACGTTCCTGGGCGAGCCACCCCTGTTCCGCACCGCTGACGCCGCCTCAAGGGAGAGCCCGCGTGGCCACACGTTCCAGACTCGGCAGCATCATCGCCACCGCCGCCCTACTCGCGCCCGCGCTCGCCGCGGCCGCCCCCGCGGCCTCCGCCGCCTCCACGACGGTCACGACCACGACGGTCACGACCACGACGGTCACCGCCCCGGCCGCCCCGGCGCCGAAGCTTCCGGCCGCGCCGTCCGACGCCTCCCTCGCCGCCACCCCGGACCGGCACGACCTGACCCGTGAGCAGTACTACTTCGTCCTCCCGGACCGCTTCGCCAACGGCGACACCGGCAATGACACCGGCGGGATCACCGGCAGCCGGATGGACAACGGCTTCGACCCGACCGACAAGGGCTTCTACCACGGCGGCGACCTCAAGGGCCTGATCGACAAGCTCGACTACATCAAGAAGCTGGGCACCACCGCGATCTGGATGGCGCCGATCTTCAAGAACAAGCCGGTGCAGGGCACCGGGGCCGAAGCCTCGGCCGGCTACCACGGCTACTGGATCACCGACTTCACCCAGGTCGACCCGCACTTCGGCACCAACGCCCAGCTCAAGCAGCTGATAGCGAAGGCCCACGCGATGGGCATGAAGGTCTTCTTCGACGTCATCACCAACCACACCGCGGACGTCATCGACTACGCGCAGCAGACCTACGACTACCGCTCCACCGGCGCCTATCCGACCCTGGACGCCAGTGGACGGCCGGTCGACACCACCGCGATCGCCGACGTCAACGCCCGGAACGGCACCGCGAACTACCCCAAGCTGACCACGAGTTCGTTCCCGTACACGCCGGTCTACGACACCAAGGCAGACGCCACCGCGCGCACCCCCGCCTGGCTCAACGACCCGACGCTCTACCACAACCGGGGCAACTCGACCTTCACCGGCGAGTCCGGGACGGAGGGTGACTTCTCCGGCCTGGACGACCTCGACACCCAGAACCCCAAGGTGGTCCAGGGGTTCGAGAAGATCTACGAGAACTGGGTCAAGGAGACCGGGGTCGACGGCTTCCGGATCGACACCGTCAAGAACGTCGACATGGCGTTCTGGCAGCAGTGGGCCCCGGCGCTGAAGAAGTACGCGGCGGCGCAGGGCGAGAAGAACTTCTTCATGTTCGGCGAGGTCTACGACAGCGACACCTCCACCACCTCCTCCTACGTCACCCAGGGCAAGCTGCAGGCGACGCTGGACTTCCCGTTCCAGGCCGCGGCGCAGAGCTACGTCGCCAACGGCGGGTCGGCGCAGGGGCTGTCCTCGCTCTACGGCAACGACTACAAGTACACCACCGCCGACACCAACGCCTATGAGCTGCCGACCTTCCTCGGCAACCACGACATGGGCCGGATCGGCTACTTCCTGCAGTCGGCGAACCCCGGCGACAGCAACGCCCAGCTGCTGAAGAAGGACCAACTGGCCCAGCAGCTGCAGTTCCTGACTCGTGGTCAACCCGTGGTCTACTACGGCGACGAGCAGGGCTTCACCGGCACCGGCGGCGACAAGTCCGGCCGCCAGGACATGTTCGCCTCCCAGGTGGACGAGTACAACACCGACACCGTGATCGGCGGCAGCACCGGCTCCGCCAACCGCTACGGCACGGACACCCCGCTCTACGCGACCATCTCCACCCTCGCCGCGCTGCGCAAGGCCAACCCGGCGCTGGAGGACGGCGCCCAGGTCGAGCGCTACGCCGCCGACGGCCCCGGGGTGTACGCGTTCTCCCGGATCGACGCCAAGCAGCAGGTCGAGTACCTGGTCGCGGTGAACAACGCGACCACCGCGCAGAGCGTCAGCGTCCCGACCTACTCGGCCGGGATGACCTTCACCCCGATCTACGGCGGGGCGATCGACACGGCGAAGACCGGGAGCGACCGCAAGCTGGCGATCACCGTCCCGGCCGGGTCCGCCGTCGTCTACAAGGCCGCCGCCAAGCTCGGCAGGCCCGCCGCCGCGCCGTCGGTGACGCTCGCTCCGCCCGCCGCGGGCGCCACCGGCACGGCGACGATCGCCGCGACCGTGCCCGGCGGCGGCTTCGACCGGGTCACCTTCGCCGCCTCGGTCGGCACCGGGAAGTGGCAGACCCTCGGCACCGCCGACCACGCCCCGTACCAGGTCACCCAGGATCTGAGCAACGTCAAGCCCGGCACCGCGGTGCGCTACAAGGCCGTGGTCCAGGACAGCGCCGGGAAGCTGGCGGACGCCACCGGCAGCACCACCGCGGGCACGCCCGCGCCGGTGGCCAAGCCCACCGCCGCCTCCCGCAGCTACGCCGTGGTGCACTACCACCGCGCGGACGGCGACTACAGCGGCTGGAACCTCTACGCCTGGGGCGACATCGCCGACGGCGAGGGGACGACCTGGCCGGACGGGCACCCCTTCATCGGCCGCGACGCCTACGGCGCCTTCGCCTACGTCAAGCTGAAGCCGGGCGCCAGCACGGTCGGCTTCATCATCGAGAAGGACGGCACCAAGGACGGCGACGCCGACCGCTCCATCGACCTCTCGCAGACCGGCGAGGTCTGGGTCGACTCCGGCAGCGCCACCACCTCGCCGACCGACCCCGGCACCCCGGTCCAGCCCCCGGCGAACACCGTGGTGATCCACTACCACCGCACCGACGGGAACTACACCGGCTGGGGCCTGCACGACTGGACCGGCGCGGCCAGTCCGACCGACTGGACCAGCCCGCTCAAGCCCTCCGGCACGGACGCCTTCGGCGACGTCTTCACCGTGCCGCTGGCGGACGGGGCGACCGTCCTCGACTACATCATCCACAACGGCGACACCAAGGACCTGCCGGACAACCAGGAGCTGAACTTCGCGGTGAACGGCCGCGAGGTCTGGATCACCGACGGCACTCCCGGCTACATCCTGCCGCAGTCCAGCGCCTCGGCCGCCGACCTGGACCTGAGCCAGTCCAAGGCGCAGTGGATCGACCGCACGACGGTGGCGGTCCCGGCCGGCTGGGGCTTCGGCCAGAGCCTGCCGGCCGGTTCCTCGGCCGAGCTGGTCTACTCGCCGACCGGCGCGCTCGCGGTCAAGGACGGGGATCTGACCGACCCCGGCTACTGGCTCCGACTGCTGCCGGTGGCAAGCGGTCTGACGGCGGCTCAGCTCAAGGCGCACCCCGAACTCAAGGGCTATGCCGCCTTCACCGTCGACCCGCGCGACACCGGGCGGATCACCACCGCGCTGCGCGGCCAGGTGATCATGACCGAGCGCGAGGCCAACGGCGCGCTGCTGGCCGCCAGCGGCGTGCAGACGCCGGGCGTGCTGGACGCGGTGTACGGGGTGAAGGCGGCCAAGGCCGCCCTCGGCCCGGTGGTCAGCCGTCACGGCGCCACGCTCGCGGTCTGGGCCCCGACCGCGGCCACGGTCAGCCTGGAGCTCTACGACAGCCCCACCGCCGCCACCCCGCACCTGGTCGCCATGCACCGGGACGACCGGACCGGCGTCTGGTCGGTCGGCGGACCGGCCTCCTGGAAGGGGAAGTACTACCTCTACCGGGTCACGGTCTGGGCCCCGAGCGTGCAGCAGGTGGTCACCAACCACGTCACCGACCCCTACTCGCTCGCCCTCTCCGCCGACTCCAAGCGCAGCGAGATCGTCGACCTGGACGACCAGTCCACCCAGCCGGCCGGGTGGCGTGACGACAGGTCACCCAAGGCGGTCAGCGCCGGGCAGGAGGAGATCCAGGAACTGCACGTCAACGACTTCTCCGCCGCCGACAGCACCGTCCCGGCCGCCGACCGGGGCAGCTACCTGGCCTTCAACGACCTGAACTCGGACGGCATGAAGCACCTCGCCGCCCTGGCCAAGGCCGGCGTCACCACCGTCCACCTGCTGCCGACCTTCGACTTCGCCACGGTGCCGGAGACCAAGGCCGAGCAGACCGCACCGGCCTGCGACCTCGCCTCCTACCCGGCCGACTCGTCCGAGCAGCAGGCCTGCATCGCCAAGACCCAGGCCACCGACGACTACAACTGGGGCTACGACCCCTACCACTACACCGTTCCCGAGGGCTCCTACGCCACCGACCCGAACGGGACGGCGCGGACCGTGCAGTTCCGGCAGATGGTCGCCGACCTGCACCGGATCGGACTGCGGGTGGTGATGGACGTGGTCTACAACCACACCTCGGCCTCCGGCCAGGCGGCCACCTCGGTGCTCGACCGGATCGTGCCCGGCTACTACCAGCGGCTCGACGCCAACGGCAAGGTCACCACCGACAGCTGCTGCGCCGACACCGCGCCCGAGCACACCATGATGAACAAGCTGGTGGTGGACTCCACCCGAACCTGGGCCACCGAGTACCACGTGGACGGCTTCCGGTTCGACCTGATGGGGCTCGACCCCAAGCAGACCATGCTGGACGTGCAGTCCTCGCTGAAGAAGACCGGGCGCAGCGAGTTCCTCTACGGCGAGGGCTGGAACTTCGGCGTCGTCGCCGACGACGCCCGGTTCGTCCAGGCCACCCAGGCGAACATGGCCGGGACCGGCATCGCCACCTTCAACGACCGGCAGCGGGACGCGGTCCGCGGCGGCGGCCCGTTCGACACCGACCCGCGGATCCAGGGCTTCGGTTCCGGCCTCTACACCGATCCCAACGGCGCGGCCGTCAACGGAACGGCCGACCAGCAGAAGGCGGCGCTGCTGCACTCCATGGACCAGATCAAGGTCGGCCTGACCGGCGACCTGGCGGCCTACACCTTCACCGACAGCTCGGGAAAGACCGTCAAGGGCTCCGGCGTGGACTACAACGGTGCTCCGACCGGCTACACCGACGCCCCGGGCGAGGCGATCACCTACGTGGACGCCCACGACAACCTGGACCTCTACGACGCCCTCGCCTACAAGCTGCCGACCGGCACCTCGGCCGCGGACCGGGCCAGGATGCAGGCGCTGTCGCTGTCCACCACCGCGCTGTCGCAGGGCCCCGGCTTCGCCGTCGCGGGCAGCGACCTGCTGCGCAGCAAGTCGCTGGACGCCAACTCCTTCGACAGCGGCGACTGGTTCAACGCGATCCAGTGGAACTGCGCGGCCGGGAACGGCTTCGGGCACGGGCTGCCGCTCGCGGCGTCCAACCAGGCGTCCTGGGTCTTCGCCCAGCCGCTGCTGGCGAACCCCGCGCTGGTCCCCGGCTGCGCCGCCGAGAACCAGGCCACCGCGCTCTACCAGCAGTTCCTGAGCATCAAGAAGTCCACTCCGCTGTTCTCGCTGCCCACCGCGGCGGCGGTGCAGCAGCGGCTGAGCTATCCGCTGTCCGGCACGGCGGGGGAGACCCCGGGCGTGATCACGCTGCACCTCGACGGCGCGGGCCTGCACACCTACCGCTCGGTCACGGTGGTCTTCAACGCCACCCCGACCGCGCAGACGCAGACCGTCGCCGCACTGGCCGGCACCACCGAGCGGCTGCACCCGGTGCAGGCGACCGGGGCCGACCCGGTGGTCAAGCAGTCCGCCTTCGACTCCGCGACGGGCACCTTCACCGTCCCGGCGCGGACCGTGGCGGTCTTCGTCCAGCAGTGAGCGAACCATGGGGGAAGGCCCGCTCCGTCCGTGGACGGAGCGGGCCTTCCCCGCTTGCTGTGTGACGCGACGTCAGGGCGTGACGACGGCGAAGTCCGGGACGGCGGTGTCCAGGAAGCCCAGCAGCCTGCCCGGCACCGCGCGGTCGCCCTCGACGGTGACGCCGTCCAGGCCGCCGCCCGCGAGGATGCCGAGCAGCTGCGGCTTGGTGAGGGTGAGCGAGGCGTCCGCGGCGGTCGCCGGCGGCTGGTCCGCCGGGGCGCTCCGGTGGGTCAGCGCGCCGTTGGAGAGGGTGAGCCGCCAGCGGCGGTCCTGGTCGGTGAGGGTCAGGTCCAGGGTCAGCGCGGTGTCCCAGCAGCGCGGTCCGTCGATCCGGACGGCCAGGCTGTCGATCAGCTGGTCGACGCTCAGCGCCAGCGACATCTCCGGGTTGCCCAGGTCGAGTTCGGTCTTGCCGACGCCGTGCCGCAGCTCCTGGGCGCCGGTCAGGTAGAAGTTGCGCCAGGTGCCGTTCTCGGCGCCGTAGCCGAGTGCGTCGTACACCTTGGCCAGCGCGTTCTTGGCGCCCTTGTGGTCCGGGGCGGCGAAGACCGCGTGGTTGAGCAGGGTGGCGGCGAAGCGCAGGTCACCCTCGGCGGCGTACTCGTTGCCCTTGACCACGGCGGCGTCCACCCCGCCCATGACATCGACATAGCGCTTTGCCGCCTCGACCGGCGGGTGCTCCCAGAGGTGGGACGGGTTGCCGTCGAACCAGCCCAGGTAACGCTGGTAGACCGCCTTGACGTTGTGGCTGAGCGAGCCGTAGTAGCCGCGCCCGTCCCAGGCGTTCTCCAGGCCGGGCGGAAGCACCAGCTGCTCGGCGATCTCCGGCCCGGTGAGGCCGCGGTTGAGCAGGCGCAGGGTCTGGTCGTGCAGGTAGGCGTAGAGGTCGCGCTGCCCGCCGAGGTAGTCGGCGATCTCGGCCTGCCCCCAGGTGGGCCAGTGGTGCGAGGCGAAGGCGACGTCGGCGTCCGCCCCGAACAGGGCCACCGCCTGGTCCAGGTAGCGGGCCCAGACCCGGGCGTCGCGGACCACCGCCCCGCGCAGGGTGAGCACGTTGTGCATGGTGTGGGTGGCGTTCTCGGCCATGCACAGCGCCCGGCGCTCCGGGAACAGGAAGTTCATCTCGGCCGGGGCCTCGGTGCCCGGGGTCAGCTGGAAGACCATCCGGACGCCGTCCACCACCTCCTCCTGGCCGGTGCGGGTGATGTCCACGGTCGGCGCGATCAGGGTGATCGTGCCGGTGGAGGTGGTCATCCCCAGGCCGCAGCCGACCTGACCGTCCGGCGACTTGGTCAGCGTCGCCCCGTACATGTAGACGGCGCGGCGGGTCATCGCCGGGCCCGCGTAGACGTTCTCGCTGACCGCGTGCTCCATGAAGCCGGCCGGGGCGAGCACCGGGACCGGGGCGTGGCCGTGCGGGACGACGCCGCGCGCGCCGCCGAAGTGGTCGCCGTGGGAGTGGGTGTAGAGCAGGCCGGTGACCGGGCGCTCGCCGCGGTGCTCGCGGTAGAGGGCGAGCGCGGCGGCGGCGGTCTCGGCGGAGATCAGCGGGTCGATCACGATGACCCCGGTGTCGCCCTCGACCAGCGTCATATTGGACAGGTCCAGGCCTCTGACCTGGTAGATCCCCTCGGTGACCTGGTACAGCCCCTGCTTGGCGCAGAGCTGCCCCTGGCGCCAGAGGCTGGGGTTGACGGTCCCGGGGCAGTCCCCGCCGAGGAAGTCGTAGGCGTCGTTGTCCCAGATCACCCGCCCGCTGGAGTCCTTGACGACGGCGGGCTTCAGGGCGGCGACGAAGCCGCGGTCGGCATTGGCGAAGTCGGTGGTGTCCGCGAAGGAGGGTGTGGTCATGCCGTCCACGATGGCACCGGGTATGCCGTTTGTCCGGTTATGGGGAGCGGGTGTCGCCCGCTCCCCACAACCGGATCAGCACCGGATCAGCCCTGGATCAGCACCGGACCGGCGCCGGATGCCGAGGAGCCAAGGGTCAGGCCTCGGCCGAGGCCATCGCCGCCAGCTCCAGGTCCACCCGGCGGGCGTGCTCGTCCGCGTCCTCACGGGCCTTCTTCGGGCTCCAGCGCCCGGCCATGACGAACAGGAACGGCAGGAACAGCACCTGTCCGGCCAGGGCGACGAACCACCAGGTGCGCCAGTTGCCCGGGTTGTCCTTGGCAGCCTGCTGCACCTGGGTCCCGTACTTCTGCAGGATCGCCAGCTGCGGCTGCGCCTTCTGCACGGTCTGCAGGTCGGCGATGCCGACCTCCTGCACCGCCTGGCCCTGAAGCGCCGGCGGGATCGCGGTCGGCGGGTACTTCGACAGCTCGGCGAACAGTTGCGGGTGCGCGTTGACGATCGCCAGCGCCGGGCCGGCCTGCGCCTGCGCGGCGGCGACCTGGGCGCCGTGCTCCACCAGCGGAGTCGCCGAGGTCACCACCACCGGGACGAAGGCGGCCGAGACCGCCACCACGATCCGGATGATCCAGCCCCACACCGCCAGGCCGGTCGCGGTCGCCGCCGGGTTGTGCTTCTCCACGGTCTCGGTGAAGCTCGCCATCCACGGCGCGTAGGTGAGGCCGCTGAAGACGCCGATGCCGATGAACATCCAGGCGAAGGTGTAGTAGCCGGTGTGCGGATGGGTCGCGCTGAGCGTGAACCACAGCGTGAACGCGATCGTGCCGAGGGCTCCCACCAGCATGAACGGCTTGCGGACCTTCAGTCGGTCGGAGACCAGCCCGGCCACCACCAGGGCGATCGCGTTGGCCGCCCAGTACCAGTTGGCAAGGGCGTTCACCCGCTGCTCGGAGTAGCCGAAGACGGTGGAGAAGTAGACCACGAAGTTGCCGACGGCGGCGAAGTACAGCAGCAGGAAGATGCTGATGGCGACGGCCGAGCCGACCACGTCGAGGCGCATCATCTGCTTCCAGTGGTTGCCCGACTGGACCGCCTCCATGTCGATGCCCTTGGCGCGGGCCTCGACCAGGGCGCGGTCGCGCAGGCTGACCATGATCTGGTCGCGCAGCCGCGGCGACAGCTCACGCAGCGTCAGCAGCGCGATCACGAAGACGATCAGCGCGGAGATGCCCGCGTAGCGCAGCTCGTCCTGCCAGGTCGAGGAGTCCAGGGTGCTGCTGGTGACCGTGGTGACCACCAGGCTGCCCAGCACCGGGCCCATGGTCCAGTAGCCCATCGCCGTGGCCCGGCCCAACTGCGGGGAGAAGTCCCTGATCAGAGCGGGCGTGGCGACCAGCACGATGCCCTCGACAAAGCCGACCAGGGCGAACAGGATCAGGTACGACAGCTTGCCGGAGGCGTTCGGCAGGCCGAACAGCACCAGCAGGCCGGTCACCGCCAACCCGTAGACCACCAGGTTGGCGCGGCCCCAGCGGTCGGCCAGACCGGCCACCAGCGAGGCGAAGGCGCCGACGGCGTTGCCGACCACCGAGACCCAGATGAAGTACCGGTAGGTCATGTCGAAGTGCTGGATGATCGAGGTGGCCACGGCGTACTGGATGTACAGCGCGTAGTACAGGACGATCGTGGTCAGCACCACGATGGCGAGGTAGGCGTAGCGCCGCCCGGTTTCCGGGTAGTGGTCCAGGTTGCGCTGCCACAGCCGGTTGAGTGGGCCGGGCGCGGGTCTGGCGGCCGGCGCGTCGGCGGTGGAGGGGGTCGTCGTCATCCTGCTGCTCCTCGGGACACCGGATCGTATGGACAGACGCGGACGCGCCGGGGCATGGCCGGAGATCCGGCGCCTCGGCGGCGAGGGCGTTAACGGAGGGTAGTACCGACCAGTCGGTACGGACTAGACGCCTGCAGGGATCAGTTCCTGAGAATCCCCTCGACGGGGAACTCGGGGCCGGGGCGAAGGGTTCTCCAGGTACACGGACGACCGGGCGTGGTTGTGGGGAGCATCCGGTCGCGGCGGACAGCAGGGGACACGGCGACGCAGGGGGCGGGGATATGGCGGCGGGCACCGGGAACACCGCGGGGGCGAGAGCGACGGCCGCGGCGATGGCCGAAGCCGGGGCGATCGTCGAGCTGCTGGCGGGGGAGACCGGCCGGGCCGACCCGTACCCGCTCTACGCGCGGGCCCGGGAGCTGGGGCCGGTGGCCCCGCTCAGCGATTCGTTCGTCCTGGTCACCGGGTATGCCGAGGTCAACCGGCTGCTGCGGGAGCCGGGCTTCGGTGTGGTCGACGGCACCGTCCTCGAAGCCTGGTGGGCGACCGGGCCGGGGGAGCGGGACGCCTCGCAGGAGCCGGACTCGATGACGCTGCTCGGCCGCTCCATCCTGCAGGCCAACCCGCCCCGGCACGCCCGGATGCGAGCGCCGATCGCCTCGGTCTTCACCCCGCGCCGGGTCGCCGCGCTGGAGCCGGCCGTGTCCGCGGTGCTGGACGCGCTGCTGGACGAGCTGGCGGAGCTGGGCGCGGACGGCACGCCGGTCGACTTCATGGAGCAGGTCGCCTACCGGCTGCCGGTCGGGGTGATCTGCGAGCTGCTCGGCGTGCCCGAGCAGGACCGGCACCGGTTCCGCCCGCTGGGCCACGAGCTGACCCGGGCGCTGGAGTTCGCCTCCGGCCAGGGCGACCTCAGCGGAGCGGACGAGGCGGCCCGCGAGCTGTCCGGGTACTTCACCCGGCTCGCCGCCGAGCGCCGGGCCGAGCCGAGGGACGACCTGGTCAGCGCCCTGGTCGGGCTGACCGAGGGGGACGGCGCCCGGCTCACCGACGCCGAGCTGATCGGCAATCTGGTGCTGCTGCTGGTGGCCGGGTTCGAGACCACGACCAACCTGCTCGGCAACGGCCTGACCGCGGTCTTCGCCCACCCGAAGGTCCACGCGGCGCTGCGCGCGGGCGCGCTGCCCGCCGCCGACCTGGTGGAGGAGGTGCTGCGGTACGACTCCCCGGTGCAGCTGACCTCCCGGGTGGCGCTGCGCGAGGGCCTGGACGCGGGCGGCGTGCCGCTGCCGAAGTACGGCGAGGCGCTGCTGCTGATCGGCGCGGCCAACCGCGACCCGGCCCGGTTCCCCGAGCCTGACCGCTTCGACCCCTGGCGGGCCGACGTCCAGCCGCTGAGCTTCGGCGCGGGCGCGCACTACTGCCTGGGCGCGATGCTGGCCCGACTGGAGGCGACCCTCGCCTTCCGGGCCCTGTTCGCCCGCTTCCCCGGGCTGGCGCCCGCGCCCGGCCAGGAGCCGGTCCGCAACGACCGGCTGCTGCTGCGCGGCTACGCGACCCTTCCGGTGGTGCTGGGCTGACGGAGCGTCAGCCCAGCCGCCGGTTCATCTGTCGCCTCATTCGTCGCGTCATCCGCCGCCTCGTCCGCGCTTCGGCGGGACGACCGCGGCCAGGGCCTCCGGGGTCCGGGCGACCACGGCGGTGCCGTCGTCGGCGGTGATGATCGGGCGCTGGATCAGGATCGGGTGCTCGGCCAGCGCGGCGATCCAGCGCCCGCGCGCCGCCGCGTCCCGCGGCCAGGCCTGCCGGTCCTTCAGGCCCAGCTCCGCGGCGACCGGCTCGTCCGTCCTGGCGATGTCCCAGGGCTCAAGGCCGAGCCGGTCCAGCACAGCGACCAACTCATCGGCGCTGGGCGGGTCTTCGAGATAGCGGCGGACGGTGTACTCGGCACCGGCCTCCTCGAACGCCTTGACCGCGCTCCTGCACTTGCCGCAGCGGGGGTTGATCCACAGTTCCATGCGGCCAGCCTACGCAGGTGAAAGGACCCGTACCTCCCGGAAGGCCACCCGAGACCGAGCCCAATCAATCGTGGGAGGCATGCCCTCGGAGCGCTGTCGTCAGCTATTTCCTTCTCACACCCTGGATGCGTGCTCGGAGGGCAGCCGCAGCAGCAGGCCGTGAGTAGTGAGCGCTCGTAGGCGCGTGGTGAGGGCGTCGTAGCGTGCGGAACGACGCGTGTCGCGGTGAAGGAGGAAGTAGGTGTGGTCGAGGGTGTCGGCGGAGGACCGGCCCTGGGCAACACCGAGGAGAAGAAGTGCCATGGGGTCAAGTTCGACGGTGCCGGCTGCGGTGTGGGCGACGATCCCTGACGCTTGGAGTCCCAGGTCGAGATCTGAGGTGCGGTAGTAGGTGCCGGGCTTGACGGTCCGGTGTATCGGGTAGTCCTCGCCCGTGGCCGCCTGGATGAGCAGGTCGTGAGCCAGGGCAGTGTGTCCGTAAAAGACGTTTGGGTTCGCCAGGTCTGGGGCCTTGGGCAGGAAGGGCATGGGTTTGGCCACGGTGCGGCGCCAGCGTGCCCAGACGTGGGTAGTTCCCGGGTACAGATCACCGCGCGAGCTGAGAAACGCGTCGAAGGCTGACAGGCAGGCATGCTGAGCGTTCCACTCTGCCGCTGGGCCGTCGGCGTTGGCAAGCGCGTCACGGACGTTGCCCAGCGCTATCCGGGTCTCAGCCGCTGAGATCCGGAAGATGGCGTCCACCAGGTGCTTGGCCTCTCGCCGCATACGGGTGTGCAGGATTTGCAGCGAGTCGTCGTCGATGATGATCTTCCCCATGAGGAACCGCGAGGCGAGGTTGATGTCTGCCCTGCTGACCCCGGTCGGCTGCCCGGAGGAACAGCAGCGTTCGATGGCTCCGCGCAGCTCCATGTACGACTGGTAGCGGATGAGTGTTCGGTGGCCAGCCACGATCAGGCTCCGGGAGGGCGCAGCCAAGGGGCTGTCCGCGACGAAGGCGCTATCAAGCACTGCTGTGGAAGTGCCCAGGCCCGCCGTTGCCGGCCCGGACAGGTAGGCCATGCCGAACCCCTCGGATCGGGCTCGCGTTCCCAAGTGATCAACGATGTCCTTCAAGTCGAGACCGGGGTGGGGCGGGTACCTCAGCAGCTCCATCGAGACTCTCCATTGATGAGGACATGGCATCTTGGAAACTATGATGCCAAAACTTTTGTCACTGCGTTGCCTAAACTTCGGCACTGGGATAACTTCTGTCCCGCAGGTGCGGAACCGTTCCCTCTGGGGCGGCCAACGCACACATTCCGCTGTGCCCCTGGGCTCGGCATTCCGCCTCCACTTTGGGAGTCCCGTGATGAAGCTCCTCGGCCGAGTAGCCACCGGCGTTGCCCTGGCTGCCTTGGCCATGATCGCGTGCACGCTGCCTGCGCAAGCGGCTCAAATCCACGCCGCGCACGCCATCTCACCCGCCGAGATCATCTGGCCCTAGCCAGGAGCGGGAAGACCCGTAGACCACCCCCGGAGCGTCCAGGAACGACGGACGAGGACATAGCCGCCATAGTCGTTATGCTTCCGCGCATGGGCGAATCGTTGGGGCAGGTAAATTTCGGGCGCCGGCTGCGTCGGCTGCGTCAGGCCCGTGGCCTGTCGCAGGCCGACCTGTCGGGGCCGGAGATGTCCAAGCCCTACCTCTCACGCCTGGAATCCGGGACCCGTAAGCCGACAGAGCGCGCGCGCGTCTACCTCGCCGGAAGGCTGGGCGTCCCCGTCTCAGCGTTCGAGGAGCCCGAGATGCCGACCCTGGCCGAGGTCGTCCTGTCCCTTCTCACCTACAGGGCAGACCCAGAAACCGACCACGAACGACTGCGAGAGGCATACGAGAACGAACCGGCGGCCGACCTGGCACTACGCTGGCAAGCGCTGTGGTTGCTGAGCAACCGCCAAGACGGTAGCGAAGGCCCCTACCTTGACGCCCTCCTGGGCCTGAGCGAACAACTCGGCCAGCCCGGACTCCACGCCCAAGCCATGGCCAAGCAGGCCAGATACCTACGTGCCCAAGGCCACCTCGACAAGGCCCGAAAATCCGCCGAGAAGGCACTCGAATCCGTTGAGGACGAGGACGTCCAACCCGCGGACATCGCCTCGATCCTGCTGGCGCTGGTCTCAGTCGAGACCGAGCTGGGCGAATTCGAACTCGCCGACAGGCACGCCAACCAGCTTGAGGAAGTCTGTCACCTCCTGCCTCGTCGGCTCCGGGCCGAATCCCTGTGGACCATCGCCAGTCAGCGCATTTACGCACGGCGGCTTGTCGAGGGTGCGGAAGTCCTGAATCAGGCCATGGCCGAATTGGATGCAGCATCGGACCCCCTGACCTGGATGCGCCTGCGATTCGCCGCCGCAGGGCTCTACCTTCGAACCGACCCGCCTGCCCTGGACACCATCAGACAGCACCTGGACGAGGCCGAACCCGCCGTCATGATCCTCGGCGGTCCCCACAACACGGCTGAGTTCCTCTCGCTGCGTGCACGCCTGGCCTTCCTCGAAGGCCACTTTGATGAGGCACAGCAGCTGAGCCACCGCGTGGAACAGCACAGCGAACTACTCGCTTACCGGGACCTCATGCGACACCGCGCACTAACGGCCCAACTACGTCTGGTGCAAGGCGATACGTCAGCCCAGGCAGAGTTGGAGGACCTCGCGCGCGAAGGCGAATCCCGCGGCAACTTCGAACTGGCTAGCGAAATCTGGCGATCCCTTGCTCAGATCCGGCCTTCCAGCCATGGAGGAACCGACCAACAGTCCTGAGCCGACTGCTGGTCTGACCGCGGTCCGGTCGAGAGCTGTCGCAATTGACCTCTTACTTACTCAAGGGCGGCGCTTCGCGCCGCCGGGGCGGCCGGTCCGCCCTGCTCGGCGGGACCAACCGTCAGGCCGTTTGTCTCGCCGGGTATCCGTCTGCTGCCGCGCTCTCGACTGAACTCAGGGTGCGGTGCCTGCGTCCGCCTCACATACGGTTGCTGATCACCAGGCTGGCTGGCTTTAACGGTCGGCCCCTGCCTTCCGGTTGCGTTTGTAGGTGCAACTTGGCCCGTTGTCCCGACCTTGCCGTTGGTGCGGCCGGGACAACGGTGTTCCGAGTTCCGACTCAGGGAATGTGAACGGACTTCGGCACAGTGAGGCGGATGCTGCAGTTGGGGCACTTCCAGCACATCAGGTAGTGGAACGTCGCTTGCCAGTTGCACTCTGGTTGAGGACAACGAACGTCCTCTGATGCACGGGCTGGCAGAGCGCCCTCATTGAGGGGCCAAGCAACGGGGTTGTCACCACCTAGCGCCGGGAGCGCCCAAGCGCGGAGATCACCTTCGGTTTCGATCGCCGGTTGCGTCCGCCGATGTTCAGCGGGTGCCTGCGACCGATGGTCAGGGGCTGTCCACATCTGCCAAGTCCAGTCCGGCCGCGGTCAGTTCGTCATCGGAGGCGTAGAGGTGGACGAACTGGCCGGACACGATGCCCCGCGCGAAGATCGTGAACTCAGCCCGCGAGAAGTGCAGGACGGGGGCCAGCTCGTCCTTGTCGTCCGAGATTCCCACCATGCGGGTGCCGTTCGGGATGCCGACCGACGTGTGCTCGGTGGAGTCCGGCAGAACCGTGACGATCACGCAGTTCTTGAGGATCGCGTCCAGCTCGGTGTCCGACGCCTTGAACCACTGCGCGCCCGGTGCGAGCGGGTTGTTCCAGGGGACAGTCTGCCTACCATTGCTGAGCGTTCCGGTCATTGGTCTACCTCCTGTGCGGAACGTCGTCCAGTCTGTTGACCGGACGGTCTGGCAACCCGCTCCGGCCCGGTGCTGAACCCACCTGGCCGGAGCGGGGGGTCTAAGGGTGGCGGCGTTGCTGGGGACGTGCCCGGTGGCGACCGGAGGGTGCCCGGCCGGAGGGTGGCACCGCAGATCCCCGGGAAGCGAGGGACGGGTCCGACAAGAGGACGGAGTCCCAAGCCCACTCCCAAAGGTCTCGAATGCAGGGGCCACATGCGTTCAAGGGGATATGCAGACCAGGGAGAAGCACATCCCCGACGACCAGGACACGGCGCCATTCGCGGCATCGAAGTCCGCATAGGCCGTTGGTCCACGGGTTGTCGTCATTGGTCTGCGCGGGAGCAACCCGGTCCCCCCGGGCCCAGTCGGCCAAGCGGTGACCAACCAGCAGTGTCACCGTCCCTCCTCTTTGCTCCGAGGCTGGTTCCTGGCCTCCCCTTCAGGAGTGAGGTAGCGCGGAGTGTTGAAGTGGGCATACACGTACTTGCCGCCGATCCCGCGACGCTTCCACCAAACGAAATCGGCCAGCTCTCGAACAATCACCAGTCCATGTCCGTGTGCCCTGACCAGTTCGGAAGCTCCGTCTCCGCTTGGAGTGGGCGCTACCGGTGGGCCCGGGTCGCAGTCACCGACCTCTACAAAGAGGCTGCACGTTGGGAAGTAGCGGAGTCCCACCACGACCTGATAGGGCACCAGTGGATCGGTCGAGATCTTCGCGTGCTTGACGGCGTTGGTCACCAGCTCGCTGACGCACAACAGCACGTCTCCGGTCAGCCTCCCGAGGTGCCAGTCCTTCAGAGTCTCCTTGACGACCTGGCGTGCCGAGGCAGGGGCGGACAGCTGACCGCCGGGCCACACCCAGCCGCGGTAACTCTGTCGTTCCTGCGATTCCGTGCACCAGTCCCGCGCGTGGTTCGTTGAGGATCCAGCGACCACGTCGGCGCCGCCGATCGAATCCGACCAACAGTGGGCCAGCGGATCCTGCGGCGAAACAGATTGAGCCACCAGCGCCGTTGGTGCACGCGACGTGTCGAAGTCATCCCTTCCCTTCACCTCTGACCGTCCTCACTGTGAGTAGCTGATCGCTTCGGATAGTTCCGAAGTGGTAACCATCAGCATCCTCAGGTGGCAGCCAAGAGACTTGCCCATCGTGGTTACCCACTCTGGGTAAACTGGCCGTCACTCAACTTGTATAGCTTGATGCAGAGATCGCCTTGGCTGGAAGGATGTGTCATGGCTGCGCCCGAGATGCCGGACAGGCTTCCGCGAGCCCTCCTTGCCGAGCCGGCGATGATCTCAGCGTGCGCCAGCCACGACTTCTCCGCAGTCTTCAAGCTGCTGAAGGTGCACGCCGGCATCTATCCCTCGATGATCGCGCGCGCCTGCGACATGACACCGAGCCGGGTGGGTGAGGTGATCGACAAGAGCCGCAAGATCGAGAAGTTCGATCTCATTGGGCGCATCGCTGACGGATTACACATCCCTGGGCACATGCTCGGACTCGCTGCCCGCCCGTGGGAGTCGAGGCCCGACTTCAGGCGCACGACCACTAGGGATACCCGCAGCCGCATTGCTGACATCTCGTCAGTTAAATTGGTTCGCGCCACCGGTAGCGTTGCCTTGGTGGATCCTGAATACTTCGCGGATCACATCCGAACAGTTATGCCTACGCATTACAAGACCATGAATCTGTTCGGTGCACACCACGCACTTGATGGCGTGGAGCACCATCTGCATGTGATCGACCGTCTCCAGGCTCAGACAGATGGTGCGATCAGAGACAGCATGCTCACCCTCGGGGCCCGCAGTGCTGAGTTTCTGGGTTGGCTTCACCAAGACCTGGGCGACTTCACCAATGCCTGTTACTGGTCCGACCGTGCGATGGAGTGGGCCCAGGAGACCGGCGATGACGAGATGATCGCCTACATCCTGTTCCGTAAGAGCAACCAGGCGACTGCCCGGCGGGATCCGCAATGTGCCGTCGCACTCGCTCGGGCGGCGCAGCGGGTCTCGGGGATCAGCGCCAGTGTTCGCGCCCTTGCCGCTCAGCAAGAGGCCCAAGGTCATGCTCTGTCGAAAAACCTCCGCTTTGCCCACCAGAAGTTCGACGAGGCGCGTCAGTTGGTCGAAACTCCACCAGAGCAAGGCCACGACACTGCCTTGGACACCGCCTACTGCACTCCCACGTACATCGAGATGCAGCGAGCGAACTGCTGCCTTGAGATGGGAGACCCGCAGCAGGCCATCGACTTGTTCGAGGCGGAGTTGCGAACGCTGCCGCGGATGTATCGCAACGACCACGGCGTCTACCTGTCGCGCCTTGCGCGCGCCTACGCCACCGCGGGCGAGCCGGATCAAGCCGTGGCCGCGGCGGAACGTGCCCTGGCCATCGTGCGCGACACGCAGTCGGTCCGGGCCATGGCTGAACTGGGCGACGCCGCAACCGCAATGGACGCGTGGGCGAGCGTCCCCGCTGTTGCCCAGCTCCAGGTCTCCATCAAGCGCGTTCGGGGTGAGATCGGTTTTCTCGAACTGGGGTGATGCTGGAGACTGGGCGCATGATGCCATTGATCACGCACGCCACGTCCGCCGACGAGAGCGCCCGGGGTTCGCGGATCGCCGTGCTTCCGGTCGGCAGCTTTGAACAGCACGGCGCGCATCTCCCGCTGATCACGGACACGGCCATCGCCTGCATGATCGCTCAGCGGATCGCGACCGACCACGGGCTGTTCCTGCTGCCGCCGGTCACCATGTCCTGCTCCCACGAGCACGCCGGCATGACCGGCACGGTCAGCATCAGTGCGGTCACCCTGTACGCCGTGATCGGGGACATCTGGCGCTCCCTCCAGGCATCGGGCATCCAAGGGCTGATCATCGTCAATGGCCACGGCGGAAACTACGTGCTGTCCAACTTCGTCCAGGAGGCCAGCGTCGCCGGACCCAGGGTCGCTCTCTTCCCCACCCGCGACGACTGGCAGCAGGCCCGCGCGGACGCCTGCCTGGAAAGCACCTCGACCGAGGACATGCACGGCGGCGAACTGGAAGTTTCCCTGCTACTGCACGGGGCCCCGGAACTCGTACGCGACGGCGTCGAGGCGGACGATCACGCAGCTCCCCAGCGGCCCCATCTCCTCACGCTGGGCCTGACCGCCTACACGCCGAACGGCATCATCGGCAACCCGTCGCTGGCCAGTGCCGTCAAGGGCAAGGCCATCCTCGCAAGCCTCTCCCATTCTGCTGCCGGACACCTGGCAATACTCGCCGCGGACTGACGAGGGCCATTCAGCCGAGGGGGTGGGCGTCCACGTCCTCCAGCCGCACTCCCGGGCATCGGGCGGGGATACCTGCCCGGAACTGCTGGGCCCACTCGGTGTCGAGTCTGCGCAGCAGTTCAATCTGTTTGGCGAGCCAGCCGATCCGCGTGTCCCTGTCGGCGGGGAAGCGACCCCGCTGCCCTCGCTCCCAGTCCAGAGCCATGGAGAAGGTGGCGTCGAGGGCAACCCAGTTCAGGAGTTCGTTGAGATCGCCGGTGGTGCGGTGCTGGAGTTCCTTGCCTCGTTCCTCCACGATCCAGTGGATGATCCCGTCCTGGACCTTGATGTACGGGTAAGCGGCGTCTCGGCGGCTGAAAGCGACGTGGTCGTTCCCGTCGAGTTGGGCTGTCATGGCCCTCACTGCGGCCTGCACATCCCCGAGCGTTATCGTCATAGAGACGATTATTGCATGGCTACCTCTTCGTGCTGATCGTGCACCGGGGCCGATCAAGGTTTTGAACGGTGACGTCCGCGCAGGGCCCTCGCGGAGCAAGACCAGGGGCCGAGTGCCTGCTTCGCAAGGTGAGGGCCCCAGCCCTCTCCATTTGGCCAGCTTGATGGCCCCTGGCCATGCTCCGCCCCTCCGCGAACGCCACCGTTCAAAACCTTCGCCAACCCCTACGAACTGCCTGGCGTGGACGCCGTGCCGGTGGACGCGGTGTTCAGCTCCGAGCCGTACGGGACCGAGCTGGCCCGGCGGTTCGGCGCGGCGCCGGTGCTGCTGGACCCGCCGAGGGAGACCTACGCCGTCTCCGGGACCAAGGTGCGGGCCGATCCGGTCGCGCACTGGGACGCGCTGGAGCCGCCGGTCCGGGCCTGGTTCGCGCGCCGGGTGGTGGTCCTCGGCGCGGAGTCCACCGGGACCACCACGCTCTCCCGCGACCTCGCCGCGGCGCTGCGGGCCCGCGGCGGCGTCCATGCGCTGACCGGCTGGGTGCCGGAGTACGGGAGGGAGTTGACGGTGGTGAAGCTGGCTCTGGCCCGTGCCGTCGCCGACCCGGCCGGGCCGCAGCCCATGGTGTTCGACCTGGAGTGGGACGACGCGGACTTCGAGACCGTGGTCCGCAGGCAGGCCGCGGACGAGGAGCGGGCGGCCAGGGCCGGCGGCCCGGTCCTGGTCTGCGACACCGATGCGCTGGCCACCACCGTCTGGCAGGAGCGCTACCGGGGCCGGAGTACCCCGGCCGTCCGGGACCTGGCCGCGGCGGTGCCGCCGCGGGCGCTGTACCTGCTCACCTCGGACGCCGGGGTGCCGTTCCACGACGACGGGCTGCGCGACGGCGAGGAGCTGCGGCCGTGGATGACCGGGCGCTTCCGCGAGGTGCTGGCCGCGCAGCGGGTCCCCTGGACCGAGCTGCGCGGCGACCGGCAGGAGCGGCTCGCGGCGGCGCTGGCGGCGGTGGACCTGCTGCTGGCCGGGGGCTGGCAGCTGGCCGACCCGCTGGGCTGACGCCCGGTCGTGCCGTCGCGCTGGTGCCGGACGTTCGGTCGCTCCGACGTTCGGCAGGAACATTTCCCGGCGCCGTGGAATTGTCGCTTGCATGAAGGCAATCGTGTACACAGCGAACGGTCCGTCCGACGTCCTCGGTCTCACCGAGCAGCGGCCGGTTCCCGAGCCGGGGCCCGGCGAGGTGCGGGTCGCGGTCCGGGTCTCCGGGGTGAATCCGACCGACTGGAAGTCGCGGGCCGGGTCGGCCCCGGCCGGGGAGCAGGTGCCCAACCAGGACGGCTCCGGCGTCGTCGACGCGGTGGGTCCCGGGGTGGCGGCGGAGCGGGTCGGTGAGCGGGTGTGGATCTGGGAGGCCGCCTGGCAGCGCGCCGACGGCACCGCGCAGGAGTACCTGGTGCTGCCGGGGGAGCAGGCCGTGCCGCTGCCCGAGGGCGCGTCCTTCGAGCTGGGCGCGAGCATCGGCATCCCGGCGATGACCGCGCACCGGGCGCTGACCCTGGGCGCCGGCGGCCCCGACCGGCTCGCGCCGGGCGCGCTGGCCGGGCGTACCGTGCTGGTCGCTGGCGGTGCGGGCGCGGTCGGCAACGCGGCGATCCAGCTGGCGCGCTGGGCCGGGGCCACCGTGCTCAGCACGGTCAGCGGCCCGGCGAAGGGCGCGCTGGCCACCGCGGCGGGAGCACAGCACGTGGTCGACTACCGCGCCGGGGACGCCGCCGAGGCGGTCCGCGGGTTCGCCCCGGACGGCGTCGACCTGATCGTCGAGGTCGCCCCCGGCACCAACGCCGCACTCGACCTCGCGGTGCTCCGCCCCGGCGGCACGGTCGCCTTCTACGCCGACGGCAGCGGCCCCGAAGTGACGCTCCCGGTACGGGAACTGATGGTCCGCAACCTGCGCTGGCAGGGCGTCCTGATCTACACCATCCCGCGCGAGGCCAAGCTCGACGCGGTCGCCGCCATCACCGCGGCCCTCGGCGCGGGCGCGCTCCGCGTCGGCGAGGAGGCGGGCCTCCCGCTGCACCACTACCCCCTGGAACAGACCGCCGCCGCCCACGACGCGGTCCAGTCCGGCGCCGTCGGCAAGGTCCTGATCACCCTCTGACGCTGCTGAGGCAGCCGGGCCCGCGGTCGACCCGCCGCCGTCGACATGCCGGAGTGATCGGTCGGGCTGGTGCGCGGGGAAGGGGGGTGGGCGGCGATACTTGTGCCGACTGATCCGAGGAAGGAAGCCGCCATGCCCGAGCAGGTTCTTGTCCAGCGCGCCGACGAGGAGGCCGCTCAGGGCCGCCACGCCGAGGCCCTGGAGTTGTACGCGCGGGCGTGGGAGAGCAGGCACGACGAGGTCGCCGAGAAGCTGCTCGACCTGGTCGAGGACTGGGGCGACGTGGACGCCGCGCTCGAGGTGCTGCAGCGGACCGCCGACCAGGGCGTCTCCGGCGCCTACGAGGCGCTGGCCGCGCTGCTGGTCGAGATCGAGGAGCCGGAGGAGGCGCTGAAGGCGCTTCAGGAGGCGCACGAGCGCGGACGCGAGGTCGCCCTGTGGACGGCCGCGGTGCTCGCCGACGAGCTGGACGACCGGGAGCAGGCCGAGGCCTGGTACCGCAGGGCCATCGACGCGGCGGCGGCCGGTGCGCTCAACGACTTCGGCGTCTTCCTCAGCGACGACCCGGACCGGCTGGTGGAGGCCGAGGAGGTGCTGACCCTCGCGGTCGAGCGCGGCGACCCGATGGCGCTGGGCAACCTCGGCCGGATGCACCTGGAGGCCGAGCGGCCGGAGGAGGCGCTGCGCTGGCTGCGCCGCGGGCTGGACGCGGGCGTCCGCTCGGTGCTGGTGCCGATGGCCGAGGCCGAACAGCAGCTCGGCGACTACGCCGCGGCCCGGGAGCGGCTGGCCGAGGCGCTGGACGACGAGATCGAGGGTGCGCAGCTGGCCTGGGCCAACTTCTGCGCCGAGCACGGCACGCCGGAGGAGCAGGCGAGCGCCGAGGGCGAGTTCTTGTCCGCGCTGGAGCAGGAGGAAGTGGGCGCTCACTTCGACTACGCGGTCTTCCTGGCCGACCGGGACCGGTTGGACGAGGCGGTCGAGCAGTACACCGCCGCCGCGGACGAGGGCGAGACCAACGCCTGGCTGAACCTGGCCCTGATCCACGAGGACCGCAAGGACCGCCGCACCGCGGAGGAGTGCTACCGCAGCGGCATCGACGCGGGCGACCTGCACGCGCTGCTCGCCTACGCGGAGTTCCTGCGGCAGTGGGGCCGGCAGAAGGACATCCCGGCCCTGTACGGCCAGGCCGAGGCGCTGGGCGCGGACGCCGAGGAACTCACCCAGCTGCGGACCTTGGCGGGGTAGCACCGGATCGGAACCGCCGTAGCGACAGCACGGCGTCACACCACGGCGAGGGCCGCGCGGGAAGCTCCGCGCGGCCCTCGCCGCGTCCCTCAGCCCTGGACGTCGGCGACCGGGGCGCCCGCCGCCTGCGGCTGCTGCGCCTGCTGCGCCTGCGCCTGTCGCGGCCGGGGGTACTGCGGGTGCTGCGGGTACGGGTACGGGACCTGCGGCGCCCGCAGGGCGGCGGCTTCCGCGCGGCTGCTGCGGCGGGCCGCGTAGGACTTCACCGTGTTGGCGATCAGCAGCACCGGCACGATGAAGGCCTTGAAGAAGATGATGTAGGTGCCGCCGTCGAAGACGAAGCCCAGGTAGAAGCCGTAGCCCAGGAAGGCGATCCCGACCAGGGCGTTGAAGATCCGCATCCCGGTCCGGCCGGTCGGCACCAGGCTGAGGCCGACCAGGACGACGCCGCTCACGGCGAGCAGGACGACGTACCAGGAGAAGAGCGGTTGGTTGCTGAAGTCGATGTTCACGGGGTCCCCCGACATAAAGATCCGATAAGAAGCTCGGCGAAACCTAGCTGATCGCGGGTGCTGCTGTCATCCGCGTTCGACCTGTTGACCGCAGGTCAGGGCGCGCGTAACGGAGCGGTCCCGGTTAGTCGTCCTGCTGCCGCTGGTCCTCGCCATGGTCGTCGCTGCCGGGTTCGCCGGCCTGTCCGGGCTCGGTGGCAGGGCCGCCGCCGCGGTGACCGTCGCGGACGGCTCGGCGGACAGCGCGCCGGTCGCGGCTCCGGTGGACCTCGGCGCCGCCGGGTGGACCGTGCTGACCAGCGCCACCGCCACGCGGACCGGCGCGCAGATCTCCACCCCCGGCTTCGCCACGGCGGGCTGGCACCCGGTCGCGGTGGACGACGGCGGCGGCCCCGGCACCGAGATCGAGGCACTGCTGCAGAACGGCAAGTGCCCCGATGTCTCAACCAGGACGGCGACAGGCGGGCAGCTTCTTCGGCGCCAAGAAGGCCAATGAGCCGCTGCACGCCCTCTACACCCAGGACAACGGCACCGTGGCCCTGGACAACCTCGGCTCGGCGACGCAGAGCGGGCTCTCGGTGCAGGCCAAGGTCTACAGCCTGGCCGGGGCGGTGCTGGACGACCGGACCGTCAGCGGCCTGAGCCTGACCGGGCAGCAGGTGCGCAACGCGGTGATCACGCCCAAGGTCCCGGCCGCCCCCAGTTCGCCCGCGCAGGCCTACTTCGTCGAGTTGACGATGCGTCAGGGCGGGGCCACCACCAACGGCGGCACCGCACGGACCGTCAGCTTCCCGGAAACACCCGGCTACAACACCGTCGGCTGACCGGGTGGGGCCAGGGGCGCGTCCGAGCGTGTCCCCGGCCCCACCTGCCCATGGAGCGGAACAGTGGGGTCATCCGTCCCGAGGGAGCCCCGTGGCCGCCGCGCCTTTCCGTCGACTCCTGGCCGCTCTGTTCGCGCTGGGCCTGCTCACCGCTTCGCCGGTGGCCTCCGCCTCCGCCACGGCCGCACCGCGACCGCCGGTGGCGAGCTTCGCCGACATCCTCCCGGCGCCGGTCAGCGCCGTCCCCGCGGCCGGGGTCAGTTACACCCTGCGGCGCACGGACACCCTCTCCAGCGACGTCCCGGGCATCGGCGGCTATCTGGCGGCGGTGCTCCGCAGGTCCACCGGCTACCCGTTCCGGGTCGGCACCGCGCCGGGCGCGATCGCGCTGCTGCTCTCGGGCGCGCCCGCCTCGGTCGGGCCGCAGGGGTACCGACTGGACGTCACCGCCCACGGGGTCACGGTCAGGGCCCGCGCCGCGGCCGGGCTGTTCGCCGGGGTGCAGACGCTGCTGCAACTGCTGCCGCCGTCGGTGCAGGGGAGCAGGGTCGTGAAGACGGCCCGGTGGACCCTGCCGGGCGGGAGGGTCATCGACCACCCGCGCTATGCCTACCGGGGCGCGATGCTGGACGTGGCCCGGCACTTCTTCACCGTCGCGCAGGTCGAGCGCTACACCGACCAGCTGGCCCACTACAAGATCGACTACCTGCACCTGCACCTCACCGACGACCAGGGCTGGCGGATCGCGATCAGCGGCCTGCCCCGGCTCACCTCGCACGGCGGCAGCACCGAGGTCGGCGGCGGCCGTGGCGGCTACTACACCGAGGCCGACTACCGCGCGATCGTCCGCTACGCGCAGGCCCGCTACATCACCGTGGTGCCCGAGATCGACATGCCGGGCCACACCAACGCCGCCCTCTCCTCCTACCCCCGGCTGACCTGCGACGGGGTCGTGCCCCGGCTCTACACCGGGATGAACGTCGGCTTCAGCTCACTGTGCGTCAGGAGCAAGGCCACCTACGCCTTCCTGGAGACGGTGATCGCCCGGCTCGCCGCGCTCACCCCGGGCCCCTATCTGCACATCGGCGGCGACGAGGCGCAGTCCACCAGCAGGGCCGACTACGCGGCGTTCGTGAACCGGGTGCAGGCGATCGTCGCGGCGCGGCACAAGACCGTGATCGGCTGGCACGACATCGTCGCCGCCACCCTGCGGCCGTCCACGGTGGCCCAGTTCTGGAGCAGCACCACCGGCAGGCCGGGGGACCGGGCGGTGGCCGCGGCGGCCCGGCGGGGGACGAAGGTCATCATGTCCCCGGCGAGCCGGGCCTACCTGGACATGCGCTACACCTCGGCCACCCGGATCGGCGCGGACTGGGCCGGGCGGATCGACGTCAGCAAGGCCTACGACTGGAACCCCGGGGCGTATCTGCCCGGCCTTCCGGCGTCGGCGGTGCTGGGGGTCGAGGCCCCGCTGTGGACCGAGACCGTGCGCAGCAGCGCGGACCTCGACTACCTGGCCTTCCCGCGGGTCGCCGCCATCGCGGAGCTGGGCTGGTCGCCCGCGAGCAGCCACAGCTGGCCGCGGTTCCGGGTCCGGCTGGCCGCGCAGGGGCCGCGGTGGCGGGCCGAGGGCGTGCGCTACTACCGCTCGACCCAGATCGACTGGCCGGCCGGCTCCTGACGCAGGCTCCTGGCGCCGGCTCCTGAGCGGCCGACCGTCGTGCTGCTCGGCGCCGGATACATTGGTCCGACGATGAACCAGTTGACCACCGCACACGCTGCGTACTCCCTCGCCCGCTTCCCCGAGGACCCCCGCGACACCCTCCGCGCCTGGGACGCCTCCGACGAGTACCTGCTGCGGCAGCTCGACGGCACCGCCGCGCTGGACGGGACGACCGTCCCGCCGGTCGCGCTGACCGGGACGGTGGTCGTCCTCGGCGACCGCTGGGGCGCGCTGGCCACCGCGCTGGCGGGCTCCGGCTCCAGCCCCGGCTCCGGTTCGGGGCGCGGCGCGGCGTCGGCTCCGGCCGAGATCGTGCAGATCTCCGACTCGTACCTGGCCCAGCAGGCGACCCTGGCCAACCTGGAGCGCAACGGGCTCGCTGCCGACGCGGTCACCCTGCGCTCCACCCAGGAGCCGCCCCCGGCCAGGATCGACGTGCTGCTGGTCCGGGTCCCCAAGAGCCTGGCGCTGCTGGAGGACCAGCTGCTGCGGCTCGCGCCGGGGGTGCACCCGGGCACGGTGGTGGTCGGGACCGGCATGGTCACCGAGATCCACACCTCCACGCTGAAGCTGTTCGAACGGATCCTCGGCCCGACCAGGACCTCGCTGGCGGTGAGGAAGGCCCGGCTGATCCTCTGCACTCCTGATCCGCAGCTCACGCCCGGCCGCAGCGCCTGGCCGGTCCACTACACCCTGCCCGCCGACGACGCCTCGCTCGGTGCCGCTGCCGGACTGACCGTCAGCAACGAGGCCGGGATCTTCTCCGCCGAGCGGCTCGACATCGGCACCCGCTTCCTGCTCCAGCACCTGCCGACCCGCTCGGGCCCGGAGACGGTGGTGGACCTGGGCTGCGGCAACGGCGTCGTCGGCACGGCCGCCGCGCTGGGCAACCCGGACGCCGAAGTCGTCTTCACGGACGAGTCGCACCAGGCCCTCGCCTCGGCCAGAGCCACCTTCGCGGCGTCCGGATCGCCCGCCAAGGCGCGGTTCCTGCTCGGCGACGGGCTGTCCGACCTGCCGCCGGGATCGGCCGACCTGGTGCTCAACAACCCGCCGTTCCACTCGCACCAGGCCACCACCGACGCCGCCGCCCGGCGGATGTTCGCCGACGCCCGCACCGCGCTGCGCCCCGGCGGCCAGCTCTGGGTGGTCGGAAACCGGCACCTCAACTACCACGTGACGCTGCGTCGGCTGTTCGGCGGCTGCGTGACGATCGGGTCAGGCCCCAAGTTCGTCGTGCTCCGGGCGACCAAGCGCTGATCCCCGAGGGGCTGATCCCGAGGGGCTGATCCCCGGGGGCTGATCCGACGGCGGGCCGGGCGCCAATTCGTTCCGCGCCCGCCGTCGCGCTGTTTCGCGTTCATCTCGACGTCACCCCGCTCCGGCTAACTGGGCCGCAACTTGTTCAGACAACTTCTGGACGCCCAGCGACGGAATGGAACGGGCCCGATGAGACGACTCGCCGCCCTGCTGCTCGCCGCCCTGGTGGCGCTGCTGGTCGGGGGCCTCGCCTCCGCGGGCGCCGACGCGGATGTGAACGGCAGCACGATCACCCTGACCTCGCCCGCGCACCCGCTGGAGGGCGACCAGCTCACTTTCCACTTCGTCACCGGCGCGCCCGGGGCCAAGAACTGGGTGGGCGTGTACGACGGCTCCCGGGCGCCCGGCAACGGCGCCTCGCTGGTGTGGCAGTACACCCCGGGGGCCTCGGGCGACGTCACCCTCGACACCAGCGGGCTGACCGGCGGCCCGTACACCGCCTACCTGCTCGCCGACGACGGCTACGGCATCCTGGCCACCAGCGCGCCGTTCTCCTTCGCGGTCCGCCCGGTGCCGCCGCCCCCGCACTTCGCCGTCGCCAACCTCGGCTCGCGCACCCTGCACCCGGGCGACGCCGCGAAGGTCGCGCTGGCCGGGCTGTGGATGCGTCCGTCCGGCAGCACCGGCGGGGCCCCGGTGTTCAGCCGGGTCTCCGGCGACAGCTGGCTGGACGTGTCCGCCGACGGCACCGTCAGCGGCACCGCCCCGGCCCGGGTCCCCGCGCATCCGGCGGTGCTCACCGTGCGGGCGACCGACAGCGCCGGGCACAGCGCGCAGCTCACCGTCGAGGTCCCGGTGGTCGCCGCCCGGACCCACCCGCGGCTGAAGACCGCCAGCCTCAACCTCTGGGACGCCGGCAGCCATGTCGACAACCCGCTGGAGAAGCAGATCGCCGTCGTCCTCGGCGACGACCTGGACGTGGTGGGGCTGCAGGAGACCGGCGGCAGCGCCGCGCGGCAGCTCGCCGACGCGCTCGGCTGGTACGCCTACCAGAGCCCCGGCGACCTGGGCGTCATCAGCCGCTACCCGCTGACGGACGTTCAGCAGCCGACCGCGGCGCTGCCCGCCGCCGCCGTCACCGTCCAGCTGGACGCCACCCGGTCGGTCCGGGTGTGGACCGCGCACCTGGACGAGACCGGCTACGCCCCCTACGCGGTCTGCCTGGACGGGGAGTCGGGCGCACAGGCGCTGGCCGCCGAGCGGACCAGCGTCCGGGCCGGGCAGGCCACCGCGCTGGCCGCGGCGATGAAGGCCGACCTGGCGGTCGCCGGTCGGGCCCGGCAGACCCCGGTGGTGCTGGCCGCCGACCTGGCCTCCCCGTCCGACCTGGACTGGACCGCCAGGACCGCCGCCGCGCACTGCGGGGCCGGGGCGGTGAAGTGGCCGGTGACCGCGACCCTCGCGGCGGCCGGGCTGAAGGACGCCTACCGGGCGGTCCACCACGACCCGGCGAAGTTCCCCGGCGCGACCTGGTCCCCGGTGCTGGCCCAGCACCCGGGCGGGACCTCGGCCGAGCCGCAGGACCGGATCGACTACGTCGACTACGCCGGGGGGCTGACCCCGGTCCAGGCGCAGGCGCTGGTCACCGGCTGGCCCGCGGCCGAGCCGGACACCGCGGGGAACGGCTGGCCGTCCGACCACGCCGCCGCCGTCGCCCTCTTCACCGTCAACTAGCAAACCAGTCAAGCAGGAGCTGCAGCATGACCTCCCTCTCCCGTCGCACCTTCGTCGGCTCCACCGCCGCGGCCGGTGCCGCTGCCGCCCTCGGCACCGGCCTGCCCGGCACCGCGTCCGCCTCGGCCCCGACCGTTGCAGCGGCCAAGTCCGGGAAGCACCCGGGCGACACCGGCACCGTCAAGGACGTCAAGCACGTGGTCGTGCTGATGCAGGAGAACCGCAGCTTCGACCACTACCTGGGCACCCTGTCCGGGGTCCGCGGCTTCGACGACAAGCGGACGCTCACGCTGCCCGGCGAGCAGAGCGTGTTCCGCCAGCCCGCCCCGGCCCGCAGCGACGGCGGCTACCTGCTGCCGTACCGGATGGACACCACCAGGTACAACGCCCAGAACGCGGCCGGGCTGCCGCACGACTGGGGCACCACCCACCAGGCCTGGAACGGCGGCGCCTGGAACAAGTGGACCGCGGCCAAGGGCCCGGCCTCGATGGGCTACTTCACCCGGCAGGACATCAGCTACCAGTACGCGCTGTCGGACGCCTTCACCGTCGCCGACCACTACTTCTGCTCGATGGCCGGACCCACCGACCCCAACCGGCTCTACCTCTGGACCGGGACGTCGGGCCCGGGGGTGGACGGCACCACCGGCCCCTTCACCGACAACACCATCGTCACCGAGAACCCGATCGCCGACTGGACCACCTACGCCGAGCGGCTGGAGACGGCCGGGGTCAGCTGGCGGGTCTACCACAACCCCAGCCTGGACGACCGCTACGGCGACTACGACGACAACGCGCTGTCCTACTTCAAGCAGTTCCACGCGTTCCCGGCGGACGACCCGCGCTACATCAACGCGATGACCAAGTTCGACCTCGCCGCGTTCGACGCCGACTGCAAGGCGGGCACCCTGCCCACCGTGTCCTGGCTGGTCGCGCCGTACCTGTTCTGCGAGCACCCCAACGCCAGCCCGGACTACGGCGCGGACTACGTCAACACCGCGCTGCAGTCGCTGATGTCCAACCCCGACGTCTGGCGCGACACCGTCTTCCTGGTGATGTACGACGAGAACGACGGCTACTTCGACCACGTCGTCCCGCCGTTCCCGCCGGCCGGGACGAAGGACGAGTTCGTCGACGGCCAGCCGATCGGGCTCGGCCCGCGGGTGCCGCTGTGGGCGGTTTCGCCGTGGTCGCGCGGCGGGTACGTCAACTCACAGGTGTTCGACCACACCTCGGTGCTGCGCTTCCTGGAGCTGGTGACCGGGGTGCGCGAGCCCAACATCTCCGCCTGGCGCCGTGCCGTCTGCGGTGACCTGACCAGCTGCTTCGACTTCAGCAAGCGGGATCTGACGATCCCTCGGCTGCCGGACACCAAGGCCCTGGTGCTGGCCGCCGACGCCGACGCCAAGCTGCCGCCGGTGCCGCAGCCGGCCGTCGGCGCCCAGGCCACCCCGGCCCAGGAGCCGGGCACCCGCCCACACCGCCCGCTGCCGTACCGGCCCGGCGCGGACGTCACGGTGGACCGTACGACCGGCCGGGTCACCTGCACCATGACCTCGACCGGGCGCGAGGCGTTCCACTACAACGTCTACCCGCAGACCGCGCTGCCCTTCGCCGCCACCCCGTACACCGTGCTGCCGCGGACCAGTCAGACCTACCTCTGGGAGGCCGCCGCGACGGACGGCGTCTACGACTTCTCGGTGCACGGCGCGGACGGCTTCCTGCGCCGGTTCCAGGGCACGGTGGTCCGGGCGGGGCAGGACGACATGGGCGTCCCGACCGTGCGGCTGCGGATCCAGGAGGGCGGCAAGCCCCGGCTGCGGCTCACCCTCGGCAACGACGGCGGGGCCGAGCTGCGCTTCACGGTCGCCCCCAACGACTTCGCCGGCACCGCGACCACCGTCCACGTCGCCCCCGGCCACCACACCGAGCTGTCCTGGCCCACCAGCGCCGAGGGCGGCTACGACCTCACCGTCAGCGCCGACACCGCGGCCCGCTTCGCCTACCGCTACGCGGGGGTGGCCCACCGCGACTGAGCGGCCCGGCCCGGCTACTTCAGCAGACGGGACATCCGGCGGTCGGCGAGGGGCTTGCCGCCGGTCTGGCAGGTGGGGCAGTACTGCAGGGCGGAGTCGCTGAAGGAGACCTCGCGGACGGTGTCGCCGCAGACCGGGCACGCTTCGCCCTTGCGGCCGTGGACCCGCAGGCCGCTCTTCTTCTCGGCCTTGAGGTGGCGCAGGTCCAGGCCGCGGGAGCGCTCGATCGCGTCGGCGAGGGTCGAGCCGATCGCGGCGTGGAGCTGGGCCACCTGCTCCGGGGTGAGGCTCGCGGCCAGCTTGAACGGGGACATCCGGGCGGTGTGCAGGATCTCGTCGGAGTAGGCGTTGCCGATCCCGGCGATGGTGCCCTGGTCCCGCAGGAAGCCCTTGATCTGGCGGCGCTCGCCCGCCAGCAGCGCGGTGAGGGCCTCCAGGGTGAAGTCGTCGGCGAGCGGGTCGGGGCCGAGCCGGGCGATGCCGGGGACGTCCTGGGGGTCGCGGACCAGGTAGATCGCCAGGTGCTTCTGGGTGCCCGCCTCGGTGACGTCGAAGCCGGAGCTGTTCCCGCCGCCGGCGCCGGTCCCGCCGCCGCCGTCCGGCTCGGTCAGCCGGACCCGGAGCGCCAGCGGGCCCTTGCCGGGGCGCGGCGGCGCGTCGGACAGCTTCTCGCTCCAGCGGATCCAGCCCGCCCTGGCCAGGTGGACCACCAGGTGCACGTCCCCGGCGCGCAGGTCGAGGAACTTGCCGTGCCGGGTCACCCCGTCGAAACCGCGGCCTTCGAGCACGGTGACCGGCGGGTCGTAGGTCTTCAGGGCGTGCACCGCGAGCGGGTGGACCCGGTCGACGGTCCGTCCGGCCAGGTGCTCGGTCAGGAAACCGGCCAGCGCCTCGACCTCCGGCAGTTCGGGCATCGGCTCAGATCCAGTCTCTGCGTTTGAAGGTGGTGTAGAGCAGGACGGACAGCACCAGCATGATCCCGGTCGAGGTCCAGAACCCGCCGTGGGTGTCGAAGCCGGGGTAGGGGACGTTCTGCCCGTAGAAGCCGGTGACCGCGGTGGGGACCGCGATGATCGCGGCCCAGCTGGTCACCTTCTTCATGATCAGGTTCATCCGGTTGCCCTGGACCGTCAGATTGGTCTCCATGATCGTGCCGACCAGGTCGCGCAGGGACTCGGTCCACTCGGTGGCCCGCAGCACGTGGTCGTAGACGTCCTGGTAGTACGGCAGCATCGGCTCGGTGACCAGTTGCAGGTCACGGCGCATCAGGCTGTTGACCACCTCGCGCATCGGCAACACCACCCGGCGCAGCCGGACCAGGTCCTTGCGCAGGTCGAAGGAGCCGCGCTGGACGGCCCGGATCTCGTCCCTGCCGTCCTCGAACAGCAGGCCCTCCAGTGCCTCGATCCGCTCGTCCAGGTCCTGGACCGCGTTGAAGTGGCCGTCCACCAGGTAGTCCAGCAGCCCGTGGACCAGGAAGCCCACGCCGTACTTCGCCAGGTCGGGGCTGTCGTCCCAGCGCTCCATCACCTGGTCGATCCGGCAGTGCGCGCCCTTGCGGATGGTGATCAGGGCGTTGGCGGTGATGAACGCCGCCACCTCGCCCGCGGTGACCCGGCCGGTCTCCGGATCGGTGGACACCGCGTAGGCGGAGAGGTAGAGGTGGGTCCGGTAGCGGTCCAGCTTGGGCCGCTCGTGCTGCTCCCTGGCGTCCTCCACGGCGAGGGCGTGCAGGCCGAACTCCTCGGCGATCATGTCGAAGTCGGAGGACCCGGGGTCGCGGACGTCCAGCCACACCGTGCAGTCGGGATCGCCGGAGTACCGGGAGATGTCCTGGACCGGGAAGTCCTCCAGCTCCAGGGCGCCGTTGCGGTACAGCCTGGTGTGCGTCATGTCCGCCAGCGTAGTCAGGAGAGCAGCTTGTCCTTGGCCTTCTGGAACTCCTCGGGGGTGAGCGCCCCGCTGGACTTGAGGTCGGCCAGCCGGGCCAGCTCGTCCACGTGGTTGGGAGCCGTGCCGCCGTCGGCGGCGGCGTTGCGGACGTACTGCTTGAAGGCGTCGTCGGCCTGCTTGGCCTGCTCCTGGTCGCGTTGGCTCATCGAGCGGCCACGGATGATCACATAGAGCAGCACGCCGAGGAACGGCAGCAGGATGACCAGGACGATCCAGCCTGCCTTGGCCCAGCCGCTCAGGTCATGGCTGCGGAACAGGTCGGTGAGGATCTTGAACAGCAGGAAGAACCACAGGATCCACAGGAAGAACTCCAGCATCGTCCAGAACACGTTGAGCAGCGGGTAGTTCGACACAGTCGCTCCAGCCGGTCGTTCGCGAGATGGTATGAAAAACAGTCATATCACCCTATTTAGGGCGGCGCCTGTTCGGTCAGTGTCGCCGGTGCCGCCGCAGCAGTGCCGCGTACAGCGCCGAGACCGCGATCAGCAGCAGCACCGCGGCGGGCCAGTGGCTGGACGCGATCCTCAGGTCGGCGAGCAGCACCGCGGCCAGGACCGCCGCGGTGAGCAGCACCGAGACCAGCGCGCGGACGGCCACCAGGACGGCCCCCGGCCGTAGCAGCCAGCGCCGCCCGCCCGCCGGGAGCGGGTCGTAGCCTCCCACCGGGGAGTAGTAGGCGGTGGCCCGAGCCGCGAGGCCCGCGGTGGCGCGCCGGTACATCTCGGCGCTCGCCGGGATCCAGACCAGCGGGGCGGCGCAGCCGACCAGGACCACGGCGGCGACTCCGGCCCAGGTCGCGGCCCGGCGGAGCCGGATCCCGGCCCGGCTGCGGTTCCGGCCCCGGCTCCCGGCCGGGTCGGCTGGGGTGAGCAGGCCGATCAGGTAGGCGAGCCGCCGTCCGGTGCTCCACCAGCCGGGACGGGGCCCGGCCGGTTCGCCGCGGTCCGCGTGGGACGCGGCGTCGAGCAGGGCCCTGGCCGCGGCCGGGGTCGGGCTGACCCCCTGCAGCACCAGCAGGTCCTCGGCCAGTTCTTCCGGGGAGCGCGGCCGGTCGGGCAGCGCGGCCAGTTCCAGCACCATGGTCAGCTGGGCGACCAGCGCGGCGCCGAACGCGGCCGGCCACAGCAGCATGAAGGGGCCGCCCAGGAACGCGCCCTCGGCGACGGTGGCGCGGATTCCGCGCTCGGCGACGGTCCGGCTCCAGCGTCCTGGCACGGCGTCAGGGTGCGCGGCCCTGACCCGCGCCGCCGCGGCGGTCGCGTGCGGGCCGAGCAGGCGCACCGCCTGGACGGCGAGCTGCTCCGGGAGGTGGCGCGGATCGGCGGACCGCGCCGCCCGCAGCAGATCTCGCGGTGCGGTGCTCACCTTCGGAGGCTAGCCGAGCGCGCCTGGTTTGTCCGGTATCGCCCCGCAGGGCGAAGCGGCTAGAGCCAGCCGCGGCGTACTGCCTGGGCCCCGGCCTGGAAGCGGCTGGTGGCGCCGAGCCGGCTGATCAGTGAGGTCACCCGGCGGCGTACGGTCCGCTCGCTGATGCCGAGCTGGCGGGAGATGGCCTCGTCCTTGAGGCCGGCGTGCAGCAGGTGCAGCAGGGCGTGCTCGCCCTCGCCGAGGTCGGGGTGCGCGTCGGTCTCCGGCGCCTCGGCGGAGAAGACCGGGGTGGCCTGCTGCCAGCTCGCCTCGAACAGCTCGACCAGGGCGTCGCACAGCCGGGACCGGTGCACCAGGGCGGCGATGCTGCGGGTGCCCTCGGCGCTCGCGGTGAGCGGGATGACCGCGTCCCTGCCGTCGATCACCACCATCTTCAGCGGGACCCGGGGCAGCACCCTGGCCTGTTCGCCGAGCAGCACCAGGCCGCGCAGCCGGTCGGCGCGGTCGGGGATGGCCAGCACCTCGGTCGCGTACACCGCGCGGACCCGAACGCCGCGGGCGAGCAGCTCGTGCTCGGAGCGTGAGGCGGTTTGGTCGGCGGTGACATAGGGCGGGGCGTCGAAGGCGAGCACCTCCTCCTTGGCCCCGGCCATCAGCTCGGTGAGCCGGGCGGTGATCGCGGCCGGCCCCTCGACCAGCTCGACCAGCCGCTGCGGGTCGGTGCGCAGCATCCGCTCGTGGAACTCGGCCGCATAGATGTCCACCGCGGCCGTGGTGCGTTCGAGTTCGAGTCGGCGGGCGTGGATCAGCGTGGTCAGCCCGACCCGGGGGTCCACGGCGACGTAGCGGCCGGTGCGGCCCGGTTCGACGAAGGCGAGCTCCAGCCCGACCAGTGCGTCGAGGCTGCGGCGGACCCGCTGGTCGCCCACGCCGAGCAGCCTGGCGAGGTCGGCGACGGTGGCGGGGGAGCGGGCGACCAGATGCCGGTAGGTCTGCTCGGTGTGGTCGTCCAGTCCGACGGACTCAAGCATGCGGTCTCCTTTGCCTGCGCGGGCACGGTGCCGGACCAGTGTCACGCACCGTGCCACCGGCTGGCCAGAACCGGAATCTGTCCGGTTCAGGACAGCGCAAAGCCTGTCCGGTGACGGCTGCCGCTGCGACAGTTCACTGCATCCGAGCAGGTAGTGAAAGGCACCCCCATGAGAACAGGACGGGGCATACGCCCCGGTACCGTCGCGACCGTACTGGCGGTCGCGGCCGCCTTGCTGACGGCCCCTCTGGCACACGCCGACGCCGCCCCCGCGCCGAAGGGCGTCCGGCTCACCGCCGCGGCGATCAGCAAACTGAGTCAGCGTTACCAGAACCGGATCGACGGCACCCCCGGTCAGGTCGCCTACGAGGAGGGCGCTTCGGTGGCCCCGGCGATGCCGACCGGGCCCGCGGGCACCGGGCTCGGCGCGACAGCGGGCAAGGCGTCGGGCGCGGCGTCCGGCAGCTCGTCGGCCGCCGCCTCCGGGACGTCCGCGTTCCAGCAGACCGGCGCCTGGGAGACCGCGCGCGGCTTCGCCGAGACGGCGGCGCTCGGCGGGACCGGCGACTGGGTGGGCGTCTTCTCCGGCGGCACGGTCGCCCGCTACGACGCCGAGGGCAACCAGGTCTGGGACCGGGCGGCCGGCTCGTTCTACGCGGACTGGCAGGTCAAGCCGGTCAACGCGTTCCAGCCCTGGCCGTACACGCCCAACCTGTACCAGGGCTACGACCCCTACCAGATGTCCGTCACCGGCCGGCACGCCTATGTCACCGGTGACGTCAACGGCGACGGGGTCGACGACATCGCCGTGGCCTACGCGGTCGCCGACTCCCCGTTCCGGCCGTTCACCTCGCCGGGATCGACGCTGAACAACGGCACCTTCGTGACCGTCCTGGACGGCCGCACCGGGAAGACCGACTGGAGCAAGCTGGTTCCCGGCTACGTCGGGAACATGCTGGTCCAGGACGGCAGGCTGATCGTGGCCGACGCCACCGGGCCGTCCTGGAGCGTCGACCCGGTCGCCGAACAGGGCGACAGCCGCAGCAGTCTGACGGCCTACAGCTTCACCAGGGCCGCCGCGGGCAAGCTGACCGCGAAGACGGACTGGACCTACTCCACCCACGCGCCCTGGGCCAACTGGGGCGACCTGGAGCCGCTGGCCCACGGGGAGATCGCGGCCTCCTGGTCCGACACCCCGATGGGCCTGGGCAGCCCCCGCCCGGCCGACGGCCGGGTGCTGGTGCTGAACGGCGCCGACGGCAAGGTCGCGGTCGACGCCGAGACGCCCGGCTACCCGCGCATGCTGGCCCAGGACCCGACCGGCGACCGGGTCCTGGTGGTCGAGCAGCGCGACCCCTATGACGTGGTCGGCTGGGACCTCACCTCGATCGACGCGCACAGCGGCGCCCGCAAGGTGATCACCTCGCGGGAGGGCACCGTCCCCGAGGCCTTCGCGGTCGCGCCGTCCGCGCACGGCCACCAGGCCCGGTACGCGGTGGCCGAACTGGGCATCAACGCGGACCTGTCGGACGGTCAGAGCACCGTCTCCGGCCTGGACGGCAAGGGCGGCACGCTCTGGTCGCACACCACCGCCTCCACTGTCGGCGGCGCCAACGCCCCGACCCTGGCGCTGGCCTTCGACACCCACGGCGGCGGACAGGTGATCGCCTCGGTCTCCGACCCGGCGCAGGACACCGCCGCCGCCCCGCAGGCCCCGGAGCACACCCAGCTGATCGCCTTCGACTCCGGCTCAGGGAAGACCGACTGGCGTCAGCAGGGCGCCGTGTCCGGCGACCAGCTGACGCAGTACCGGGGCAAGCTGCTGACCGTCGGCTACGACGACACCGCCTACGCCGTCGACCCGGCCAAGGGCGGCTCGCGAGCCATGCCGCTGGCGGGCGACCCCTTCGCGGTGGTGAACACGGACGTGAACGGCGACGGCGTCAAGGACATGATCGTGGCCGGTCAGAGCCGCGGCGTCTTCGCCGTGGACGGCCGCACCCTGAAGCAGGCGACGCCGACCGTGCTGTGGCACAGCACGGTCGACGCCTCGGTGGCCGACCTCACGCTGGTCCCGGTCGGTTCCGGCAAGGCTGCTGGGGAGGTGGCCGCCGCCACCGGTGACGGCTTCTCCGTCCTGGACGTCCGCACCGGCGCGGTCCGCACCACCGTGCACCTCCCCGGCTACACCGACAAGCTGACCGTCGTCGGCGACGGCCACGGCGGGTCCGAGATCGTCGTCCCCGGCGGCGGCGGGCTGACCGCCTACACGCCGGACGGCGCCGAGCGGTGGACCTACCGGCCCAAGGGCACGGCCGGGAAGAGCCTCGTCTTCTCCACCGTCGCCACCGACGCCTCGGGTCATCTGCTCCTTGAGTACAGCGGCACCAAGGACGCGCCCGACAGCACCACCGCCGACCCGGCCCCGACCGTGGTCAGCCTGGACTCGGCCACCGGCGTCCAGGTCTGGGCCGAGACCCCGGCCGACCCGGGCGCCGCCGCGATCGCGCCGACGAACTCCGTCTTCGTCTCCCCGTACCTCCCCGGGGCGGACGGGCACGGCGTCGCCGTCGCGTTCAGCGGCCGACAGAGCAGCGGCGAGCACCTGGTGCAGATCCTGGACGAGCGCACCGGCGCGGTGCTGAGCACTCATGAGTCCTCCAACGCCTACTCCTTCCTGGGCTTCACCGCGTCGAAGCAGATCGGCATGGTCGAGCTGCTGACGTTCGACCAGATGATCTACCCGGCCGACGGCAGCGCGCCGTACGAGTTCCGCTCGTTCCTCGGGGCGCAGTCCGCGCTGTTCGTGAAGACCGCGGGCGGCACGGAGTCCTTCGTCGGCGCCGGAACGGGCTTCTGGGACTACACCCTGCCGTTCGGCAACACCGGCGGCGGCATCAACAGCGTCGCGTCGGCCGGTGCCCTCGGCGCCAGTGTGATCCAGCCGGCCCGGTTGGGCGACGGGCCCGGTGACGACATGATCGGCGTGGACACCGACTGGACCGACCTGGACGTCTCGCTCCAGACCGTCGGCTCGGGCAGCTACCAGCCGGACTCGTATCTGCACGGTCTGACCACCTACAAGATCACGGACGCCGCCGCGGCCGGCACCGCGCCCGCGGTCCAGCCCGCCGCCCCCCGGGCGAGCGGGGTCAGCAGGAACAGCGCCAGTCCGCTGCAGGGCTCCGAGATGCGGATCGGGACCGCCACCACGCCGATCAGGATCCAGGCCAGCCACCCGACGGCGCACCCCGAGGCCACCGGCGCGGCGGCGGACGGCGAGACCGCTCCCGGCTATACCCCGCAGCAGATCCAGGCCCGGCTCGGGCTCAAGGGCGACGGGACCGGGCAGACCGTCGCCATCGTCGACGCCTTCGACTATCCGACGGCCGAGGCGGACCTGAACCACTTCGCCGCGCACTTCGGCCTGCCGCCGACCTGCGACACGGCCGGCGCCGGAACCGACTGCTTCGACTTCCAGGTGACGTACGCCGACGGCGCCCAGCCGGCCGGCGACACCGGGTGGAACGAGGAGGCGGCGCTGGACATCGAGTGGGCCCACTCGGTCGCCCCGCACGCAAAGATCGTCCTGGTCGAGGCGGCCGACTCGGGCATGGCCGCGCTGGAGCGCGCGGACGACGCCGCGGCGGCGCGGCACCCGGCCGCGGTGAGCAACAGCTGGGGGGAGTCGGAGTTCTCCGAGGAGAGCTTCTACGACGGCCACTGCAAGCTGGCCGACTCGGTCTGCGTCCAGTCCACCGGGGACAACGGCTACCCGTCCGGCTACTCGGCGACCAACCCGTACGTGCTGGCCATCGGCGGCACCAGCCTCCAGTTGGACGCGGCCGGGAACACCCTCGGGGAGACCGCCTGGTCGTCCACCGGCGGCGGGCTGAGCTACTTCGAACCGCGTCCGGCGTACCAGGACGGCGTGCAGTCCTCGCCGCTCCGGGCCACCCCGGACGTCAGCTTCGTCGCCGACCCGAGGACCGGGGTGCCGGTGTACATCACCTTCGCGACCGTCAGCGGCACCCGGTCGCTGTGGCTGGAGGTGGGCGGCACCAGCCTGGCCGCGCCGATTTGGAGCGCGATCATCTCCTCGGCCGACCAGCTCCGGGCCGCGGCGGGCAAGCCGCACCTGGCCTCGGCCGGACCGCAGGGCGACACCGCGCACGCTGACGTCTACGCCCTGGGCGGCGGCTTCCTGCGGGACGTGACCTCCGGGTCCAACGGCGCGTGCGGCGCCGAGTGCACCGCGGGGCCCGGCTACGACACCGTCACCGGGCTCGGCTCGCCGACGGCGGGGGTGGACGCGGCGCTCGCCGCACTGAAGTAACGGCAGGAGTAACGGCGGGCAGGGCACAAGGAGGGGCGTGGCGTCCGCGGAACGCCTCCGGAAAGGTGGTCAAGGGCCTGCTGCGGGGGTGA
>NZ_JBHFAB010000005.1:82705-337122 GCF_042510955.1 Streptacidiphilus cavernicola
CGCGGCGTCCGCGGACGCCGCGCCCCTCCGGCCGTGCGGCGAGCGGGAGTCACGGCGGAGGCGTGATCGTCGTCGGTATGCTCGCGGTCCCGGTCCCGGCAGCCAGGAAGAAGAGGACCACGTGATCGAGTACGAGAAGGACGGCGCGGCCATCTACCGCGAGTCCTTTGCCACCATCCGGGCCGAGGCCGATCTCGGCGGCCTGCCCGCCGACCTCTCCCAGGTCGCGGTCCGTATGATCCACGCCTGCGGGATGGTCGACCTGGTCCGCGACCTGGCCTTCACCCCGCACCTGGTCTCCCGGGCCCGTGCCGCGCTCCGGGCCGGGGCGCCGGTGCTGTGCGACGTGACGATGGTGGCCAGCGGCATCACCCGCAAGCGCCTGCCGGCCGGCAACGAGGTGCTGTGCACGCTGGCCGACCCGTCTGTCCCGGAGCTGGCCGCCAGGCTCGGCACCACCCGCAGCGCCGCGGCCGTGGAGCTGTGGCGCGACCGCCTGGACGGCGCGGTGGTCGCCGTCGGCAACGCCCCCACCGCGCTGTTCCGGCTGCTGGAGCTGATCGAGGCGGGCGCGCCGCGCCCGGCCGCGGTGATCGGCGTCCCGGTCGGCTTCGTCGGCGCCGCCGAGTCCAAGCAGGCCCTGGCCGACCACCCGGCCGCCCTGGACCACCTGGTGGTGCACGGCCGCCGCGGCGGCAGCGCCCTCGCCGCAGCAGCGGTCAACGCCCTCGCCACCGAGCGGGAGTGACCGGGAGCCGACGGCCGTCGGGCGGTTCCCGGGCGTCACCGGTTCGGACTCCAGCGGGTGCCGACCCGTGCCCGCGCGTGGTGCGCTGGTGCGAGGACGACGAGCGAGGATGTGCGATGGCGCTGCCGGTCAACCCCCCGATCGAGCCGATGCTCGCCAAGTCCGCGGCGGCCGTGCCGACCGGCGGCTACCTGTACGAGCCCAAGTGGGACGGCTTCCGCTGCCTGGTGTTCCGCGACGGTGACGCGATCGAACTGGGCAGCCGCGGCGGCAAGTCGCTGACCCGCTACTTCCCGGAGCTGGTCGCCTCGCTGGCCGAGGCGCTGCCGCCGCGCTGCGTGCTGGACGGGGAGATCGTGGTGGTCAGCGGCAGCCGGCTCGACTTCGACCGGCTCGCCGACCGCATCCACCCGGCCGAGTCGCGGATCCGGCTGCTGGCCGAGCAGACCCCGGCCAGCTTCGTGGCCTTCGACCTGCTCGCGCTCGCCGACGAGGACCTGATGGGCCGTCCGCTGGCCGAGCGGCACGAGCTGCTGACGCACCTGTTCGCACCGCACCCGCGGGTGCGGGTGTCCCGCGCCACCCGGGACGCCGAGCTCGCCAGGACCTGGTTCCAGGCCTTCGAGGGCGCCGGGCTCGACGGCGTGGTCGCCAAACCGCTGGACGGCGCCTACCGGCCCGGCGAACGCGCCATGGTGAAGGTCAAGCACGAGCGCACGGCCGACGTCGTGGTGGCCGGCTACCGGCTGCACAAGAGCGGCCCGGTCGTCGGATCGCTGATGCTGGGCCTCTACCTGGACGACGGCGTCCTCAACTACGTCGGCGGCGCGAGCGCGTTCACCATGGCCAGGCGGGCCGAACTGGTCGACGAACTCGCGCCGCTGGTGCTGCGCGAGGGCGAGGACCACCCCTGGACCGGCGAGGACGACGGCGGGCAGCGGCGTCCGGGCACGCTCAACCGCTGGAACGCGGGCAAGGACCGGTCGTACGTCGTGCTGCGCCCGGAACGGGTCTGCGAGGTGCGGTACGACCAGTTGCGGGCGGACCGGTTCCGGCACAACGCGCGGTTCCTGCGCTGGCGGCCCGACCGCCGGGCCGAGTCCTGCGGCTACGGCCAGCTGGACCTGCCGGCCGCCTACGACCTCGCCGACGTGCTCGGCCCGGACACGCCCCGGCCCCCGGCCTCCTAGTCGGCCCCTGCCTCTGCTTCGTCGTGGCGGGCCCGGGACGGCTGGACCCGCTTGGGCTCGCCGGGCATCTTCGGGAACTCCGGCGGATAGGGCAGGTCGCCGAGCCCGCGGTCGCGCTGGTCCCGCTCGGCCATCTCCAGCAGCGCGTCCAGGGTGGCGGGCGCGTCGTCGATGTCCTGGTGCGCGTCGCCGCGCGAGGCGAACAGCGCGGGGACGGTGCGCACGGTGAAGTCGTCCGGGGCGACGTCGGGAAGCTCGCTCCAGCGCACCGGCATGGAGACCCGGGCGTTCGGCGCCGCGCGGGTGGAGTAGGCGGCGGCGAGCATCCGGTCGCGGGCCATCTGGTTGAAGTCGGCGAAGATCCGCTCGCCGCGCTCCTCCTTCCACCAGGAGGTGGTGAACAGGTCGGGGCGGCGGCGTTCGAGTTCGCGGGCGAGGGCGATGACCGCGCGCCGGGTGTCGATGAACGACCAGCGCGGTTCGATCCGCACCAGCAGGTGCAGGCCGCGTCCGCCGGAGGTCTTCACGAACGGCGCCATGCCCAGCTCGGTGAACAGCGCCCGTGCCTCCGCAGCGGCCTCCACCGCCTCGGCGAAGTCGGTGCCGGGCTGCGGGTCGAGGTCCAACCGCAGCTCGTCGGGGCGGTCGGTGTCCTCGCGGCGCACCGGCCACGGATGCAGCTCCAGGGCGTTCATCTGCACCGCCCACAGCGCCGTCGCCGGCTCGGTCACGCACACCTCGTGCCCGGTGCGCCCGCTCGGGAAGGTCACCTCCGCCGTCTGCACCCAGTCGGGCAGGCCCTTCGGCGCGTGCTTGGTGTAGAAGGAACTGCCGCCGTCGAGCCCGTTCCGGAAGCGGTGCAGCGCCATCGGGCGCCCGGCCAGCGACCGCATCAGCCCCTCGGCCACGGCGACGTAGTACTCGGCGAGTTCGAGCTTGGTGACCCCGACGGCCGGATAGCAGACCTTCTCCGGCGAGGAGATGCGCACGCGACGCCCGGCGACCGTGACAAAAGCCTCGCTACTGCTCATGTCCGAAGGCTAAGCGCCCGCTCCGGCCGCCGCACGCGGAGGTCAGCGGCCTGCCGCGGCGCCGATCCCGGCGACCGGCGCCCAGGCGAGGGCGCGCAGGCAGCCGGACCGGATGTCGTCGAGGTGGGGGGCGAGCTCCTCCGGGCTCTCGCCGTGGGCGCCCTGACGCACCGCCGTCAGGCCGGGGCCCAGCCGCAGGTGCAGCCCCCAGCTGAGGTGGGCCACGGCGAAGCCCCGGGCGACGGCCGGGCGCAGGTCGGCGCCGGCCAGCTCGCTGAGGGCGTCGCCGTGGACCGCGAGCAGCTGCTGCTCGTCCAGGCTCCCGGAGCCGCCGAAGGCCCGGTAGAGGGAGACGAAGGTGCCCAGGTCGAAACCGACCGGGCCGACGCCGACGTGCTCCCAATCGATCAGGAGCAGCGTGCCGTCGCCGTCCAGGCCCGCGTTGAGCGGCTGGAGGTCGCCGTGGACGAGGGTGGCCGGGAGTCCGGCGGCCAGGGCGTCCAGCTGTCCGGCCGCGTCCAGGCAGGCGTGCAGGGCGCGGACCTGCTCCGCTGTGAACAGGGTGCTGAGCCGGGGGTCGTCGGCCAGGGCGTCGAGGTTGTCGTGCCCGGACGGGATGTGGTGGGCGTAGGCGGCGTGGCCCTCGCGTTCCAGCCAGGGGGTGTCCAGCAGGTCCGGGTGCGCCGCGCCGGGCGCGTGGAGCAGGGCGGTGCGGGCGGCGAGCGCCCTGGCGGCGGCGGGGTCCCAGGGGCGGCGCAGGGCGGCGCCGACGTCGCGCATCACGATCCAGGTCAGGCCGTCGTGCCGGAGCAGGCCGACGTCCGGCGGCGTGGCCAGCCCGGAGGGCAGCAGACCGGGGATGCCGCTCGCGAAGAACCGGGCCTCGCGGCGGTCCAACTGGCTGTCGCGCGAGTCGAGCAGGGAGCCGTTCCCCCAGTCGGGGATCTTGACGATCCACTGGGCCGGACGCCCGTCCGCCGCGGTGGTGCTCACCCGCAGCACCGCCGCCCGGCCGAGCCCGGGGGAGAGGTCCTGCACCGCGAGCACCCGCCCGCCGACGCCCCAGGCGCCCTGGTGGGAGCCGAGGACGGCCTCGACCGTCGCGGGATCGGGCAGGTCGCGGTCGGTCATCTGGGCCCTTCGGGACAGCGGCGGGAAGGTCAGGAGAGCTGCGGGTCGCCGGACGCGGCAGGGGCGGCGGTAACGGCAGGGGCGGCGGTGACGGCGGGGGTGGCGCGGCCCTCGGGCTTGAGCCGGGCCAGCAGCGCCGGGAAGGCGATGGTCGGGAGCAGGTGCTGCCACAGCACCGTGATGCGTTCGCCCAGGTCCTCCCGCTTGCTGCGGGCCAGGGAGAACAGCTGGATGCCGGTGAAGGCGGCCACGAAGAGTTCGGCCGTCTCCCGGGGGACGACATGGGGCATCAGCTCGCCCTGGCGCTGTGCCTCGGTGAGCAGCTCCTCGATCACCTTGGCCCAGGCGTCCCAGGGGTTGATGGCGTCCTCGAAGGCGCTCTCGACGGCGAGCCTGGTACCGGCCCTGAGCATCGGGTCGTGTAGGACGCTCGCGGCGACGGCCTGGGTCAGGTCGATCGTGGCCTGCAGCGGCGACCCCTCGACCGGGGGGACTTCCACGCTGTCGATCTGCTCCTCCATCAGCGCTTTGGCCAGCGCCTCCTTGGAGGGGAAGTGGAAGTACAGGGCCCCTTTGGTGACCTGCGCCTCCTCCAGGATCTCCGCGATCGAGGCGCGGGCGTACCCGTGCCGGTCGAAGACGACGGCGGCGGCCCTGAGGACCGTGCGCCGGGTCTTCGCTGCCCGCTCCTGCTGAGCCATTGCCGTCTCTCCCACTCTTCCGAACCGGATCAGCATACGGGCGGATCATGGGGTGGATCAAACCGCTCGGTTCGTATTCTTTACGCCCCAATCAGTAAGGAATATGCAGCCTCTTATCAAGTTTTGGACCTAAATCCGTTGCAGATCCGACGGCCGTCCGCCTATAGTCCCCAAATAACAAACCGGATGGTTGGTTTACGGCAGTGTCCGCCTCAGAGAGTGGAGACAGCGTGAGAGCCCAGGAAGCGAGCTTCGTCCAGACGGTGCCCCGGCAGCTCGTCCACCGTGCCTCCGTATCGGAAGTCCTGGTCACCGGATGGGAGGAGACCGGCCCCGACACCTTCCAGGTGAGCGCGCAGTGGCCTCGGGCGCACAGCTTCTTCAGCCCGGTGGCGGGTACCTGGCACGACGGCATGCTGGTGGCGGAGACGGTCCGGCAGAGCGTGATGCTGATCGCGCACACCGGCTTCGGGGTGGCCCTCGGCGAACACTTCGTGATGTCGATGCTCGCCTTCTCGGTCGAGCCCGACGGCATGGAACTGGACGCGGTTCCGGCCGAGTTGACGCTGACCCTGGCCTGCGGCGACGTCCGGCGCGGGCGGCGCGGCCTGATCGGCATGCGCGCGGCCGTCACCCTGTACCGGCACGGCGTCGCCTTCGGCCGCGGATCCGCGCGGTTCACCATGGTCGGCTCGGCGGCGTACGCGCGGCTGCGGGCCGGGGCGGCCGGGGCCCGCGCGCCGCTGTGCCTGCCCGCCCCGGTGGACCCGGGGTCGGTCGGGCGGCACCGGGAGGACGACGTGCTGATAGCGGACGGCGGTCGCCCCGACAGCTGGCTGCTGCGGGTCGATCCGAGCCACCCCGTCATGTTCGACCACCCGGTCGACCATGTGCCGGGAATGGTGCTGATGGAGGGGATGCGGCAGGCGTCGCACCTGGTCTCGGGCATGTCCCGGGCGGTCCTGCTCGGCTTCGGCGCGGACTTCGCCCGCTACGCGGAGCTCGACCGTCCCTGCGTCGTCTCGGCCCGGCTGCGCGGGGTCAGGGCGGACGGCTGCGCGTCGGTCGCGGTCACCGTGGAGCAGGACGGGCACACCGCCGCCACCGGCCGGGCCCTGCTGATGCCGGTCGGCGCGGCCCGATGACCGGGAAGGCCGGGCGGCTGCACGGGAAGGTCCTGCTGGTCACCGGCGCCAGCAGCGGCATCGGCGCCGCCGCCGCGCGGATCTGCGCTGCGGAGGGGGCCAAGGTGGTCCTGGTCGCGCGCCGCGGGAAGCGGCTGGACGACCTCGCCGCCGACCTCGTCGCCCAGGGGGCGGAGGCGCTGCCCGTCGTCGCCGACGTGACCCGCCCCGAGCAGACGCTCGGGGCGGTCCGGGCCGCGGTGGAGCGGTACGGCCGACTGGACGGGGCGTTCAACAACGCCGGCTACGGCGAACCGCGTTCGCCGCTGCACCTGCTGCCGGAGGCCAGCTACGACGCGATCATGGACGTCAATGTGCGCGGGGTGTGGAACTGCCTGCGGGCGCAGATCCCGGCACTGCTGGCGGCCGGCGGCGGCTCCGTCGTCAACACCAGCAGCGTCGGCGGCCTGGTCGCGACCCCGGTGGCCGCCCCGTACGTCGCGGCCAAGCACGCGGTGATCGGGCTGACCAGGGCGGCGGCGGCCGAGTACGGGACCTTGGGCATCCGGGTCAACGCACTGGCCCCGGGGGCGACCAGGACCGAGATGCTGGACGACTGGATCGCCGCCTGCCCCGAGGTCGGGCCCCGGGTGCGCAGCACCGGGATGCTGCAGCGCACCGCCGCGGCGGAGGAGGTCGCCCGGGTCGCGGCCTGGCTGCTGAGCGACGAGGCGTCGTTCGTCACCGGTGCCGTGGTGCCGGTCGACGGTGGGGCGGTGGCGCTGTGACCGGCGGTCTGCTGGTGGCGGTCGACACCGACGGCGTGCTGCTCAACGACAGCTACAGCCCGGTGATCCGGGAGTTCACGGCTCGGCACGGCGTGCCCTACACCGCCGAGGTCGAGTTGGCGGTGTGGGGCCGCCCGCAGCGGGAGGCCGGGCGGGCGCTGGCCCGGATCTGCGGCCTGGACGCGTCCCCGGAGGAGGTCGTGGCGCGCTTCTTCGCCGACCGGGCGGCCTACCTGGAGCGCGAGCCGGTCCAGGTGCTGCCGGGCGTCCCGGAGTTCCTGGAGCGGCTGCGGAGCGCCGGGGCCCGGCTGGTCTGCTACGGCGGCCGGACCCGGAGCTACTTCGACGAGCATCTCGGGCACTTGGCCGGGTACTTCGACCGGGAGTGCCCGTACGTCGACGTCAACGCGATCCGGCCGGGGGTGCGGGAGATCCTCGACCGGTTCGGGGCCGCTCCCGGGCGGGCCCTGTTCATCGACGACGTCTCCCATGTCGCCTGGGCCTGCCGGGAGGAACGGGTCGGCTTCATCGGGGTGCCGCCGGGCGGTGCGCCGGGGGCGCAGCGCTCGGAGATGCGGCGCGCCGGGGTGCGGCACACGGTGGCCGGGGTGGCCGAGATCGACGACGCGCTGCTGGCCGCGGACTCCTTCTGGGAGTCTGACACCGTGAACTCGGCCGGGAGACCGTCCGGCTGAGTCGACGTCAACCGGGCCGGGCACCCCTTCGCCGGGGCGCCCGGCCCGGTCCGTGCCCCGACCTGTGCCCCGAGCCCCCGTTCAGCTGTCGCGGTCCGGGGTCAGGCCGGGTTCCAGCAGGTCCCACAGGGGTTCCAGCACGCCGGGGCGGAGCCAGTCCTCGCTGTTCCGGGAGAGCTCCTCCAGGCCGGCCAGCACCGCGGTCAGCAGCGCGGCCCCGGCCTGGGTCCGACGGTCCGGGGCCGCGCGGCCGGACAGCTGCTCCAGCGCGAAGTCCCGCCACTGCAGCCGGATGCCGCCGTCGCGGGCGGTGGACTCGCCGTCGCCGGCAGCGGACTCGCCGTCCAGGCGCAGCCCGGCCCGGAAGACCGGGTCCTCGGTGAGCCGCGCGGTCAGCGCGCGGGCGAAGACGAGCAGCCGCCGCCCGCCGCTGCCCGGCCCGGAGGCGGCCCTGCGCAGCAGCCGCCGCTGCGTCCGCAGGGCCTCGTCCCGCAGCGCTGCGCACAGCGCGTCCTTGGACGCGAAGTGGAAGTACAGCGAGCCCTTGCTGGCCCCGGCCCGCTGGGCGATGGCGGCCATGGTGGCGTCTCGGTAGCGGGACTCGTTGACCAGTTCCGCGGTGGCCCGCAGCAGCGCCGCCCGGGTGCGCTCGGCCCGATCCTGCATCTCGCCCCCTCTGTGTGCTCTGTCGCCTTCGTTGCAGGCTCAATAAAAACCTACCGCCTAAGCGGTAGGTTTTTCGGGCTCGGGCGGAAAAATCTTGACCGTCCAAGGGCTTCTTGACCGTATTTGCCAGGCTTTGCAGCGGTATAGATTGCCTAGACAAACCAACCGTCCGTGCGGTTTGCTTCTCAGGCAGGCCGACGGAGCACCCTCCGTCCCATGACTTGGAGGACGGATGGACACGAAGGTCGGGGCCGACACCCGAAGCATCGCCTTCGCTGAACTGTCGGCCCGCCGCGCCCCGCTGATGTGGGGTCAGCGTGCGATCTGGACCGGTCTGCTCTGGCGCGGGGAGCGGGCCTACCTCTACAACCAGCCGCTGCTGGTCCGGTTCGACCCCGCGGCCGAATCGTCCGTCCTGGCCGCCCTCGGCCGGCTGCTCGCCGAGAACGAGGTGCTGCGCACGGTCTTCCACCTCGACCCGAAGGAGCCCTGGCAGCAGGTGCTGGGGGAGGGCGTGTTGGAGCTGGACGTGCGTCCGCTCGGCGACCTCCCGGACGGCGCCGACGCGGCCGGGCCGCTCGCCGACCTGGTCCGGCGGCCCTTTGACTCATCGGCCGAACTGCCGCTGCGGGTCCGCCTGTTCGGCGACGGCGACGGCGGCGAGGTGTCGGCGGTCGGGATCGTGGCCCACCACCTGGCCCTGGACGGCTGGAGCCTGAACCTGCTGGCGGACCGGCTGCGGGCGCTCGTCGGCGGATCCACCGAACCCGGCCCGGAGGCCCAGCAGCCCTGCGACCGGGCCGAGTTCGAGGCGTCCGGGCAGGGCCGCCGGATCGCCGGGCGCACCCTGGCCTTCTGGGACGAGCGGATCCGGGCGGCGGACCCGGTGATGATCCGGGCGCTGCCCGACCCGACGCCGGACCAGGAGACCGCGACCCTGGTCTCGGCCCGGCTGGCCGAGGCGCTGCGGACCACCGCCGCACGGGCCGAGGTCAGTGAGACCGCCGTCCTGCTCAGTGCGGCGGGGGCGCTGCTGGGGGTGCTCACCGGTGCCCGCTCCGCCGCCTTCCGGGTGATCACGGCGCCCCGGTTCCGGCCGGGGACCCGCCACCTGGTGGGCGCCTTCAACCAGAACTCACTGCTCTGCACCGCCCCGAACACCCTCCCCCCTGGCGACGAACTGGCGGCCACCGCACGGGCGTTGATGGCCGCCTACCGGCACTGCGAGTGCGATCCGCTGGAGCAGGACCGGCGCATCGTGGAGGCCGGCGCCGCCCGCGGCGTGGCCACCGGCGGCTTCTGCTTCTTCAACGACATCCGCTTCGAGACCGCCTACCGGCCACCGGCTCCGGCGGCCCCGACGCCGCCCGCCGGCGACCGGCTGAGCCGGGGGAGCGCCCCGGCCAACTACGGCTCGATGTTCTTCCTGACCCTGGAGGAGCTCGGCCCCGGCGCCCGGCTGACCCTGGCCAAGGACCCGCGCTTCGTCGCCGACTGCGACCCCGCCGCCTTCCTGCGGGCCCTGGAGGAGTCGGTGGTCCTGGCCGCCCGCTCCGACGGTTCGGCCGCTCCCGCCGCCACCACCGATGTCCACGCCACCGCCGCGTCCCGCGCGGCGGCGGCCCTGGCGCTCACCGTACGAGAGGACGGAACGTCCCGATGAACCGACCGCACGACCGCCCGGCCCACTCCCTTCCGCTCGCCCCGCTCGTCTTCGCCGTGAACGACGACTTCGCCCTGCCGCTCGCCACGGCGCTGCAGTCGCTGGCCGACTGCGCGCCCGAGCTGATGGACCGGATCGACATCAGGGTGCTGCACGACGACCTGAGCACCGCCGCCCAGGACGGGCTGCGACGCCACGCTGACCGGCTGGGCACCCGCCTCGCCTTCCACCGGGTGGAGCAGCCCGAGTTGGCGTACAACCTGGAGTTCGGCGGCACCCACGCGCACTACCTGCGGCTGCAGATCGCGCACACGCTGCGCGAGGAGAGCCGGGTGCTGTACTGCGACGCCGACGTGCTGTTCCTGGCCTCCCCCGAGCCGCTGCTGCGGACCGGCACCGGCGGCCTGCCGGTCGCCGCCGTGCGCGACCCCACCAACCCGCGCTACCGGGGCGGCCAGGCCATGCCCGGCTGGGAGCAGCTCGGGGTGGACGGCGACGAGGAGTACTTCAACAGCGGCGTGATGCTGTTCGACCTGGAGGTCTGCGCCCGCGAGCAACTGTTCGAGCGCGCCTACGCGTTCATCCACGAGCACCCGGACAGCCTCCGCTTCTGGGACCAGGACGCGCTCAACTGGGCGGCCCGGCACCGCTGGACGCCGCTGGAGCGGCACTGGAACACCTTCCCGCTGTCCGCGCTGTTCCAGACCGAGTGGATGTTCTACACGGCCGACGACGTGGTGCCGCGGGCCACCCTGATCGCGGAGGAGCCCCGGGCCCGCATCCTGCACTACGTGTCGCCCGCCAAGCCCTGGAAGCCCGGCTTCCCGCCCGGCTGGGCGGACGACCTCTACCGGTCGGTGCTGCGCCGCACGCTCCCGGTGGAGGCGGCCGGATGAACGAGGAGCAGCTGACGGCCCGGATCGCCGAACTGCTGTGCGGGGTGCTCCGCGACCGTACCGCGGAGCAACTGCAGCCCGACAGCTGGCTGTTGGACCACCCCCGGTACGACTCGCTCGGCATGGTCGAAGTGCTGGTCCGGCTGGAGGAGGAATTCGACCTCGAAGTCGTCGACGAGATCGACCCCCGGGCGATGGCCACCCCCCGCGCCCTGGCCGCCCTGGTCGCCGCCTGGGCGCCGCGCACCGTCACCACCGCGAACGAAGGAAGCTGAGATGTCCGACCTGCTCGCACCCTCGTCTCCACCGCACGCCCTGGTCACCGGGGGCGCCGGCTTCATCGGCTCGCACCTGTGCGAACGGCTGCTCGCCGACGGGTACCGGGTGACCTGCCTGGACAACCTGTCCACCGGCAGCCTCCGCAACATCGCCGGGCTCACCGAGCGGCCTGGATTCGCGTTCCGGGAGCACGACGCCACCGAGGGCCTGGGCCGCACCGACCGGGTCGACCTGGTGTTCCACCTGGCCTCGGCGGCCAGCCCGCCGCAGTACCAGCGGCGGGCGGTGGAGACCCTGCGGGCCGGCTCGGTGGGCCTGTTCGCCGCCCTGGACCTGGCCGCCCGCGACGGCGCCCGGCTGGTCTTCGCGTCCAGCAGTGAGGTGTACGGCGACCCGGAGGAGCACCCGCAGCCGGAGTCCTACCGGGGCCGGGTCAGCACCACAGGACCCCGGTCGATGTACGACGAGGCCAAGCGTTTCGGCGAGGCGGCCTGCGCCGCCTACCGGACCTCGCGCGGTGTGGACGCCAAGATCGCCCGGCTGTTCAACACCTACGGGCCCCGGATGGACCCCGACGACGGCCGGATGCTGCCCACCTTCATCCGGCAGGCCCTCGACGGCGAGCCGCTGACCGTGCACGGCACCGGCCGACAGACCCGCAGCCTGTGCTACGTGGACGACACCGTCGACGGCCTGGTCCGGCTCGCCCGCGGCTCCTGGGCCGGACCGGTGAACATCGGCGGCTCCCAGGAACTGACGGTGAACGCCACCGCGCTCGCCGTCCTGGAGGCGGTCGGCGGCCACTCGCCGATCACCTACCTGCCCGCGCTTCCGGACGACCCGGCCCGCCGCCGCCCGGACACCGCGCTGGCGCTGCGGCACCTGGGCTGGCGGCAGACCACCGGCCTGGACGACGGGATGCGGGCCACCGTCGCCTGGTTCCGCGAGCGGCTCGCCGCCCGCGCCGTGGCCGGCTGACCCGGCGCCCCCGACCCCCCTTCCGACCGACCACCGACCACCGAACAGGGAGTGCTCCCATGTCCTTCGACCTCAGCTCCTTCGACCGCGCCTACTGGCAGGACCGCAACGTCCTGGTCACCGGCGGCGCGTCCTTCATCGGCTCGCACCTGACCGACCTGCTGGTCGAGCTCGGCGCGCGGGTCTCCGTCGCCGACGACCTCAGCAGCGGACGCCGCGAGAACCTCGCCGACCAGCTGGAGCGCGACGCGATCACCTTCCACGAGGTGGACCTGCGCGACGCCGAGTCCGTCCGCACCGTGCTGACCGGTGTCGACACCGTGTTCCACCTGGCCGCCGCGCACGGCGGCCGGGGGTATGTGGACCTGCACCAGTCGGCCTGCGCGGAGAACCTCTACCTGGACGGCCTGGTCTTCCGCACCGCCGCCGGACTGGGCGTGGACAAGGTCGTCTTCGCCTCCTCCGGCTGCATCTACCCACTGCACATCCAGGGCGACCTGGACAGCGAGCTCAAGCTCACCGAGGACCTGGCCGGCCCGCCCTACAACCCCGACGGCATGTACGGCAACGCCAAGCTGATGGGCGAGCTGACACTGCGGGCGATGCACCAGGACACCGGCCTGAAGGCGGCGTCCTGCCGCTACTTCACCGTCTACGGGCCGCGCGGCATCGAGAACCACGCGGTCATGGCGATGATGGGCCGCGCGCTGGTGCGGCAGAGCCCCTTCGAGATCTGGGGCGACGGCCGGCAGATCCGCAACTGGACCCATGTGTACGACATCGTCCGGGGCACCGTCCTGGCCGGGGAGCGGATCAGCGACGGCAGCGCGGTGAACCTCGGCACCACGGAGCGGGTCACCGTGCTGGACGCGGCCCAGACGATCTGCGAACTGGCGGACCACACAGCGGAGTTCGCCTTCCGTACGGACATGCCGGTGGGGCCGGTCAACCGGGTCGCGGACAACACGCTGGCCGCCGAACTGCTCGGCTGGACCCCGCAGGTGCCGTTCGCGGAGGGGGTCCGCAGCACCTTCGCCTGGTACCGCGCCCACCGCGACCCGGCCGTGCTCGGCGAGGTGCTGGAGTCGCTGCTCACCTCGCGCGGCGAGCACGTCCCGGTCCTGACCGGGGTCTGATCCCGCCCCCGTCAGCCCCGAACCCGACAGGAGACCAAGCGATGACCGGACGCGTGCTGATGTTCCCCTGGCAGGTCGGCGCCGGGCACACCGGGCGCTGCCTGCACCTGGCCGCCCGGCTGACCCGGGCCGGCTACCGGGTCAGCCTCGCCGCCGACCCGACCGGGCGGATGGCGCGGGACGCGGGCGTGCCGACGCTGGGGCCCGCCCCGGCGCCGCGCAGGCCGATGGCCCGGAACAGCTCCGGCTACCTCACCGTGGCCGGTCCCGGGGACGCCTTCGCGGCGGCCGGCTACTACCACCCCGAGGTGGTGCGGCGTCAGGTCGAGCGGGACCGGGCCGTCATCGCCGGGCACCGCCCCGACCTGGTGGTCACCCACATGGATCCGACCTGCGTGCTCGCGGCGGCAGCCGAGGGCGTGCCGGTGCTCTCGGTGGCCGACGCCGACTTCCTGGTCACCGGGAGCGCGCCGTGGATGCCCTGGCTCGGCCCGGGGGCCAGGCCGAGCCGGTTCCCCGATCCGCTGCCGGCCTTCCGGGCCGAGCAGCGCAGGCTCGGCCTGGACCAGGCCGAAGAGGTCGGCGACCTGCTGGTCGGCGCCGCCACGCTGATCGCCAGCGTGCCGGAGCTGGAGCGGCCCGACCCGCGCTACGACGACCTGCCGGGCCTGCACTACGCGGGGCCGATGGTCTGGGACCCGGACCGGGAGGGGCTGCTGGCCCGACGCCTGCGGGACTTCGGCCGGGGCGCACCGCTCCGGGTGTACGCGTCGGTCGGCGGCGGCCAGGTCGCCGCCGACCTGCTCGGCGCGGGCGTGGCCGAGGCGGCCCGCCGCCGGGGCTGGGCGCTGCTGCACTCCGGCGGCCTGAACTCCGGCGGCCCGGCCGACGGCGGCGCGGGCCAGGACCGATATGCCGCAAGCAGTCTGATCATGCGTCAGGGCTTTGGCGGCATCAACGCCGCCTGCGCCTGGGCCGACGTGGTGGTCTGCCACGGCGGGCACAGCACCGTGCTCGCGGCGCTCGCCGCCGGGAAACCGGTGGTGGTGGCCCCGGCCATGTCGGAGAACGAGGCCAACGGGCGGCAGCTGGTTCAGGAGCGCGGTGCGGGCCTGGTCCTGGCCGCCACCTCGATCGGCCCGGACGACCGGCTGCTGCTCGCCCCGCGCGGCGGCGCCCCCCGGCCGGTGGCCGAGGGACTGGCGCGGGCGTTCGCCCCCGAGGCCTTCGCCGCCGCGGTCGAGGAGGTCGGCGCCGACCCCGGGTACCGGGCGCGGGCCCGGGAGCTGGGGCGGGCCCTGGGCCGGGCCGAGCAGGACGCCGAACCGCTGCTGGCCCGGGTCCTGGCCGGGCTGCCCGCGGCCCGGACTGCCACCGCCCGCACCGCCACCGCCGTACCGGCGGGCCCCGGGTGAACCGGCGGCCGGAGCCCGCTCCGTCCCACCACTCCCCACCCCACCGAGCGAGGAGACACCGAGCGTGACACGCACCTATCTGTTCCAGCCCTGGAGCCACGGAGTCGGCTTCGGGTACATCGGCCGGGCGCTGACCATCGCCACCGAACTGCGGGCCGCCGGACACCGCTGCGTCTTCGCCTGCGACGCCGCCGAGGGGCTGGTCGCCCGCAGCGGCTTCGAGATCGCGACCCAGCGCGGCGCGCACAGCCGGGCCGTCCCCGACATGGGCCGCCGCCAGGGCAGCTACGTCTCGATATCCGACCTCGACACCGCGTTCGCCATCGCCGGCTACTACCACCGGCACCGCGTCCTGGAGGACGTGCGGTCCGACCTGGAGACGCTGGACGAGGTGCGTCCGGACGCGGTGGTGGTCGACATGCAGCCGACCGCCGCGATCGCCGCCCGCAGCCGGGGCATCCCGCTGATCTCGGTCGGCGACTCCGACTTCTTCCGCTCCACCGACAACAGCTGGATGCCGTGGATCGACGGCGGCGCGACCGTCCGTCCCTACCCCTCCTGCGTGCCGGCCTTCAACGCGGCGATCGAGCAGGTCGGCGGTCCGACCGTGGAGCACGTCTGCGACCTGCTGCGCGGGGACCTGACCCTGGTGGCCTCGACCCCGGAACTGGAGGCCGGCCAGGAGCCGCTGCCGACCGGCGACGACATCCGGTTCATCGGCCCGGTCTTCTGGGACCCGCCGTGGACCACCGTCGCCGACGACCTGCGCGGATTCGGCGAAGGCCGGCGCAAGGTCTACATCACCCTCGGCCACGGCGGGAAGTCCACCGCCGACCAGCTCAAGCCGATCCTCGAAGCCTGCGACGACCCGGGCATCGCGGTGTTCCTCTCGCACGGCTTCCGCGGCGACCACGCCCCGGCCCTGCCCGGCAACGTCCGGGCGGGGGTGTTCACCGGCATCTCCGCGCCCATCGGCTGGAGCGACCTGGTGGTCAACCACGGCGGCTACAGCACCGTGCTGACCAGCCTTCAGCAGGGCAAGCCGCAGGTGGTCATCCCGTTCATGTCCGAACAGGAGGCCAACGGCGTGCTGTTCGTGGAGGGCAACGACGCGGGCTTCGTGCTGCGCCGCACCGAACCCGCGACCGGCAACGCCCACTACACCCACCGGCTGCGCTACTCCGGCCTTTCCGCCGACGGCGGCTACGACGCGGGGGAGTGGCGGCTGGCCGTCGAGGAGGCCCTCGGCGACCCCCGCTTCGCCCTCGGCGCGGCCCGCGCCGCCGACCGGATGCGGCCCTGGATCGAGGGCCGCTCCTTCCCCGACCTGTTCGACCGGTTCCACGGCGGACGCCTCCCGTCCGCCGCCCTGAGCACACCCCTGGAGGCATGATGAACGAGCAGCAGGTGTTCGACCGGGTCCGCGACATCATCGTCGATGTCAAGAGCGCCACCTCGCCGGTGGACCGCGCACAGCTGACCCGGGAGACCGCGCTGGAGCAGCCGCCGCTGTCGATGGACTCGCTGGACTTCGTCCAGTTCGTGGTCGGCGTGGAGGAGAGCTTCGGCATCATCGCGCAGGACAGCGACTTCCTCGGCCTGAACACCATCGCCGACAGCGTCGCCCTGATCCTCGGCTGGGACAGCGATGGCTCTCCCCGCTTCGCCTGAACCGGTCGGGTTCACCGACGACAGCTGCCACCACGCCGTCCTGGGCACGCTGCTGCTGGAGCGGGCCCCGGACGCGGACCCGGCCGGGGTGCTCGGCAACACCACCGCCACCCGGGCCGGTCCCGACCCCGGCCCGGTCGGCTTCGGCGACACCTTCCCGGCCCTGGGCCGCGCGCTGGCCGCGCGCGGCCTGGGCTGGGAGCGGCACCCGGTGCACCGGCCCGGGGCCTGGACCGAGGCACTGCGGCGGATGGCCGCCGGCGAACGGCTGATCACCGTGGTCGACCCGTTCCACCTCTCCTACCACCGGCAGGACTACGGGCTCGCGCACGGACTGCACGCCGTGCTGCTGTCGCTGCCGCGGGGGCCCGGCGGCCCGGTGCTGCTGGACGACCCGATGACGGCCACCCGGTACACCGGCCCTGTCGACCCGGACGAACTGGAACGGGCGCTGTTCGCGGACGACTTCGGCCAGACCTGGACCCTGCTCGGCCCCGGTCTGCCGGAACCCGTCCCCGGCGGCTCCCCGCTCGCGGACGAACTGCGCGGCCACGCCGCCGCGCTGGCCGACACCCCGGTGCCGGACGCCGAGGGCGGGCTGACCGCCGGTCAGCTGCTGGACCTGCTCGACCGGTCACTGCCGGAGACGATGACCGCGGTCGCCCGGCTCGGCCGTCCCGAGGCCCGCGCCGGAGCCGACCAGGCCCGCCGCCACGCCACCAACATCACCCGGGGGCTGTGGAACACGGCCCAGACCATGCGCTGGTTCGCCCGCTACCTGCACCACGTGCGGGAGCAGCACCCCGGCTCGGTTCCGGAGGCGGCACTCACCGCCGCCGGAACCCTGCCCGGACAGTGGTCGGCGCTGCGCACCCTGCTCCTGCGCGCGGGCCTGAGCAGCGGCGACCGCGCCGAACTGCTCGCCCAGCGGCTCCGGGGCCAGCTCCGGAGCACCGGCGCGGCCACCGAGGCGCTGGCGACCGCGCTGGCCCGGACCCGGCCCTGAGCGGTCCTTCCCGACCCGCCCCACCGAATTCCCAGGAGTGTCCCGATGACCGTCCGTCCGACCATCCCCACCGCGATCGTGACCACCACCATCCGCGTCCCCTACCTGCTGCGGGACTACCTCGCCCAGTTCGACCGGCTCGGCCACCCGCCGGTCTCGGTCTACGTGGTCGGGGACCGCAAGAGCCCGGCCACGACCCGGGAGTGGATCGCCTCGCTGCCCTGGGGCGAGCACCGGGCGACCTACCTCGACGTCGAGGACCAGGAGCGCTGGAACGCGCGGATACCCGCGCTGCGCACCCTGCTGCCGTGGAACTCCATCCAGCGCCGCAACCTCGGCTACCTGGTCGCGGCCCTGGAGGGGGCCGAACGGATCATCAGCATCGACGACGACAACCACGTCACCGACGCCGACTTCCTGGCCGGCCACGCCCTGGTCGGCGCGACCGCGACGCTGCCCGCCGTCAGCACCCCCTCCCGCTGGGCGAACCCGTCCGACGTGCTGGTGAGCGACGGCCCCCGGATCATCCACCGGGGCTACCCGACCACCCGCCGGGAGACCGTCGAGCCCTGGACGCTGACCCCGCGCACCGGCCGGGTGGTGGTCAACGCCGGGCTGTGGGTCGGCGAGCCGGACGTGGACGCGATCAGCCGGATCGCCGCCCCGGCCCAGTCGCTGGGGATCAAGCCGGACGCCGCCCTGCCGTTCGCCCTGGACCGGGGCACCTACGGCCCCTTCAACTCGCAGAACACCGCCTTCCACCGGGACCTGCTCCCGGCCGCCTACCTGGTGGTGATGGGGCCGGAGTACCGGGGCGTGCGGATCGACCGCTACGACGACATCTGGATGTCGTACTTCACCAAGGCCCTGACCGACCACCTCGGCGACCTGGTCGCCTACGGCGGTCCGCTGGTCCGCCAGGACCGCAACGACCACGACCTGCTGGTGGACCTGTGGGGCGAACTGCCCGGCATGGTGCTCACCGAGCGGCTGGTCGAGGCGGTCCGGGACACGCCGCTGACCGGCGGCGACTACCTCAGCTGCTACCGCGAACTGATCGAGGGCCTGCGGAGCCGCCTCACCGGCGACCGTGCCGCCGCCCCGGAGCGAGACCTGTTCACCGCGGTCCTGGACGGCATGGACGCCTGGGCCGACATCTGCCAGGAGGTCACCACCCATGTCTGAGACCATCCGTGACACCGCGTCCGACCGTGACACCGCGTCCGACCCCACCCGGCTGGCCGGGAACGTCGCCCTGATCACCGGGGCGGGTTCCGGGATCGGCGCCGCGACCGCCCGGCTGTTCGCCGAGTCCGGCGCGTCGGTCGTGGTCCAGGACCTCGACGAGGCGGCGGCCGAGCGGGTCGCCGCCGAGATCACCCGGGCCGGCGGCGCCGCCGCCGCGTCCGGCGGCGACGTCCGGAGCGAGAAGGACTGCCGCCGCGCCGTGGAGACCGCGGTGCAACAGTTCGGCGGCCTGGACACGGTGTTCTGCAACGCCGGGGTGTTCGAGCCCGGCACGGTGGAGAACCAGTCCCTGGACGACTGGGACCTGCAGATCGACACCCTGCTCAAGGGCACCTTCCTGACCTGCCGAGCGGCGGTCCCGGCGCTGCGGGCCCGGGGCGGCGGCTCGATCGTCCTCAGCGGCTCCAACTGCGCCCACATCGGCTGCCAGGGCCGCTTCGCCTACACCGCGGCCAAGTCCGCGATGCCGGTGCTCGCCAAGCAGCTGTCCAACGACTACTTCCACTCGGCCGGGATCCGGGCCAACTGCGTCTCCCCGGGCTTCGTGCTGACCGAGATGACCACCGAGACCTGGCGGCGGCAGACCGGGGCCGAACCGGGCACCCCGGTGCCCGACCACGTCGCCGAGAAGTGGCAGTCCCCGCTGGCCATCGCCCAGACCGTGGCCTTCCTGGCGTCCGATGCGTCCAGCGACATCGCCGGGGTCACCATCCCGATCTCCCGCACCGGGCTGCTGCGGGTCGCCATGATGAGGATGGTCTAGCCGTGGACGGATTCGCGGGCCGGCCCGCCTGGCGGCTGACCCCCCACCTCTACGCCTGGCAGGCCGGTACCGGGCCCGCCGCCGACGCCGTCCCGCCGGGGCTGCCCCGGGGCCTGGCCGACGCGGCGGGGGCCGGCTTCCCCGCGGTCGAGTGCGGGCTGTCCTGGATCACCCGGGCGGCCCGCGGCGCCCGGCACTCCGGCGCCGACCTGCTGGCCGGGACCGGACGGGCGCTGCGCGAACGGGGACTGGAGCTCGCGGCCGTCTTCGTCAGCCTCGGCACCGGTGCCGACGCGGGCACGGTCGAGGCCGTCGCCGGGCTCACCCGGGCGGTGGCGGCCGAACTCGGCACCCGCGTCCTCAACGTGGTCACCGTGCCGTCCCCCGAGGAGCGCGGCGACCGGCCGGTCAGCTGGGACGGCCCGGTGGACCGGGTCGCCGGGCCGCTGGCCGCGCTCGGCCGTGCCCTGGAGCCCGACGGCGTCCGGGTGTGCTGGCACCCGCACGACGAGTCGCTGCGTGACGACGCGTCAGGCGCCCGCCGGGTGCTGGACGCGGCCGGCGCCGCCCCGCTCGCGGTCTGCCTGGACGTCGGCTGGGCCGAGCGCTCCGGCACCGGGACGCTGCGCGTCCTGGACCTGCTCGGCGACCGGGTCGGCTCGCTGCACCTGCGTGACCTGACCGCCGACGGCGACTGGTGCGACGCCCTCGGCGAGGGGGTGTTGGACCTGCCCGGCATCGCCGCCCGGCTGACCGGCAGCGCCTTCGCCGGTCCGGTCGCGGTCGAGCTGATGGCGGAGCGGCGCCGGTCCACACCGCTGGACCCGGCGCGGGCCGCCGCCGACAGCGCGCGGGCGCTGGCGGCGCACGGGCTGCTCCGGTCGGAGGCACGGCGATGAGCACGGCGGCCGGGAGCACCGCGCCGACCGTGGTGGTCGGCGGCGGCGCGGCCGGGTGCGTGGTGGCCCGGCGGCTGGCCGAACGCGGGGAACCGGTGCTGCTGCTGGAGGCCGGCTGCGACGACCCGGCCGTGGCCCGCGCCCTGGCCGGCCCCGGCCGGATTCCGGCCGGGGCCGACTGGGGGGTGACCGCGACGGTCGACGGGCGCGACGCCCCGCTGCGGCTGCCCCGGATCCGCGCCCTCGGCGGCACGTCGCTGATCCAGGGCGGCATCGCCCTGCGCGGACTGCCCGGCGACTACGACGCCTGGGGCGCCCTGGCCGGGCCGTCCTGGAGCCACCGGGGGCTGCTGCCCTACCTGCGCCGACTGGAGGCGGACCAGGACTACCCGGACGACCGGGGCCACGGCACGGACGGCCCGCTGCCGATCTCCCGGCCCGGCCCCGCCGCCCGGCAGCCGCTGCACACCGCGTTCCTGGACGGCTGCGCGGAGTTGGGCCTGCCCTCCTGCGAGGACCACAACGGCGGCGGCGCCGGCGGCGCGGGCCCGGTCCCGCTGGCCGGGGACCGCCGGGGCAAGGCCACCGCCCGGGACCGCTACCTGGAACCGGTGCTGGAGCACCCCGGCCTCACCGTCCGCACCGGGGTCGAGGCGGTGGCGCTGGAGTTCGCCGGCGACCGGGCCGTCGGCGTCCTGGTGCGGGCCGCGGACGGCGGGGCCCCGCGGCGGATCCCGGCCGGGCGGGTGGTGCTGGCGGCCGGCGCGGTGGGCACCCCGGCACTGCTGCAGCGCAGCGGGATCGGCGACCCGGCGGCGCTGCGCGCGGCCGGACTGCCGGTACGGGCGGCGCTGCCCGGCGTCGGCACCCTGCTGCGCGACCACCCGGCGGTGCACCTGCCGTTCGGCCTCGACAGCGGCCACGGGACCGAGGGGCGGCCGTGGTTCCAGGTGCTGCTGCGGCTGGCCGCGGGCCAGGTCGACGGTCTCGCCGACACGGCCCTCGAGGTCTACCACGACTTCCGGCTCGGCCTGCCGCTGGCCCACCGCCGCGCCCTGCTGGTCGCCTCGCTGCTGAGCAGCGAGGGCACCGGCGTGGTCGAACCGGGGGCCTTCCCCGGTCCGCCCCGGGTGCGCTTCCACTACACCGGCCGCGACCTGGCCGATCTGACCGCGGCGGCGGCGCTGGGCCTGCGCTGGCTGGGGACCGGGGCCGCCAGGACCGCGCTGCGGCCCCGCCGGGTGCACGCGCCCGGCGGCTCGGCCGGGGTGCTGCACGCCCTGACCACCGCTCACCACCTGCACGGCGGCGCCCCGATGGGGGACGACCCGGACACCGGCGGCGTGGTCGACCGGCAGGCCCGGGTGCACGGCCTGCGGGACCTGTGGGTCGCCGACGTGAGCATCTGCCCGGTCCCGGTGCGCGCCAACACCCACCTGCTCGCCCTCGCCGTCGCCGAACGGGTCAGCGACCTGCTGACCGCCGCGACCGATCCCGCTCCGGGAGGCTGACCATGGCTCACTCACCGACACCGACCCGCACCACCGCCCCGGCCACCACCGCGCCGCTGGACCCGCAGGACCGCGCCCGGCTGGCCGCCGCGGTGGACCGCGCCGCCCGTCTCGACCCGGACACCGGCACCGCCGCCGTACTCGGGGCGCTGCTCCCGCCCGCCGAGCTCCGCGAGCTGGCCGGGCTGTGCGTCTACGACCACAGCGCCCTGCTGCTGTTCCCGCCCGACCACGACGCCCTGCTCGTCGCGCTGGCCGATCTCGGCCTGAGCGCCGGGGCGCTGGTGCCGAGCGTCGTGGTCAAGCAGCGGCTGGCCGAACGGCACGGCCCCGCCCTGGCCGGGGCCGACGTCCGGATCACCCATGCGTCGGTGCCCGGCCGGGGCGGGGCGGCCGGTTCGGTCGTCGAGATCTTCTCCTGTCCGGCGGCCCAGGCGGGCCCGGACGTGCGCGCGGCCGAACGGCGGGCGGAGACCGAGCAGCACACCGCGCTGCGGGTGGTCTCCACCGCGCCGGACGCGCTGGACCGGGCGGTGTCGCTGCTGGTCGACCGGGCCGGCTTCTGCCCGGACGGCGGCGGCTACAACCCGCACGAGCAGCGCGCGGCCGGCGGCACCACGGTCCGCTACCTGGCCCGGGTCGGCACCGCGCCGGACCGGCTGGTCCGGCTGGAGCTGAAGCGGCACGGCCGGCACGGCGGCGACGCGCCGGTCCCGGCCGTGTGGAGCGAGGACGTCGCCCGGGTCTACCGGGCCAACGCGACCCATGCCAACGCGACCCATGAGGGAGAACTGTGATGATCGAGGTCTCGGGCCTGGCGCGGCTGCTCGCCGACGCGCCCGCCGAGGACGACGCCCCGGCCCTGCTCATCCCGGGCGAACTGCCCGCCAGCTACGGGGACCTGCGCCGGGAGACGGCTGCCGCGGCGGCGCTGCTGGAACGCCGCGGCGCCCGGGGCCGACTGGTCGCGCTGCAGGCCGAGGGCGCGGCGCAGCTCGTGGTCTGGACCCTGGCGGCCGGGGTGGTCGGGGCGGCCGTCTACCACGTGCCGCCGGGCCAGCCGGACGACGAACGGGAGCGGGTGGCCGCCGCGGCCGGGGCGCACCTGGCGGTGACCGTCCCGGTCCGCCGCGCGGCGGAGTTCTCCGAGCTGCCAGGCCCGCACGCCGACGGACCGCACGCCGGGGGCCCGGCCCCCGACGGCCCGGCCCCCGACGGCCCGGCCCCCGAGGCCGGAACGGTGCTGTTCCACACCTCCGGCTCCTCCGGGGTGCCCAAGGGCGTGGCGCGCAGCGAGCGCAGCCTGTGCGTGGAGGCGGGCGCGGTCGCCGCGCACCTCGGCTACGCCCCCGGCGACGTGGTGCTGTGCGCGGTCCCGCTGCACCACGCCTACGGCTTCGCGCTCGGGGTCACCGCGGTGCTGTCGGCCGGGGCGACCCTGCTGGCCGCCCGTCCGGCCACCCCGCGCCGACTGGCCGCGGTGCTGCCGGAGCACGGGGTGACGGTGCTGGTCGCCGCGCCGGGCCAGTACGCGGCCTGGGCGCAGGGGGCGGTGCAGCGCCCGCCCGAGCCGCTGCTGCGGCTGTGCGTCAGCTCCGGGGCGCCGCTCAACGCGGCGACCTGGTCCGCGTTCCGCGAGGTCTGGGGGCGCGAGGTGGCCCAGCAGTACGGCTCCTCCGAGTGCGGGGCGATCAGCGTGGACCTGCCGCCGAGCGGCGAGGAGGGCTGCGTCGGCTCCCCGTACCCGGGCGTGCTGCTGGAGGCCGGGGTGCGCGACCGCCCGGGGCCGGTGGCCGTGCGCAGCGCGCACGCGTCCTCGGGCTATGTCCCGGCGAGCGCGGGCCGCTGGCCGCAGGACGACCCGGACGGGCCGCTGACCACCGGCGACCGGGGCTGGATCGACGAGCGGGGACGGCTGCGGCTGGCCGGCCGCCGCAGCGACCTGGTCAATGTGCACGGCCTGAAGGTGGATCCGGCGCAGGTCGCCGGGGCGCTCGCCGGGCACCGCGCGGTCGGCGACTGCGCGGTGGTGGGGGTGGACCGGGGCGTCGGCGGCGACCAGTGGCTGGCCGCCTTCGTGGTGTTCGCCGGCGCCCCGGTGGCCGAGGCGACGCTCTACGAGCACTGCAAGGAACTGCTGTCCGCGCACAAGGTGCCGCGGCGGATCTTCGCGCTGGACCGGCTGCCGCTCACCGCGAGCGGGAAGACCGACGTCCGCGCCCTGGCCCTGCGCGCCCGCGAGGGCTGACGGAGCGTCAGTACCAAGCCGCCGAGCACCGACCACGACAACGGCCCGCCCCGGGCCGAGGATACGAGGAGCACCGTGAACCCGACCGACCGTGCCGTGCTGGTGCACGCCGACGGCCTGACCAAGCTGCACCGGCGACGCGGCGGCGAGCCCGTGCACGCCGTGCGCGGCGTCGACTTCCGGATCGTCAGCGGCGAGACCTACGGCTTCCTGGGCCCGAACGGCGCCGGGAAGTCCACCACCATGCGCATGATCTGCTGCGTCTCCGAGGCGTCCGGCGGGACCCTGCGGGTGCTCGGGCTCGACCCCGCGACGGACGGTTCGCGGATCCGTTCCCGGATCGGCGTCGTCCCCCAGGACGACACCCTGGACCGGGAACTGACGGTCCGTGAGAACCTGCTGGTCTACGGCCGCTACTTCGGCATGAGCCGGGCCGCGCGGGCGGCCAGGGCGGACGAGCTGCTGGCGTTCGCCCGGCTGGAGGAGAAGGCCGGCACCCGGGTCGACACCTTGTCCGGCGGGATGCGGCGCCGGCTCACCATCGCCCGCTCGCTGGTCAACAGCCCGGAGATCCTGATCCTGGACGAACCCACCACGGGCCTGGACCCGCAGGCCCGGCACCTGCTGTGGGAGCGGCTGCACCAGCTCAAGGAGCAGGGCGTGACGCTGATCCTGACCACCCACTACATGGACGAGGCCGAGCAGCTGTGCGACCGCCTCGCGGTGATGGACCAGGGCCGGATCGTCGCCGAGTCCACCCCCGCCGCGCTGATCGCCGAGCACGCCGGCCGGGAGGTGCTGGAACTGCGCTTCGACCGGCAGGACCGGGCCACCGCCCTGGACAAGGTCCGCACCCTGACCGGCAGCGGCGCCGCGGACCGGGTCGAGGAGCTGCCGGACCGGGTGCTGGTCTACGGCCCGGACGCGGACGCCGCCCAGGAACAGGTGCAGGCCCTGGGGCTCTCCCCGACCGCCACGCTGGTCCGCCGGGCCGGCCTGGAGGACGTCTTCCTGCGCCTCACCGGCCGCACCCTGGTCGACTGACCGGCCGTTCTGCCTGCCCCGCGCACCCGTCCCGCGCACCGTCCGACCGACCTGACAACCCCACCGGAGGGGACCGTGAACCTCGCACTGCGCGAGACCTCGTACTGGCTGCACCAGTACCGCCGCACCTGGCGGGGCACCGTGGTGATCAGCATCGTCAACCCGCTGCTGTTCCTGACCGCGCTCGGCCTCGGCCTCGGCTCGCTGGTGGACGGCAGCGGCGGCAGCCGCCCCGGCGGCCTGCCCTACGCGACCTTCCTGGCCCCCGGCCTGCTGGCCGGGGCCGCGATGCAGACCGCCTTCATCGAGGGCGCCTTCTCCGTCTACAACGCGGTGCGCGGGCAGCAGAACTACCGGGCCACAGCCGCCACACCGCTCGCGCCCGGCCACATCCTCGGCGGGCACTATCTGTTCATCGGCTTCCGGCTGCTGACCAGCTGCGCGGCGTTCGCCCTGGTCATGGCGGCGTTCGGGATCGACCGCTCCTGGCGGGCCGCGGCCGTGGTCGGCTGCGCGACGCTGACCGGCCTCGCCTTCGCCGCCCCGCTGATGGCGCTCGGCGCCGCCGCCGAACGGCACAGCACGCTGATGGCGGTGTTCCGCTACCTGGTGATGCCGATGTACTTCTTCTGCGGGACCTTCTTCGCGGTCAGCCAACTACCGCTCTGGGCACGGTCCGTGGTCTACCTCACGCCGCTGTGGCACGGAGTCGCGCTGTGCCGGTCGATGGCGCTGGGCCAGGGGACGGCAGCCATGGAGCTGCTGCACACCGGCGTCCTGCTGCTGTTCGCCGCGGCGGGCCTGCTGCTCGCGCACCGGGCGTACCGGCGCACCCTGCACGGCTGAGACACCGGAACCGTCCCGCCCGACCCGAGGAGCACACCCCGCCATGTCCGTCACCGCCCCCTCCGCCGTCACCCTTCGGCCGCCCCCCGCCGCCGACCGTGCGACGGCGCGCACCCGCCGCCTGCTCGCCCTGGTGCACCGCAACCTGCTCCAGTACCGGCACAGCCCGCTGGTGCTGCTGTCCGGGGTGTTCGAGCCGCTGATGTACCTGCTCTCGGTGGGCGTGGGCATCGGCCGCCTGGTCCACCACGTCCCCGGGCTCGACGACCCCAACCTCGGCTACGCGGCCTTCGTCGCCCCCGCGCTGCTGGCCACGGCCGCCATGAACGACGCCATGAGCGAGACCACCAACGTGTTCTACAGCAAGCTCCGGGTGGAACGGGTCTACGACTCGGTGCTCACCACCCCGTTGGACGTCACCGACGTGGTCCTCGGCGAGACCCTCTGGGCGGTACTGCGCGGGCTCACCGCCGCCGTCGGCTTCCTCGCCTTCGCCGCGGCCCTCGGGATGCTGCACAGCGCCTGGGTGCTGCTGGTGCCGGTCTGCGCGCTGCTGATCTCCTTCGCCTTCGCCACCGTGGGCCTGACCGTCGCCACCTACATCCGGGGCTGGCAGGACTTCCAGTACGTCCAGGTCGCGATGCTGCCGATGTTCCTGTTCGCCACCACCTTCTACCCGCTCGGGGTGTACCCGCGCCCGCTCCAGTTCGCGGTCGAGGCGACGCCGCTGTTCCACGCGGTGGAACTGGTCCGCGCGGTCTCGCTCGGACACTTCGGCCCGTCCCTCGCCGGACACGCGGCCTACCTGGCGGTGATGGGCCTGCTCGGCCTGTGGGCCGCCACCCGGCGGCTGCGCGCCGTTACCGCCTGAGCTGCCCGCCTTTCCTTTCCTGCTCCCGTTCGCCCTCCCTCCCGATCCGGGACCGACACCCAAGGGGAACCGTGTCCGTACGAGCCCGCGACGTCACCTTCAGCTACGGCAGCCATGTCGTCCTGACCGGACTCGACCTGCTGGTCGACGGGTCCGACCGGCTGGCGGTGGTCGGACCCAACGGCTCCGGCAAGTCCACCCTGCTGCGGCTGCTGGCGGGGGAGGAGCAGCCCGAGCAGGGCGCCGTCACCAGCACCGGCACGGTCGGGCTGCTCCCGCAGGAGCGCGACGTGCGCCCCGACGAGACCGTCCTCGCCTACCTGCAGCGCCGCACCGGCACCGGCGCCGCCGAGGCCCGGATGCTCGCCGCCGCCGACCTGCTCGCCGAACAGCCGGGGGCGGCGAGCGAGGACGGCTACGCCGAGGCCCTGGAGCGCTATCTCGCCCTGGGCGGAGCCGATCTGACGGTCCGTGCTGCCGCCGTGCTGGCGGAGCTGGGGCTGCCGGAGGACGTGGAGCGGCAGAGCGGCTCGCTCTCCGGCGGCGAGCGGGCCCGGCTCGCGCTGGCCGGGATCCTGCTGGCCCGGTTCGACACCCTGCTGCTGGACGAGCCCACCAACGACCTGGACCTGGACGGCCTGGAGCGGCTGGAGGCGCACATCGCCGGGCGGCGCGGCGGACTCGCGGTGGTCTCCCACGACCGGGCGTTCCTGGAGCACATCGCGAGCGACGTGCTGGACGTCGACGTGCACACCGGCCGGGCCACCCGCTACGGCGGCGGCTACCGGGCCTACACCGAGGAGCGTGCGCGCGACCGGCGGCACGCCCACGAGGAGTACCAGGCCTACGCCGACGAGCGGGACCGCCTGGTGGCCCGCGCCCGCACCGCCCAGGAGTGGGCCGCCAGCGGCGCGCGCACCGCGCGGAAGGCCACCGACGGCGACAAGATGCTGCGCCACGGACGGATCCAGTCCGCCCAGCGCACGGGAGCCAAGGCAGCGGCTGCGCTGCGCGACGTCCAGCGGCTGGAGCAGGTCGAGGAACCGCGCAAGGAGTGGGAGTTGCACCTGCGCTTCGGGACCCGGCAGCGCAGCGGGGACCGGGTGGCCGCGCTGGAGCGGGCGGTGGTCCGGCGCGGCGGCTTCCGGCTCGGCCCGGTCGACGTCAGCCTCGGCTGGGGCGACCGGGTCGCGCTGACCGGGCCCAACGGCGCCGGGAAGTCGACCTTCGTGCAGGCCCTGCTCGGCCGGGTCCCGCTCGCCTCCGGCAGCCGCGGCCTGGGCGCCTCGGTGGTGGTCGGCGAGATCGGGCAGACCCGGGCCACCTTCGACCCGGCCGCCACGGTGGTCGACGCGTTCCGTGGCCGCAGCGGCCAGGCCCCCGCTGACGCCCGTACCCTGCTCGCCAAGTTCGGCCTCGGCTCCGACCATGTGCTGCGCCCGGTGGGATCGCTGTCCCCGGGCGAGCGCACCCGGCTGGACCTGGCGCTGCTGATGGAGGCCCAGGCCAACTTCCTGGTCCTGGACGAGCCGACGAACCACCTCGACCTGCCCGCGATCGAGCAGCTCGAATACGCCCTCGGCCACTTCGACGGAACGCTGCTCGTGGTCAGCCACGACCGCAGGTTCATCGACCGGCTCGGCCTGACCCGTCGACTGGTCGCGGCCGACGGCACCGTACGCGAACAGGACTGACCGCCCGTCACCAGGAGGCACGCCATGCCAGAGCCGTCCGCGCCGCCCGATCCGTCCGCGCCGCCCCGCTGCCCCTTCGGCGCGGAGCAGCCGAGCTTCGCCGCGGAGCAGCCGAGCGCCGACCCGCCGCTCCGCCAGGTCCGGATCGACGGCGGCGCCCAGGCCCTGCACGCGGTGCTGCACGGCGACGTGGTCCGGGTCCTGGTCGACCCGGGCTTCAGCCGCGACCTGCGCCGACCCGGCGACCCGCGGAAGTTCCCCGGACTCGACGTGACCGGCGGCGGCGCGACGCTGACCGGCATGGACGCCCCCGAGCACACCCGGCTGCGGCGACTGCTGCAACCCGCGGTGGGCCGGGTCCGGACCGAGCGCTGGCGTCCGCAGGTACGGGCCGCCGCGTGCGCCCTGGCCGACGCCCTCGCCGCCCGACCGCAGCCGGCCGACCTGGTCAGCGGCTACACCCGGGTGCTGCCGACCGGGGTGATGGCCCGCATCCTCGGCGTCGAGGAGCCCGACCGGGAGCGGTTCCAGGCGGACACCCGCGCCTTCCTCTCGGTCACCGCCGCCTCCGCCCGGGAGCGGGTGATGGCCGTCCGCCGACTGCTCGCCCACGTCGACACCCTCATCGCCACCGCCCGCCGGCGGCCGGAGCAGCAGTCCGACGGCGGCGACGGTGACGGCGTGCTCGGCGTGCTGCTCGCCCAACGCGACGACCACGGCGACCCGTTGGACGGCGCCGAACTCCGCAACGCGGTGTTCGGCCTACTGGTCGGCGGCTACCAGACCACCGCCGCGACCCTGGGACGCGGCATGCTCGCGCTGCTGCGCGACCCCGAGGCCTACCGGGCGCTGGTCCGGGATCCGGCGCTGATCCCCGGCGCGGTGGAGGAGATCCTCCGCTACGCGCCGCCGGACGACGGCGGGATGCTGCGCCGCGCGGTCCGCCCGGTCGACCTGCCGTCCGGCACCGTCGCCGAGGGCAGCGTCGTGCTGCCGTCCATGCGCGCCGCCAACCGGGACGCCGCCGTCTTCGCCGACCCGGACCGCTTCGACATCACCCGCGCGCCCAACCCCCACCTGACCTTCGGCGCGGGCCCGCACTACTGCCTCGGCGCGGCCGTGGCCCGGATGCAGCTGCACGAGGGCATCGCGGCCCTCCTGGACCGCTTCCCCACCCTCCGCCTGGCCGACCCCGCCGCCCCGGTCCACTACGAGGACGGGCTGATGGTCGACACCCTCACCGACCTCCCGGTCACCTGGAACTGAGCCGAGGCCGGCGGGGCGCCGAAGCCCCCGTCACTCCCGGAACCCGGGGACGACGAGGGCTTCGGCGACGGGCTGACGGCGCTCCGAGCGCGTGCCGCGGTCCGGGCCCCGGTCAGTCGATGCCCTCGACGATGCGGAAGTCGCGCTCGACGCCGTCGGAGAGGACGGCCAGCGCTTCCTGGTAGGCCGCACTCTCGTGCGCCGCGACGGCCTGCTCGAAGCTGTCGAACTCGATGAGGACGGTGCGCTCGGCGATTCCGGCGTCATGTGCCACGACTGCACCGCCCCGCACGAGAGTCCGCCCGCCCCCGGCCTTGACGGCCACCGCGGCCAGCCTGCTGTAGGCAGCCAGCTTCTCGGGGTCGGAAATGGTTCGGTAGGCGCTGACCCAGTAGCCCTTGGGCATGGAACCTCCAGTGTGGGAACGAGTGCGTCTGACGTGCGCGTCGGTCCCGAGCGTATGTCCTCCAGCGTGCTCCAGCGTGCTCTGCCCGGATCGAGGAGCCGTCCGGCGCCAACAGTCCCGTTCTGTCGTCAGTCGGTAGGGTCCCGTCTCCGACTAGGTTGAGGCGTATGAGCCAGATACCGTTCGATCCCGTCGCGCACAACCGTCTCGCCTGGGACCGTGAGGTTGAGGAGGGCAACGAGTGGTCGCGCCCGGTCGGCCCGGAGGTGATCGCGCGGGCGCGGGCCGGTCAGTGGTCCATCGTGCTGATCGGGTACGAGTCGGTCGACCCGGCCTGGTTCCCGCCGGACATCGGCGGCTGCGACGTGCTGTGCCTGGCCTCCGGCGGTGGACAGCAGGGGCCGGTGCTGGCTGCGGCGGGTGCGCGGGTGACCGTCTTCGACAACTCGCCCCGCCAACTGGCGCAGGACGAGACCGTCGCGGCGCGGGAAGGGCTCGACCTGCGTACCGTGCTCGGCGACGCGCGCGACCTGAGCGCGTTCTCGGACGCCTCGTTCGACCTGGTCGTCCACCCGGTCTCCAACCTGTTCATCCCGGAGCTGGCGCCGGTCTGGCGCGAGTGCCACCGCGTGCTGCGCCCCGGCGGAACGCTGCTGTCCGGCTTCCTCAACCCGGACGTGTACCTCTTCGACGCCGAACCCCTGGAGGCGCGCGGGGAACTGGTGGTGCGTCACCGCCTGCCCTACAGCGACGTCACCCACCTGGAACCCGCCGAGCGGGAACGGCTGTGGGGCCTGGACGCGCCGGTTGAGTACAGCCACACGCTCAACGAACAGCTCGGCGGGCAGATCGCCGCGGGGTTCGCCATCACCGGCTTCACCGAGGCGCCGCACCAGTCGAACGCCACCACCGGCTGGCTCCCCGGCTACTTCGCCACAAAAGCCGTCAAGTCCGACGCCGGCCACTGACTTCTACCGGCCGGGACAGGGCTAGCAGCACCGCCGAGCGGCAGCCCTGGCGGGCGCCTGCGCGGTAGTGGCGGCGGTCGATCAAGCCACCCGAACGCCTTCGCTTCGAAGGCCGATAGGGTCCAGAAACAGATGGTCAAGCACGTTGGACCCGAATTGCCGGAACCCCTGAAAGTACGCGATTTCCGCAGCACCCCCGGATAAACCCGCAGATCACGCAGCCTGCTCCTCGCGCCCGCGGGGATGGTCCCTCGACGACCTGTCCCGCCGGGCCGCCGGCGAACTGCTCCTCGCGCCCGCGGGGATGGTCCCGTGCGCCGCTGCCGGAGATCCCGTCGCTTGTCCGCTGTCGGTGCCCTGCTCGTTTCCTCCGGGTCAGAGCGGCAGTCGTGCCGCGCCCGCGGCGAAGGCGGTGACCGTCTCCAGGTCGTAGCTGCCGAAGTCCGAGCCCAGGTCGGTGACCACCTACGTGGCGGTGTCGGTGCCCAGTACGGCTGCGCTCCACGGGGCCTGACCGAGAGTCAGCCCGCAGATCATTCCGGCCGAGAAGCGTCGCCGCAGCCGGAGATGTCGACCACGTCCGCCACGAACACGGGGATGCGGCGCATCTCCCCGCCCTCCGTAGCCACCACCGCGCCGCGCCGTGCCGTCGGTGACGGCGATGCAGCCGGTGCCGCCCAGGTGCAGGTGGTCGCAGGCGGCGATGGCGTCCCACGTCACGCCCTGCGCGGGCCCTGGCCGTTCAGGCCCCTGCGCTCGCGGTGCTCGCCACGATGCCGCCACTGGTGTCACCGCGGTGGTCAGGCGACCGGCTCGATGCCGAGGTCAGCGAGCAGGCCGCGAATGCGCTGCTCGATCCGGTCGCGGATCGGGCGGACGGCGTCGACACCCTGGCCGGCTGGGTCCTCCAGCTTCCAGTCCAGGTACCGCCTGCCGGGGAAGTACGGGCAGGCGTCGCCGCAGCCCATCGTGATCACTACGTCGGACGCTTGCACCGCCTCGACGGTCAGCACCTTGGGCACCTCGGCGGAGACGTCGATGCCGACCTCGGCCAGGGCCTCGACCACGGCCGGGTTCACGCTGTCAGCAGGGGCGGACCCGGCGGAGCGGACCTCGACCCGGTCGCCGCCGAGGCGGGTGAGGAAGGCGGCGGCCATCTGGGAGCGGCCGGCGTTGTGCACGCAGACGAACAGCACGGACGGGACGGCGGGAGTACTCACGGGTTCTTCCTCCGAGGCGGGAACAGCGGGGCGGGGTTCAGCGGCCTGCGGCAACCGGGTGGTGCTCGCCGTGCGGGACCACGGCGTCCACGGCGTCCGCGACGGCCTCAACGTCCACGACGTCCTCAACGTCCACGACGGCCTCGGCCTGCTCGACGTCCTCGGCGTCGGCCGTGCCGGGGCGGCTGAACATCACCGCTACCAGCACGACGCCGATTGCCAGGCCGACGAGCTGCGCGGCGACGAACGGCAGCGCCGAGCCCGGGGCGATGCCCGCGGAGGTGTCGGTGAAGGTGCGCCCGATGGTGACGGCCGGGTTGGCGAAGCCGCTGGAGGAGGTGAACCAGTACGCGGCGCCGATGTAGGAGGCCACCGCGACCGGCGCGAAGTGCGCGCGTTCGGCGCGGGCCAGGCCGAAGACCAGCAGCACCAGCCCTGCGGTGGCGACGACCTCGCCCAGCCACAGGTGCGGCGCCGAGCGGTTGTGGGTGGAGAACCGCACCAGCGGCTCGGCGAACATCGCGTCCGCCAGCACCGCCCCGCCGATCGCACCGCCGATCTGGGCGGGCACGTAGGCGGCGACCTCGCGCAGGCTCGGGCCCTGGCCGTCGCGGCGCCCGGTCCACCAGGCGGCCAGCGTGACCACCGGGTTGAAGTGTGCGCCGGAGACCGGGCCGAGCAGGGCGATCAGCACGCCCAGCCCGAACACCGTGGCCAGGGAGTTGGCGAGGAGCTGCACACCGACGTCCTGGGACAGCTTGGCGGCCTGGATGCCGGAGCCGACCACGACGGCGACCAACGCACCGGTCCCGACGAACTCCACCACCGTGCGGCGGTGGAGCGGAGCTGTGTCGGTCATCTCGCAGCCTGCGCGGACGCGGACGCGGTGGCGGCCGGGGCCTGGAGCAGGGCGGACAGCTTGGCCAGAGCGGGCGGCAGCACCCAGTAGTAGACCCAGGTGCCGCGCCGCTCGGAGCCGACCAGGCCCGCCTCGCGCAGCACCTTCAGGTGGTGCGAGATCGTCGGCTGGGAGACGTCGAACGGACCGGTCAGGTCGCAGACGCACGCCTCGCCGCCCTCGTGCGAGGCGATCAGCGACAGCAGCCGCAGCCGCACCGGGTCCGACAGGGCCTTGAACATCTTCGCCAGGTCGGCGGCGGCTTCCTCGCCCAGGGGCTCGCGGACCAGCGGCGAGCAGCACCCGGCCGCGTCGTCCTGGCCGAGCACCGGCAGTTCCAGATTCGACATACGTCTATGTTGACAGCCATCTATCCGAAGAGGCAAGCTCACTGTATCGACAGACGTCGATACAAGGCCTTGGATCGAGGAGCACCACCATGTCCCGTGTTCAACTCGCCCTGCGCGTTGCCGACCTCGAAGGCTCCATCGCCTTCTACTCCAAGCTCTTCGGCGCCGAGCCGGCCAAGCGCCGCCCCGGCTACGCCAACTTCGCCGTCGCCGAGCCCCCGCTCAAGCTCGTCCTCATCGAGGGCGAGGCCGGCGGGGACACCCGCCTGGACCACCTCGGCGTCGAGGTCGAGACCACCGAGCAGGTCATCGCCACCACCGCCCGCCTCAGGGACGCCGGCCTGGCGACCTTCGAGGAGAACGACACCTCCTGCTGCTACGCCCTCCAGGACAAGGTGTGGGTCACCGGCCCCGGCCAGGAGCCGTGGGAGGTGTACGTCGTCAAGGCCGACGCCGACACCCTCGGCAAGAGCGCCGGGTCCGCCGGGTCCGCCGGGGCCGCCCCGGACGCCTGCTGCGGCACCACCGCCTGCTGCACCTCCGACGAGCAGGCCGTCGACCCGGCCCGGAGCCCGGCCGAGGCGAAGACCGCCGCAGGCTGTGCCTGACTTGTGCCGCCCGTCGCGGCAGGTCCACCGCAACATCATCTGGCGGAACAACCGCCTCGCCGGCCGACGCTTGCGCGAATTCGTAGCCCCTGGCGGTTCAGCGGTCGAAGTAGAAGCCTGCGTCGAGGTCGGCGAGCAGGGTGGGGTGGGCCGGTGTCCAGTCGAGCAGTTGCCGGGTTGCCTGGTTCGGCATCCTGACGTCGATGCCGATGAAGGGGAAGGCCTTGAAGTGCTCGGCTGCCTGCTCCGGTGACAAGCTCACCGCCTCGATGTCCAGGTGGTGGGCGACGTTCTCGGCGATGGTGCGGACCGGGACGCCGGCTTCGGTGGCACCGGTGACCTGCGAGCCGGCCGGGGCCCCCGCCACCGCGAGCGCCCAGACGCGGGCGACGTCGAGGGTGTGGCCCGCGGCCCAGGTGTTGCTGCCGTCGCCGATGTAGCCGGCGATGCCGGTCTGGCGGGCGATCCGGAGGTACTGCGGGATGAACCCGTGCCGGTCGCGCTCGCTGTGGGTGACGTTCGGGACCGCGACCAGGACGGTGCGCACGCCGCGCTTGGTGTACCCGTGGATGGCGAGCGCGACCTTGGCGCGGGGGTTGGGGTGGTTCACCAGGTCCTCGACGCGGCCCATGCCGATGCCGAGGAAGGCCTTGCCGGTGTCGACGAGTTCGCCGCAGATCGCGTGGACGACCTCCTCGTCCTGTGCGGCGGCCTCGGCGAAGCGGCCGGACGCGATGCCCTCGTGCTGGAAGCCGAGGTGGACGACCGCGTCGGTGTTGCGGGCGGCTTCGCGCAGGCCGTCGAGGTCGGTCAGGTTCCCGCGGCGGGCCTCGGCGCCCATCGCCTGGACGGCGGCGGCTGCCTCGTCGGAACGCGCGAGGCCGACGACGTCGTGACCCGCGTGGATGAGCTCGGGGACAACGGCGGAGCCGATGTGGCCGCTGGCACCGGTGACGAAGACGCGCATGAGGATCTCCCTGAAAGTGATGTGACTCGGTAACGTCACCGTACCACCGTGATGTTACCGAGTCACATCGCCTAGGATTGCCTCCATGGCGCGATGGGAACCGAACGCACGGGAACGGCTGGTACGCGCCGCGGTCGAGCTGTTCGCGGAGCAGGGGTACGAGGCGACGACGGTCAACGAGATCGCCGAGCGGGCCGGGGGGCTGACCAAGACCACGTTCTTCCGGCACTTCGCCGACAAGCGCGAGGTGCTGTTCGCCGGACAGGAGATCCACAACCGGATCGTGGCCGAGGCGATCGCCGAGGCACCTGCAGCGGCCACGCCCCTGGAACTGGCCAGTCTGGCGCTGGACGCACTCGCGTCCTCGTTCGCGCAGGACCGGCGGGACATCGGGCGGCGGCTTCGGGCGGTCCTTGCGAACAGTGCGGAGCTGCGGGAGCGCTCCGCCTCCAAGCGGGCGGCGTTGTCCGAGGCGATGGCGCAGGCGCTTCGCGCGCGGGACGTCCCGGAGCTCGTCGCCGATCTCGCAGCCGAACTGGGGACGCGCGCGTTCTACGGCGCGTTCGACCGATGGACGTCGACGGCGGATCAGCGGACTCTCGTCGAGTACGCGCGACAGATGTTCGGCGAGTTGAAGGCAGCTGTGTCCGTGCTCGAATAGCCCACTGGGCCGGTCTCCACTGCCCGCGCCGACTCCCGGTCCGGCTTGTTCTCCACACCGCACTCCGCTTCGGCGCCCGGTGGTGGCCGCAGCGCAGATCGCACGCACGCGCCAGGGCTTCAGTCGCGGGTGCGGCTCTGGGGTGATGCGGTGGGGTCGGTGAGGACGACGCAGCACTCGCCGGGGCTGGGGGCCAGCACTGCCTGCACGGCCGTGGCGTCCAGGCCGTGCAGGTATCCGTCGAGGAACGCGTGGTTGAGTCCGCAGACCAGCTCGGCTGCCTGGCCCGCGAGGGGGTGGAAGGGGCAGTTGCGGAGCCTGACCCGGGTCGGGGTCTCGCGGACCGGCTCGTATCCGTAGGCGTCCAGCATCCGTTCGCACATCGTTAGAGCGCGCTCGGTGCCGAGACGGCCGGGGCGGCTTCGCTCGCGCTCCTGTTCTCCCAGGCGCCGACCGGCGTCGGCGGCTGCGCCGGTGGCCGCGGCTGCGGCGGTGTGCCCGTCCGTCTGACCGAGCACGCCTTCCAGGAGCAGGCCGGCAAGGAGCTCGTGGCGGCGCTGCGGGATGCTGACTGCGATCTGCAGGTCGGTGGGCTCGTACACCTTCGGCTGCCGGCCGACGCGACGCGGTGCGCCGGGGTCTCCGTAGCGGGCACGCAGCAGTCCGGCAGTGACCAGCTTGTCGAGGTGGAAGGCGGCGAGCTTGCGGGAGACGCCTATGCTCGCCGCTGCCTCGTCCCTGGTCACCGGCCGTCCGGCGCGGCGGATGAACGTGAACATGCGCCGCCGCGACTCCTCTGCGAGCACGCTCACGGAGTCGATGGCGTCGACCGCTCCGTGCGGCGACAGGGCCGGTTCCTCACTCGTCACGCGTCCAACATAACTCCAACAGCCATGGACGTGATGAGCAGTTCCCTCTCTGGGCTGGTGAGCTTGACGAGGGTAGCGAATAAAGACAAGACTTGTTGGCGAAAAGCGGCAGCGAAGCAGGAGCGCACGCTCGCCGTCCGTACGCACCTGTGGAGGGACTATGAACACCTGGACCGGCGGTCCCCTGCACGTGGCCGCGGACACGAGCGGCATGGATCTGGACGCCGCCGAGGAGGCCGCCTCCCGGTTCCTCAAGGCGCTCGGCGTCTCCACCGACTCGGAGAGCCTGCGCGACACCCCGGGCAGGATGGCCCGCGCCTACGCCGAACTGTTCACGCCGCGCCCGTTCGACCTGACCACGTTCCCCAACGACGAGGGCTACGACGAACTCGTCCTCGCCCGTTCCATACCTCTGCGCTCGGTGTGCGAGCACCACCTGCTGCCGTTCGTCGGCACCGCCCACGTCGGATACCTGCCCGGTGCCCGGATCCTGGGCCTGTCGAAGCTCGCCCGCGTCGTCGAGTACTTCACCTGCCGGCCCCAGGTGCAGGAACGCCTGACCAAGCAGGTGGCCGACTGGCTTCAGGAGAACCTGGACCCCAAGGGCGTGGGAGTGGTCATCGACGCCGAACACACCTGCATGACACTCCGCGGCGTCCAGGCCACCGGCGCCCGCACCCTCACCTCCAGCCTGCTGGGCATCCTGCGCACCGACGCGCGCTCCCGCGCGGAGTTCCTGGCATGCACCGGCGTCACCGGCACCCGCTGAACCCTCACCACCACCACGGCAGGGACTTCCATGGAAATCTGGATCAACCCCACCTGTTCGAAATGCGCGTCCGCGCTCTCGCTCCTGGACGAGGAAGGCGCGCAGTACACGGTGCGCCGCTACCTGGAGGACCCGCCGACCGGGGACGAGCTGACCGAACTGCTGCAGCGGCTCCACCTGGAGCCGTGGGACATCGCCCGTACCTCCGAGCCCGCCGCCGCAGGGCTGGGCCTGGGGACTTGGCCCAGGGATCCCGACAGCCGTCAGCAGTGGATCGACGCGCTCGCCGCGCACCCGGTGCTCATCCAGCGCCCCATCATCACCGCCGACGACGGCACCGTGGTCATCGCCCGCAGCGAGGACGCCGTCCGCTCCACCATGCCCGCGACCGAGAGGAACCGATGACGATGGCCACCACCGACAACGCGTACGTGATCGTCGGAGCCGGCCTGGCCGGCGCGAAGGCGGCCGAAGCCCTGCGCGAGGAGGGCTTCGCCGGACGCCTGTTCCTCATCGGCGAGGAGCGCGAGCACCCCTACGAGCGCCCCCCGCTGTCCAAGGGCTACCTACTGGGCAAGGACGAACGGGCCTCGGTCTACGTACATCCGCTGGAGTGGTACCGCGACCACGACGTGGACCTGCGCCTGGACACCCGGGCCACCGCCCTGGACACCGCGAACCACCTCCTCACCCTGGCCGACGGCAGCCGACTGCCCTATGCCAGGCTGCTGTTGGCCACCGGCGCCGCACCCCGCCCGCTGAACGTCCCCGGAGCGGACCTGGACGGTGTGCACCAGCTCCGCAGCCTGGAGGACAGCGACCGCCTGCGGGCCGCGTTCCGGGCCGAGGCCCGTGTCGTGGTCATCGGCGCAGGCTGGATCGGCCTGGAGGCAGCCGCGGCGGCCCGGACCGCCGGCGCGCAGGTCACCGTCCTGGAGTCCGCCGAACTCCCCCTGCTGCGGGTCCTCGGCCCGCAGGTGGCGCAGATCTTCGCCGACCTGCACCGTGAGCACGGCGTGGACCTGCGCCTCGGGGTCCAGGTCGACCGGATCACCGGCACCACCGGCAGCGTCGCCGCGGTCCGGCTCGCCGACGGCACACTGATCGACGCCGATACCGTCCTGGTGGGCGTCGGCGTCAGCCCCAACACCGCACTGGCCACCGCGGCAGGCCTGGACGTCGACAACGGCATCACCACCGACGAGCACCTGCGCACCTCCGCACCCGACGTCTACGCCGCAGGCGACGTCGCCAACGCCCACCACCCGCTGCTCGGCCGCCGCATCCGCGTCGAGCACTGGGCCAACGCCCTGAACCAGCCCCGCACGGCAGCCCGTTCGATGCTCGGCCAGGACGCCGTCTACGACCGCCTGCCGTACTTCTTCACCGACCAGTACGACCTCGGCATGGAGTACACCGGCTACACCGAACCCGGCGGCTACGACCAGGTGGTCTTCCGCGGCGACACCGCCTCGCGCGAGTTCATCGCCTTCTGGCTGTCCGGCGGACGTGTCCTGGCAGGCATGAACGTCAACGTCTGGGACGTCGTCGAGCCGATCCAACGCCTCATCCGCTCCGGCGAACCGGTCGACCCGGAACGCCTCACCGACCCGGACGTCCCCCTGGAGAGCCTGCTCACCGACTGAACGAGGCCGGGGTAGCGCATCGCCACTTCACCGCTGCCTGTTCCGAGCGGCCATCAGCAGGCACGCAAGCCCCACGAACACTGCCGTGGTGGCTGCCGCGTTCACACGAGCGAGCGGAGCTGTTCGCGCAGCCACGCAGGGTCGGGGTTGGTGTGCGGGCGACCCGCCAGGACTACCGTGGGCACCGTCTCGTTCCCGTCGTTCACCTGCCTCACCGTCTCCGCCGCAGCCGCGTCACGCCAGATGTTCACCCAGTGCGCGCGGCGGGCGTCGCGGCCAAGGCGCATGCGAAGTCGCATGCAGTAGGTGCAGCCGGGCCGCCAGAAGACGATCGGGCGGCCGTCGGCCTCGGCGCGGCGTCGGGCCTCTGCGTTGTCCACCGACCGCGGGAAGATCAGCGGCGAGACCGCCGCAGCGAGCGCGAGATACACCGCCAGGAGGACTGCGCCGGTGCCGACGTGGCCCGAGGAGATCAACCAGGCGGCAACGATCGAGCCGGCGAGCAAGACCAGCGCCGACGGCACCCATACACGGATCATGAAAGCCGACGATATCAACTCTGCAACGCTGCGGCCCAGATGGCCCTTGCCAGAGGATTGTCGGCCGCTGCGCCGTATCTGCCGCTCCGGGACAACTCATCGGTGGCGGCCCGAGTCGCGGGTGTGCAGGTGGCGGCCTGCGAACAGGTGGCGCCGGGGATGGCCAGGACGAAGGGGCCACGCTCTGCTGCTGAGTGTGGACTGAACCGTCGACGACGCGGCCCGGCCGGGTATGCGCCGGATCGTGGACGACTACGTCGAGGTGCAGCCGTTCGGCGGACACGTTCCCCTACGTCCGCGAGGCCCTCCGTGTCGTTCCTCCCGTACTGGGGGACACAGCTTCGCGCGCCTGGTTTCAGCCGATGAAACCGGGCTATTCGGACGGAAGGGGCTTATACCCCAGGATGCTCCGACGACTGCGAAACACGAGGTGGACGGCATGCCCGCAGGATCGAACGCCAAGCGAGAGCGCCAGTACGAACACATCAAGGACAGCGCCCGCAAGCGCGGAGAGACCGAGAAGCGTGCGGAGGAGATCGCGGCCCGTACCGTCAACAAGGAGCGGGCGCGCGCCGGCGAGTCGCGTACGGCCTCCCGCAGTTCCACGCACGACATGTCCTCCTCCGAGCGCGGTGGCAAGCGCTCGCACTCCGGCGCGGCCGGGCCCACCCGGGACCAGCTTTACAATGAGGCTCGGCAGCGTGGCATCAAGGGCCGCTCCAGCATGACGAAAGCCCAGCTCAGCAAGGCCCTCGGTCGCTGATCCCGCCGTTCCCGGTCGCCGTGCGGGGCGGTTCGAGTGTTCGAGCGCCGGGTGGTGGATGCCGACGTGCCGGGCTCGGTGCTGGTGCACCGTGCGGACTCGCCCACCGGCGCGATGCTCTGGCGCTGTCCTTCAGCAGTGCGTGTCCGCGGAGACGACGCATCCCGACGCGCCGACCTCGCTGGACGACTGGATCCTGTGCGTGCACTGGCTGCAGCACGGCCCGGTCTCCGCCGACACCGAAGCGGCACTGCCGCAGGTGCTGGCCACGATCCGCGCGCACTACGCGGAACGCGGCCGGGCCGCGCCCTCCCGCATGGAGGTGCGCGGCCCGGACCACGGACTGCTGCTCACCGTCGAGTGAGACCGACCGGCTCGACGGCGTAACCGTCATGCCTTGTGCTGCATGCTGCTGCGGGCCGGGTTGGCCTGCTGCTCGGCCTTGGGGTCCTTCTCGCCGGCCTTGGCGTGGACGCCTTCGCGGATGCGGCGGCCGACGTCGGGGTCGATGGCGGTCCAGTACTCGAAGGCGCGGTGCAGCACGGGTTCGCTGACGCCGTTGAGCAGGTGGCCCACCACGTTGTCCACCAAGCGGTCGCGGGCGCCGTCGTCCATGATCTCGCGCACCAGGGTCCCGGCCTGGCCCCAGTCGTCGTCCTCGGGGTGGTCGACGTAGGCGGCGCGGGTGATCTCGCCGCTGACACCCCAGCTCGGCGGCGGCCCGGAGACGGCGGGGTCCGCTGCGGGGCCGCCCTTGGAGTTGGGGGCGTAGACCGGGTCGGCGGTCTTCCGGTACGCCATCGCGCCGTCCTTGGAGTACGAGTGGACGGGCGCGGTGGGTGCGTTGACCGGCAGCTGCTGGTAGTTGGCGCCGATGCGGTGGCGGTGGGCGTCGCCGTAGGCGAACAGCCGGGCCAGCAGCATCCGGTCGGGGCTGGGGCCGATGCCGGGGACGAGGTTGTTGGGCTGGAAGGCTGCCTGTTCGATCTCGGCGTGGTGGTCGGTGGGGTTGCGGTCCAGCGTGAGTCGGCCGACCTCGACGAGCGGGTAGTCGCCGTGCGGCCAGACCTTGGTCAGGTCGAACGGGTTGAACCGGTAGTCGGCGGCGTCCTCGTAGGGCATGAGCTGCACGTACATCGTCCAGGACGGGTACTGCCCGTCGCGGATGTGCTCGAACAGATCCCTGGTGTGGTAGTCGGTGTCGACGGCGGCCATCTGGTCGGCCTCGTCCTGCGTGAAGCACTCGATGCCCTGGTCGGTCTTGAAGTGGTACTTCACCCAGGTGCGACGGCCCTCGGCGCTGGTCCACAGATAGGTGTGGGAGCTGTAGCCGTTCATGTGCCGCCAGGTGCGCGGGATGCCCCGGTCGCCCATGAGCCAGGTCACCTGGTGGGCGGTCTCGGGTGAGAGGGTCCAGAAGTCCCACTGCATGTCGTGGTCGCGCAGGTTGTTGTCGGCGCGCCGCTTCTGCGAGCGGATGAAGTGCTGGAACTTCATCGGGTCCTTGACGAAGAACACCGGGGTGTCGTTGCCGACCATGTCGTAGTTGCCCTGCGAGGTGTAGAACTTCAGGGCGAAGCCGCGCGGGTCGCGCCAGGTGTCGGGCGATCCCCGCTCGCCTGCGACGGTCGAGAACCGCGCCAGCGCCTCGGTCCGCGTGCCGGGCTGGAACACCGCAGCCCGGGTGTACTCACTGACGTCACCGGTGACCTCGAAGTGCCCGAACGCGCCGCTGCCCTTGGCGTGCGGCTGCCGCTCCGGGATCCGCTCCCGGTTGAACTGCGCCATCTGTTCGATCAGGTACGCGTCCTGCAGCAGGATCGGGCCGTTCGCGCCGGCGGTGAGCGAGTGCTCGTCGCTCTCCACCGGTGCGCCCGAGTCGGTGGTCGTTGCGGGGATCTCCGCCATAGGGTGCCTACCTCTCTGTGATGCCGACCGGGGTCCGCGGTGCACGCAGGACCGGTACCAGGCGCTTAACCCCGCCCCGACGCACTAAACCGCATACGCACAACTCCCGCTACCGGGAGCTTCCCTCGCCGAGACGGCGGTCGAGATCGTCGATGAAGCCGGGATAGGCTGCAGCGATGTCGTCCAGGTCGATCAGCGGCGGCAGGTCCTGTGCGTCCTGACGCTCCAGCAGCCACCGGACGGACTGGTCGACCACCGCGGCCTCGTCGGTCACCGCGGCTGCGACGCGGCGCAGCACGTCGGGGGTGACGCGCACCACCGTGTCGACACCTTCGGGACGGACGAGATACTCGAGGTCGCCCTGCGCCTGGATCTCCATGCTCCCCATGCGGCTCCTACCCCCGGACCTCGGCGAATTCGGCGACCATGGTGTCGTCGAAGGCGGCCAGGTCGTCCGGCCCGGTCAGCTCCGGTTGCTCGATCCCTTCGGGGGCGACCAGAAAGGCGACGGTACGTCCTGACAAGGTGTTCATGGTGACGGCTCCTCGGTGCGGTGCCTACGGCTCGTCCGTATGCGCTCCCTTCCCGCCTAGCCACGCCTCCCTCAGCCAAACACCTGGTGGCTGCCTGTCCTTCGGCCGGTCAGGGTCGGTTCGGAACGGGCAGGTGCAGGGCGACGGTGCCCGCCACGCCGGCACGTGGACTGCGTGCACGAAAGAACAGCCAGTTCCATCCAGCGTTCAACATGAGGTTGACGCCCACGCTGGCGGCCAGCGCGCGCTTCTTGGCAGGTGGTGCCTTGGTTAGGGCATGCCCGGTGGCCGCAGCGATGACGGCGTAGAGCGGGGCCGGTGTCGAAGTCTGCGATGGGTGCGCCCGCTGGGTTCCGACCCGGAGGACGGCCTTCGCTGAGTTCGATCTCGGGTCACACCCGGTACACATGAGAGGCGTCCGAGTGCTGTGCGGTTGCTCCAAAGACGGCGTCGCTGCAGGCCGGAAAACCCGTGGCCTGCAGCGACGCCGTTGTTGTAAATGTGAAAGACCCCAGGCCAGATGCCCTTTAGAGGTCGAAGTACAGCTCGAACTCGTGCGGGTGGGGGCGGAGGGCGATCGGGAGGACTTCCTGGGTGCGCTTGAAGTCGATCCAGGTCTCGATCAGGTCGGCGGTGAAGACGCCGCCGGCCAGGAGGTAGTCGTGGTCGGCTTCGAGGGCTTCGAGGACGGCCGGGAGGGTGGCGGGGACCTGGGGGACCGAGGCGTGCTCGTCCGGGGCCAGCTCGTAGAGGTCCTTGTCGACCGGCTCCAGTGGCTCGATCTTGTTCTTGATGCCGTCCAGGCCGGCCATCAGCATCGCCGAGAAGGCGAGGTACGGGTTGGAGGACGGGTCCGGCGCGCGGAACTCGATCCGCTTGGCCTTGGCGTTCGCGCCGGTGATCGGGATGCGGATCGCCGCGGAGCGGTTGCGCTGCGAGTAGACCAGGTTGACCGGGGCCTCGAAGCCGGGGACCAGGCGGTGGTACGAGTTCACCGTCGGGTTGGTGAAGGCCAGCAGCGAGGGCGCGTGCTTGAGCAGGCCGCCGATGTAGTAGCGGGCCATGTCGGACAGGCCCGCGTAGCCCTGCTCGTCGTAGAACAGCGGCTCGCCGCCGGTCCACAGCGACTGGTGGCAGTGCATCCCCGAGCCGTTGTCACCGAAGATCGGCTTGGGCATGAAGGTCGCGGTCTTGCCGTTCCGCCAGGCGACGTTCTTGATGATGTACTTGAACAGCATCAGGTCGTCGGCCGCGGCCAGCAGCGTGTTGAACTTGTAGTTGATCTCGGCCTGGCCGGCCGTGCCGACCTCGTGGTGCTGGCGCTCGATCTGCAGGCCGGCCCTGGTCAGCTCAAGCGACATCTCCGCGCGCAGGTCGGCGAAGTGGTCCACCGGCGGGGCCGGGAAGTAGCCGCCCTTGTAGCGGACCTTGTAGCCACGGTTGCCGCCCTCCTCGACCCGCCCGGTGTTCCAGGCGCCGGCCTCGGAGTCGATCTCGTAGAAGGACTTGTTCTGCTTGGTCTCGAAGCGGACGTCGTCGAAGACGTAGAACTCCGCCTCGGGGCCGAAGTAGGCGGTGTCGGCGATGCCGGAGGAGGCGAGGTACGCCTCGGCCTTCTTGGCCACGTTGCGCGGGTCACGGCTGTACTGCTCGCCGGTGATCGGGTCGTGGATGAAGAAGTTGATGTTGAGGTGGGAGTCCTTGCGGAACGCGTCCAGACGGGCCGTGCTCAGGTCGGGGACCAGGGCCATGTCGGACTCGTGGATCGCCTGGAAGCCGCGGATCGAGGATCCGTCGAACATCAGGGTCTCGGTCGGGTCGAAGGTCTCCGCGGGCACCGTGAAGTGCTGCATCACACCTGGAAGGTCGCAGAACCTGACGTCGACGAATTTGATGTCGTTCTCCGAGATGTACCGCGACATCTCGTCGGCGTTGCTGAACATCCAACCTCCTCGGCCCGGCGGAGCGCCAGGATTGCGGGTGCGGACCGCCGGTCGCCCGGCGGTACCGGTGTGGCCCACGATAGGAACAGGGCGTTTCTTGTCTGTGACTCGCATGTTTCGCGGATGTTAACCGCACCAGGTCAACAGGGGGACGACCCTTGCGGCGCCTGGTCTTCGCGGCTCTGATGATCGTGTCATTGTTTCACTCTCCGGAGCTGGACTAGACCAATTTCGGCGCTATGTCCCGGTCCCTACCCCGGCCGCCGGGCGTCAGTCCCCGGGCGGCTACTGTGGCGTTGTGGACGACAGTAGAAATGCGCTCGGATCGTGGATCGAAGGCCCCAAGGTCGGCCCTGAGCAGACGGACGGCGCCCCCGAGTACCGGGGCCAGCGGCTCGGCCTGCCCGAGCAGGGCAGCGGGTCGATGGCGTCGACCGGCCGCCGGGTGGCGGCGCTCGTCGTCGACTGGTGGCTGTGCGTGCTCGTCGCCTACGGGCTCATCGCCCACGACGACCTGGCGCGGACCAACGACTGGGCCTACTTCGTGTTCTTCGTGCTCAGCGTACTCACCGTGGGCACCATCGGCAGCACGCCGGGCAAGCGCCTGCTGGGCCTGCGGGTGGTGCGCGCCGACGGCGCGCGGGCGACGCTCGGGCAGGTGGCGCTGCGCACCTTCCTGATGATGCTGGTCATCCCTGCGGTGATCTGGGACCGCGACGGCCGCGGTATGCACGACCGCCTGGTCGGCACGATCGAGGTCCGGATCTAGCACGGCGGGCGATAAAGAACACAGCGAAAGCGGCGGCCCCGGTCGCGCGTCCTTCCCTTCGGGAGGTTGCGCGGCCGGGGCCGTCTGTTGTCTCGGTGGTCTCAGAAGTCTCGGTGGTCGGTCGCCCGGTGGCCGGTCGTCTCAGGAGCGGCGCCGGCGAAGCCGGTCAGCGGCCCTTGGGCATCCGCGCGTTCTTGGGCATCGGGCCCTTGGGGATCGGCGCGTTGGTCATCAGGTCGCCCATCGCCCGCAGCCGGTCGTTGATCTGGGTGACCTGGGACGCCGGAAGCGTCCGCGGCATCTTGGTCAGGTGCATCTGCAGCCGCTTCAGCGGGATCTGGCCCTCGCCGTCGCCCACGATGATGTCGATCACCGGGACGTCGCCGGCCGACTTGCTCATCTTGCGCTTCTCGGCGGCCATCAGCGGCCGCAGCCGGTTGATGTTGCCCTCGCCGACCAGGACGATGCCCGGACGGCCGACCGCGCGGTGCACCGCGTCCTGCTGCCGCGTCGCGGCGACCACGGGGGTGACCGTCCAGCCGCGCTTGATGTTGTTCAGCACGGCCGCTGCCGCGCCGGGCTGCCCGTCCATCTGCCCGAAGGCGGCCTTCTCGGCCCTGCGGCCGAAGACCACCACGGCGGCCAGCACTCCTGCGAAGAAACCCAGCACGCCCAGGGCGATCGGGTGTCCGACCAGGAAGCCGATAACGAGGAGCACCGCGAAGGTGCCGAGCCCGATACCGGCGATGATGAGACCGATCTTCGGGTCGACCCGCTTGGTCATGGTGTACGCCAGACGGATCTGCTTGAGCCGTCCGGGGTTTTCGTCGGTGGTTTCCTGCCTCGCCATGGGCCCATCGTACGGGGCGACCACCCCTGAATCCCAAGCCCGGGGGCCTGAGTCCGTATCGGGTTGATCTCGTTGCGTTCGAACGGCCCTGCGGAGCCCCGCAGGGCCACCCGCTGAGCCCCGCAGGCCTGCCCGTTGAGCCTGCAGGCCGGCCCGCGGACGCCGTCAGCGGGCGGAGCGGATCTGGACCCGGCTCACGTCGTCGCGGTCCTGCGCATGGCGCCGGTTCTCGCAGACGGCGTCCCAGGCGTTGCGGCGCGCGGTCTGCTGGCCGCCGCCGAGCAGGACGGACTCCGCCATCCGGAGCGCGTCACCGACCGACCGGAGGCCGCCGGTGAACAGGCCGCCGCCGCTGCCGGTGCTGAGACTGCCGGTGACCGACGGCCGCCCGGTGGACTGCGCTCGCGTTGCCGACTGCATGCTGAACCACTCCCCTCGTGGTCGTGCTGTCTGTCCGGGGTGCAGTTGTCGAGACTGCCACCCCATCGTCACCACACCGTGTTACCGCGCGGTGACCCCCGGGTCAAACGTTGGGAAACCCTCGTACAGGATTTCGGACGTCCTCAGACTGTGCTGCCGCGGTGCTCCAGCGCCTGCCGGTACAGCCGGCCCGCGCGGTAGGAGGAGCGGACCAGCGGGCCGGACATGACGCCCGCGAAGCCGATCTCCTCGGCCTCCTGCTGCAGCTCGACGAACTCGTGCGGCTTGACCCAGCGCTCGACCGGGTGGTGCCGGGGGGAGGGGCGCAGGTACTGGGTGATGGTGATCAGCTCGCAGCCCGCCTGGTGCAGGTCCCGCAGGGCCTCGCTGACCTCCTCGCGGGTCTCGCCCATGCCCAGGATCAGGTTGGACTTGGTGACCAGGCCGACCTCGCGGGCCGCTGTGATCACTGCCAGTGACCGCTCGTAGCGGAAGCCGGGGCGGATCCGCTTGAAGATCCGCGGCACCGTCTCCACGTTGTGCGCCAGCACCTGCGGGCGGGACGAGAACACCTCGGCGAGCTGCTCGGGCACCGCGTTGAAGTCGGGGATCAGCAGCTCGACGCCGGTGGTCCCAGTGGGGCGCTCGGCGGTCACCGCGTGGATCTGGCGCACCGTCTCGGCGTACAGCCAGGCTCCGCCGTCCTCCAGGTCGTCGCGGGCGACGCCGGTGATGGTGGCGTAGTTGAGGTCCATCTTCAGCACCGACTCGGCGACCCGGCGCGGCTCGTCGCGGTCGAAGTCGGCCGGCTTGCCGGTGTCGATCTGGCAGAAGTCGCAGCGCCTGGTGCACTGGTCGCCGCCGATGAGGAAGGTCGCCTCGCGGTCCTCCCAGCACTCGAAGATGTTGGGGCAGCCCGCTTCCTGGCACACCGTGTGCAGGCCCTCGGACTTCACCAGCGACTGCAGCGCGGTGTACTCGGGGCCCATCTTCGCCCGGGTCTTGATCCACTCCGGCTTGCGCTCGATCGGGGTCTCGCTGTTGCGGACCTCCAGTCGCAGCATCTTCCGACCGTCGGGTGCGACAGCGGACACGTAGCGGCTCCCTCGATGTTGATGAGTGTCAGGCGAGTCCCCAGGATACGCCTGCGATTCCATGGCCCGGACGGGCCCCGGAACAGTCTTCAGACGGCAACCGCGGCCGGGGACGGCTGATTCCCGTGTTCCTCAAGGCTCTCGGACGCCAGTACGTCGTTCAGGTGCCGCTCCACCGCCGGCAGCGCCTCGGCGACGGTGACGTCCCGGCCCAGCTCGCCGCTGAGCGAGCCGACCCCGGCGTCGCGGATGCCGCAGGGGATGATCTGGTCGAACCAGGTCATGTCCGGGTCGCAGTTCAGGGCGAAGCCGTGCATGGTCACCCCGCGGGCGACCCGTACGCCGATCGCGGTGAGCTTGCGGTCGTCGCCGCGCTGGCCCGCGTTGGAGGCGGCGTACTTGGGGCCCGCCAGCCGCGGGTCCAGGCCGAGCTTGGCGCCCATCCGCAGGGTCAGCGCGCCGATGTTCACCACCCGGTCCGCGTCCACGACCGCACCGGGGAGCTCCTGGCCCAGCACCCAGACGCCGCTGCGGCCCTCGATCCGGGTGGTGGCCACGCCGAAGCCGGCGCAGGCCCGGATCAGCGCCTCCTCCAGCCGGCGGACGTAGGCGACCACGTCCATCGGCTCCGGCAGCTTGACGATCGGGTAGCCGATCAGCTGACCGGGGCCGTGCCAGGTGATCTCGCCGCCGCGGGTGACCGCGACCACCGGGGTCCCGTCCAGCGGGTAGTCCTCGGGGCGGGTGCGCCGCCCGGCGGTGTAGACCGGCTGGTGTTCGAGCAGCAGGACGGTGTCCGGGATCTCGTCGGCGACCCGCAGCGCGTGCAGCCGCTGCTGCTCGGCCAGTGCCTCCTCGTACGGGACCGCCCGCTCGCCGATGCCCAGGTGCACAAACCGAAGTCCGCCGCTGCCCACTGCCGTCACCCCTTGTGCCTTGTGTCGCTCCGCCGGTCCGCCCGCCTGTCCGCAACTGTACGCCGGAAAACGCCAGCAGAATGACAGATATTGAAATCTGTCATCGCATCGTGCATACTTGTCTCCGTACCCGCTCTTGCACACCTCCGAGAGGACCGACCGCCATGAACCTCCGCCAGCTCGGCAGCACCGGCCCCCGCGTCTCCGCCCTCGGCCTCGGCGCGATGGGCATGTCCGGGATGTACGGCCCGTCCGACGAGGCCGAGTCCGTCGCCACCATCCACGCCGCGATGGACGCCGGGGTGACCCTGGTCGACACCGGTGACTTCTACGGCATGGGCCACAACGAACTGCTGATCAGGGACGCCCTGCGGAGCAGCGGCCGGGCCCGGGACGAGGTCGCGGTCAGCGTCAAGTTCGGCGCCCTGCGCGACGTCGACGGCGGCTTCTGGGGCAACGACGCCCGCCCCGCCGCGGTCAAGAACTTCCTCGCCTACTCACTGCGCCGGCTCGGCACCGACTACATCGACATCTACCGCCCGGCCCGGCTCGACCCAGCCGTCCCGATCGAGGAGACGGTCGGCGCCATCGCCGAGATGATCCAGGCCGGCCACGTCCGGCACATCGGCCTGTCCGAGGTCGGCGCGGAGACGCTGCGCCGGGCCAACGCCGTCCACCCCATCGTCGACCTGCAGATCGAGTACTCGCTGATCTCCCGGGGGATCGAGGCCGAGATCCTGCCCACCGCCCGCGAGCTGGGCATCGGCATCACCGCCTACGGTGTCCTCTCCCGCGGTCTGATCAGCGGCCACTGGTCGGCGGACCGGCCGTTGGCCGCCGGGGACTTCCGCGGCGCCAGCCCCCGCTTCAGCGCCGACAACCTCGGCGCCAACCTGGCCCTGGTCGAGGCGCTGCGGGTGATAGCCGAGGCCAAGGGCGTCAGCGTGGCGCAGACCGCCATCGCCTGGGTGCTGGCCCAGGGCGAGGACATCGTGCCGCTGGTCGGCGCCCGCACCCGGGTCCGGCTCGAAGAGGCGCTCGGCGCCCTCGACCTCAAGCTCGACGCCGCCGACCTGCGGGCGGTCGAGGCCGCGATGCCCGCCGAGGCCGCCGCGGGCGACCGGTACATTGCTGCGCAGATGGCACACCTGGACAGCGAGAAGTAAGGCCGGAAGAACAGCGATGGCGGAAGCAGCGCTCAGCACCGAGCAGATCCTCGAAGCGGCGGAGGACGTCCTGCGCCGCTTCGGGCCCGCCAAGGCGACCGTGGTGGACGTGGCCCGTGCGCTCGGCGTCAGCCACGGCACGGTCTACCGCTACTTCCCCAGCAAGGCCGCGCTGCGGGCCGCGGTGACCCAGCGCTGGCTCGACCGGGCGCACGCCGAGCTGCCTGCCGTGGCCGCCGGGCCGCAGTCGCCGGAGGTCCGGCTGCGGAGCTGGCTGGAGACGCTCTACCAGGCCAAGAAGCGCAAGGTGCTGGACGATCCGGAGCTGTTCGCCACCTACTCGGTGCTCGTCGACGAGAGCAGCGCGCTGATCGACGAGCACCGGACCGAGCTGGAGAACCAGCTCGCCGGGATCATCGCCGAGGGCCTGGAGGACGGCGTCTTCGCGGACGCCGGGGACCCGCTGACGCTGGCTCACATCGTCTTCCAGGCCACCGCCCGCTTCCATGACCCGGCCTACGCCCCGACCTGGTCCGCCCCGAGCGCGGACCAGGATTTCGCGGCCCTGGTCGGACTACTGCTCCGGGGTCTCGCGGCGCACTGAGCCGTATGCGTCATCCTGACGCTCCATCACCACAACGGGGGGCTGCTGTCACTCGATCGGACGATTGTATGGGCAGAATCGGCCATACGGGTCAAATGCTCGCTACATTCACGCCGTTCCCGTAGGGAGCTCGCGACGTACTCCGGGGGGCGCATCCTCCGGGGCGGAGCGTGCACCCGGAAGGTGTGTGGCACATGCCCCAGCGGCCCGTAACCGACCGACCGTCGCCAGAGGCCCGACCCGACCGTTCGGGTGTCCCTGCCCCGTCAGGCGCGCCCGCCCGGCAGGGGCCGCCCGAGCGCCCGGCGTCCGCCGAGCGCTCCCGGTCGGTCGACCCGCGGCTCGCGGTCGAGCGCCCCTCGGTCGCGCGCTCGCAGAACCAGCGGCTGGCCGCGCTGATCGACGAGGCGGGCTTCTCGCACGCCGGGCTGGCCCGCCGGGTGGACCAGCTCGGCCTGGAGCACGGCCTCGACCTCCGCTACGACAAGACCTCGGTGACCCGCTGGCTCCGCGGCCAGCAGCCCCGCGGCGCCACCCCGGCGCTGATCGCCGAGGTCTTCACCCGCCGCCTCGGCCGTCGGCTCTCGGCCCAGGACCTCGGCCTCGACGCCTGCGCGCCGGTCTACGCCGGGCTGGAGTTCGCGGAGACCCCGGCCGAGGCCGTCGACATCGTCAGCAGCATGTGGCGCAAGGACACCGGCGCGCACTCCGAACTGCGCCGGATCGCCTTCACCCCGGCCGGTCTTGTGGTGCCCAGCCGGGACTGGCTGATCGGCCGCAGCGACGACCGGGTGGCCCGGGAGACCGCACAGGACCTCGGCGTCGGCCCCGGCCCGGTCCGCCTCCCGGCCAGGCCCGGCGGCCTGGCCCCGGGCATCCCGGCGCAGACCCGCCGCCCGGCCCTGCCCGGCGCGCTGGGCGCGGGCGCGGCGTCCGGAGCGCTCGGCGGCCACGGTGCGCCCGGCGGCCACGGCGCGGCGGGGCACGGGGTGCTCGGCGCGCACGGCGAGCTGCCGCCACCGCCGCCGTCCCCGCGCGGGCTGGTCCGGGTCGGCCGCGGCGACGTCGCCGCGGTGCACGCCGTCGGCGACCTGTTCCGCTCGCTCGACAACGCCTATGGCGGCGGCCACGCCCGGCAGGCGCTGATCCGCTACCTGGAGAGCGAGGCCGAGCCGATGCTCCGAGGCCGCTACAGCGAGCCGATCGGCCGCTCGCTGTTCGGCGCGGTCGCCGACCTGACCCGGCTGGCCGGCTGGACCTCCTACGACATCGGCGCACACGGGCTGGCCCAGCGCTACTTCGTCCAGTCGCTACGGCTGGCCCAGGCCGCCAACGACCGGCTGTACGGGGCGTACATCCTGGTCACCATGAGCCGCCAGGCCGTCTACCTCGGCCACGGACGGGAGGCGGTGCAGCTGGCCAGGGTGGCCCAGCAGGGGATCGGCACCGCCGCCCCCACCGCGGTCCAGGCGCTGATGCACGCCGCCGAGGCGCGCGGGCACGGCCTGATCGGGGACGCCCGCTCCTGCACCACCTCGCTGGTGCGGGCCGAACGGGCGCTGCAGACCGCCCGCCCCGGCGACGACCTGCCGGGCTGGGCCCGCTTCTTCGACGAGGCCCAGCTCGCCGACGAGTTCGGCCACTGCTACCGCGACCTGCAGCAGTGGCGGCCCTGCGCGCAGCACGCCGAGCGTTCGCTGCGGCTGCGGGCGGCCGGGTTCGCCCGCAGCCGGGTGTTCTGCCGTACCGTCCTGGCGACGGCCAGGCTGGGCCTCGGCGAGGTGGACGAGGCCTGCTCGTCCGCGACCGAGGCGCTGCGCGGCGCCACCGAGATGCGGTCGCTCCGCGCGGTGGAGTACCTCCGCGACTTCAGCCGCAGGCTCGCCCCGTACCGGGGCACGGCCGCGGTACGGGGCTTCGAGGAGGCGGCCCACAACGCCGGGATCATCTGACGCCGGGTGGGCGCGCCCCGCCTGAGTGCCGCCCGGTCGGGACGTCCCGTCTGGGCAGCGATCGGGGGTGCCCCGGCGGGGCGTCCGTCGGCGGCGGTGCGGTGGGCTGTCCGGCTGCGGGGTTACGCCGCCAGCTCCGCGCCGGGGTCGATCGGGAGGCCCAGGTCGTGCAGCACCGCCGCGGCGGCCCTGCGGCCGGAGGCCAGCGCGCCTTCGGCGCTGCTGGTCTCCCGGTGGTCGCCGCACACGTAGAGCCCGTGCAGCACCCGCACCGGGCGGCGGAACTGGTGCGGCGGGGGCATGGTCGGCAGGGCGTCCGGGAGGTGACGCACCGCCAGGAACTCCCAGCCGGAACTGTCCGCCCCGTGCAGCGCCGACAGCCGTCGGCGGACGGCGGGTTCCAGCGAGGCGGGTCCGCCCGCGTCGAAGGAGCGTCGGCCGAGCACGGTGGTGGCGACCAGCGACGCCCCGGCCGGGGCGTAGGAGCGGTCGACCGCGCTGAGCACCAGCGAGTGCGCCACCAGGCTGTCGCGTTCCGGGTCCAGCAGCAACTGCGGCTCGGGGCAGGGGGATTCCGGGCCCGGAGGCTCGGGTGCGGCGTGGTAGTAGGTGGTCACCGGGTGGTATCCCGGCTGGTGCAGCCCGGGGAGCAGGTCCCCGGCGGCACGGGCGTCGGTGGCGATCACCACCGCCCGGCAGCCGATCCGGCCGTGCCGCTCGGTCTCCACACCGTCCGCCGAGACCGAGGTGACCCGCACGCCCACCTGGACCGTCCCCGGTGGCAGCGACTCGGCCAGCTGCCGCGGCAGAGCGGCGACGCCCTGGGCGGGCAGGCAGAGCCGCCCCCTGGCGTAGTCGCGCAGCGCCAGGTCGGCGACCCTGCTGCTGGTGCCGAGCGCGGGGTCGCCGAGCAGGGCGACCAGCAGCGCCCGGAGGAAGCCCTCCGAAGGGGTTCCGGCCAGCGGGAGACCGGCCAAGGGGAGTCCGGCCAGGGGGAGTCCGGCCAGGGGGAGTCCGAGCAGGCCCTTCCCGGCCAGCGCCTGGGCGGTGGTCCGCTCCGGACGCTCCATCAGCCGCTCGGCGGGGGTGGCGGCGAGGCGGGCCAGCGCGGCGCCGAGTCGAGCCCGGTTCCAGGCGTCCCCGGCTCGGTTGCGGTATCCCTGACGGTGCGCCACCACATCGACGGTGAGGGGCCGGAGGGTGAGCCGGGGGACGTCCAGCAGGTCGTTCAGCTCGGGGACGGCGTTGTTGAGCAGGTGGGCGCCGTGGTCCAGGCGGAACCCGTCCCGCTGGCGGGCGGCCATCCGGCCGCCGATCCGCTCGGCGGCTTCCAGGACGGTCACCGAGAGGCCGGCGTCGGCGATGCGGCGTGCCGCGGCGAGGCCGGCCAGGCCGGACCCCACGACCACGGCGTCCACCGGCTTCCGCCGAGGGTGCGGGAGCGCTTGGGGGAGCGCTTGTACGGCGGGGTGCGGGGCCGCGGGGTGCGGCGGCAGGAGGCGGTGCGGGTGCGGGACGGCCCGCGGCGCGGGTGGTGCGGCGGGGTGCGGCGCGGCGGGGTGTGGTGCGGGATGTGCGGCGAGGCCCGGGGCGGGCTGGGCCGTGAAGTGTGGGACGGGTGGTGCCGTGGGATGTGCGGTGGGGCCCGGGGCGGGTTGTGGGGTCGAGCGGGCTGTGAGGTGCGGAGCGGGCTGGGTTGCGGGGTGTGGGACGGGTGGTGACGCGGGCTGCGGGACCGGCGGTGACGCGAACTGTGGAGCGGGCTTGGCCGCAGGCTGCGGGAGGGGTTCCGACACAGGGCATGGCGCGGGGTGCGGAACAGGGTGTGGAACGGAGTGCGGGGCGGGCTGTGACGTGCGCTGTGGAGCGGGCTGCGGGGTGGCGTGGGTGCTGCGGTTGCGTGGCGGGGGTGGTGGCGTTGCTGGCACGTGACGGCTCCCTCCGGGGTCGGGGGCGTCCCTGTGACCGGACCCGACCGGTTCCCAGCTCATGCCCGGTCGGAGTCGGGGTCAGACAGGGCGGTTCCGCCCGCGGCGGTGGAATCCGCGCGTCCGCGCACGGGGGGTGACGTCAGCGCGGTGCTGGGGCGCGAGCGGGCGCGGAGGGTGAGGATCGCCCGCGCGTGCGCCCCCTCCGTGCGCCTGTACGCCTCGGTACCCGCCGTCTGCGCGGGTACCGAGGCGTACAGCGCCCGGCGTCCGTGTCCGGCGCCCTACTGTCCGCCGCCAGGTACCAAACGCTGGCGCCCGGCGTCCAGCGCCCCGGTGTCCAGCCCAGCGCCCAGGGGACAGCCCCGGCGGTCCGGCACCCTGGTGTCCGGTGCCCGCTACCGGGGACCGCCGCAGGTGGCTGCCGCCGTCCCCCCGGGTGTCCAGCCCAGTGCCCAGCGCCCGCTGCCGGGGACCGCCGCAGATGGCTGCCGCCGTTCCGTGCCCTCTGGCCCAGCGCCCTGCGCCCTGCGCCTCAAAGGCCCGCCGTCAACGCTCGCCGCAGGCGGGTTATCCCAGGGCGGCTTCGATGGCGTCGTCGATGGTCGGGTGGGTGTAGCGGAACCCTGCCTCCAGCAGGCGGGTCGGGAGGACCCGGTGGCTGCCGGTCACCTCGACGGCCATCTCGCCCAGGGCCGCCTTCAGGGCGAACTCCGGCACCGCGGCCACCGTCGGTCGCCGCAGTGCCCGGCCCATCGCCGCGGTGACCTCGGCGTTGGTCACCGGGGTCGGCGCGGTCAGGTTGAACGGCCCGCTCAGGGTCTCGGTCTCGTCGTCGATCAGGAACCGCAGCGCGGCGACCTCGTCCCGCAGCGAGATGAAGCTCCAGTACTGCCGCCCGTTGCCGAGCCGGCCGCCCAGGCCCACCCGGAACAGCGGGAAGAGCCGCCCCCACGCCCCGCCGTTCCCGGCGACGACCAGCCCGGTGCGCGCGTGGGCGACCCGGACGCCGGCCTCGGCTGCAGGCGCCGCGGCCTCCTCCCACTCCACGCAGACCCGGGCCAGGAAGTCGCCCCCGGCCGGGGCGGTCTCGTCGATCACCTCGTCGCCGGTCTGCCCGTAGATGCCCACAGCTGAGCCGCTGACCATCACCTTCGGCGGCTGGTCGAGCCCGGCGACGGCTGCCGCCAGGGTTCCGGTGCCCTGCACCCGGCTGGCGTGGATCTCCCGCTTGTACGCGGTGCTCCAGCGCCGGTCGGCGACCCCCGCGCCGGCCAGGTGCACCACGGCGTCCAGCGGGGCCCCGTCCGGGCCCTCGGCCAGCCCCTTGCGGTCGATCTGCCGGAGCCGGGGGTTCCAGCGGACCTCGGTGCTCCCGTCCAGCTGCGGCGCGGGTGGCCGCCGGACCAGGCGGACCACCTGGTGGCCGTCGTCGAGCAGCGAGCGGACCAGGGCGGAGCCGATGAGGCCGGTCGATCCGGTGACAGCGATGCGCATGCCTGACATCCTCTCAGGCCCGCCCGTCCACGTCCGTCAGGCGTGGCTTCCGGCGGCCTTCGGGCACGGCCTAAGCTGGGCGCCATGTCCAGTGCCGCCGCTGCCCTCCGCCCCGTCATCCGCACCGCCGAGCCGACCGACGGCCCGGCCCTCGCCGAGCTCGACCACCGCTGCTGGTCCTGGCTCAGCGATGTACGGGAGCGGTCCGCGCCACCCGGACCCGACACGGTCTTCTTCGACGAGCGGCACCAGTCCGAGGACTACCAGCTGGCCCTGCTGGACGGCGAGCTGGTCGGCTACATACGCCTGGTGCGGCCGACCTCGCTGCTCAGCAATGCGCATATTCGCATGATCCAGGGCCTGGTGGTGGACCCCTCCGCGCGCCGCTGCGGGGTGGGCCGGACCCTGGTCGAGGCCGCGGTCACCCGGGCCCGCCGGATCGGCGCGCGCCGGGTGACCCTCCGGGTGCTGGGCCACAACGCCCCGGCCCGCGCGCTCTACACGTCGCTGGGCTTCGCGGTCGAGGGCCTGGCTCCCGACGAGTTCTACCTCGACGGGAAGTACGTGGACGACGTCAGCATGGGCCTGACCCTGTGACCCGGTGACCGGTGACCCCGTGAACCGGTGCCCCCCGCCACCGCCACCGCCCCCGCCCGTGAACGACGAACTGCCGGCCCGTCAGGAGCCGTAGCGCTCCCACAGGCGGGGGAAACGTTCCTCCATGATCCGCGCGTTGTCGAAGTCGATGGTCTCGCCCCCGGGCTCGCCCGACTTGGTGCGGATCCCCAGCTCCGGCAGCGGCAGACCGGTCAGCTGCTCGTAGGCCTGCGCGGCGGCGTCGCCCAGTTCCTCGGCGTCGCCGTCGTCCTCCTCGTCGAAGTCCGGGACCAGGTCCGCCAGCTCGTCCGGATCGGCGAGCGCGCCCTCGAAGACCTCGCGGCCCTGGCCGACCAGCCAGCAGCAGAAGTAGTCGAAGGCGTCGTCGCCCGCGCCTCCGAGCAGCAGGTCGGCGGCCCCCCACAGCTCCCAGCGCCAGGCCCGGAGCAGCCGCGCCTCGAACAGCCGGGCGAAGTCGATCACCTCGTCCGGCGTCCGCTCCACGAGCCGCTCGACCAGCAGGTCCGCGTGCTCGACCGGGTCGCCCTGGGCCCCCTCGCGTGTGTCGTCGATCAGCTGCCAGAAGTCCGTCTCGTCCATGACCTGATCCTCGCAGGTATTTCAGGCCATTGCTGACAACCCCTTCCCGGTGGCATGAACCGCCGCTGCCCCGGCCTCCGCCGAAGCGGGGACCGGGGGCAGCGGGGTTGGCAGCGGGCTTGCCCGCGGGCAGCGGGGCTGCCGGCGGACGGTGCCGGTGGAGCAGCCTGCGGCTAGAGGCCGAGGTCACCCTCGAAGGCGCCCTCTTCCAGCCGGGCCTTGACGGTGCCCAGGAACCGGGCCGCGTCGGCGCCGTCGACCACGCGGTGGTCGTACGACAGGGCCAGGAAGACCATGTCGCGGACGGCGATGGTCTCGCCCAGCTCCGGCGTGGTGACGACCACGGCGCGCTTGACCGTCGCGCCGATGCCGAGGATCGCGACCTGCGGCGGCGTGAAGATCGGGGTGTCGAACAGCGCGCCGCGCGAACCGGTGTTGGTGATGGTGAAGGTGCCGCCGGACAGCTCGTCCGGCTTGACCTTGTTGTCCCGGGTGCGGGCGGCCAGGTCGGCGGTCTTCTTGGCGATGCCGGCGATGTTGAGGTCGCCCGCGTCGTGGATGACCGGGACCATCAGGCCCTTCTCGGTGTCCACCGCGATGCCGACGTGCTCGGCGGCGTGGTAGGTGATCGTGCCCTCGGCGTCGTTGACGGTGGAGTTCACGATCGGGTGGGCCTTGAGCGCCTCGGCCGCGGCCTTGACGAAGAACGGCATCGGCGAGAGCTTGACGCCCTCGCGCGACTGGAAGCCGGACTTGGCCTGGTTGCGGAGCCGCATCACCTTGGTGACGTCGACCTCGACCACCGTGGTCAGCTGCGCGGTGGTCTGGATCGCCTTCAGCATGTTGTCGGCGATGACCTTGCGCATCCGGGTCATCTTGACGGTCTGTCCGCGCAGCGGGGACGCCTCGGCGATGGTCGTCGGCGCCTTGGCGGCCCCGGCCGAAGCGGCCGGTGCGGCAGCGGCGGCGCGGGCGGCCTCGGCCGCGGCGATGACGTCCTGCTTGCGGATCCGGCCGCCGACGCCGGTGCCCTGCACCGAGGCCAGGCTGACGCCCTGCTCGGCCGCGAGCTTGCGGACCAGCGGGGTGACGTAGGCGTCAGCGGACTCGGCAGCGGGCTGCTGCAGCGGGGCCGCGGGCGCGGCGACCGGAGCGGGGGCGACCGGAGCGGGGGCAGCCGGGGCGGCGACCGGCGCCGGGGCGGCAGCCACCGGAGCCGGAGCCGCGGCGGGAGCAGCCGGAGCCGGAGCAGCGGCAGCCGGAGCCGGGGCGGCCACCGGGGCCGGAGCCGCGGGAGCGGGGGCAGCCGGGGCGGCGGCACCGGGGGCGCCGATGACGGCCAGCTCGGCGCCGACCTCCACGGTCTCGTCCTCGGCGACGGTGATCTTCAGCAGCACGCCGGAGACCGGGGCCGGGATCTCGGTGTCGACCTTGTCGGTGGAGACCTCGAGCAGCGGCTCGTCGGCCTCGACGGTGTCGCCCTCGGCCTTGAGCCAGCGGGTGACCGTGCCCTCGGTCACGCTCTCGCCCAGCGCGGGCAGCAGCACCGGGGTGCCGGAGACCGCGCCGCCGGCGGGGGCGGCCGGGGCCGCGGGCGCCGGAGCGGCCGGAGCCGCGGGGGCCTCGGCGACCGGGGCGGGGGTCGCGGCGGGCGCGGGGGCGGCAGCAGCCGGGGCCGCAGCAGCGGGCGCCGGCGCCCCGGTGCCGTCGTCGATGATCGCCAGCTCGGCGCCCACCTCGACGGTCTCGTCCTCGCCGACCTTGATCGAGGCCAGGATGCCGGACGCGGGCGCCGGGATCTCGGTGTCGACCTTGTCGGTGGAGACCTCCAGCAGCGGCTCGTCGGCCTCGACACGCTCGCCCTCGGCCTTGAGCCAGCGGGTGACGGTGCCCTCGGTCACGCTCTCGCCGAGAGCGGGCAGTGTTACTGAGACTGCCATGAGTTCAGGTACTCCTACTTGGTGCGTACGGATGGATGGCGGCGTATACCGGGGGAGGTCAGTCGTGATTGTGCAGCGGCTTCCCGGCCAGCGCCAGGTGCGCCTCGCCGAGGGCCTCGGACTGGGTCGGGTGGGCGTGGATCAGCTGGGCGACCTCGGAGGGCAGCGCCTCCCAGTTGTAGATCAGCTGCGCTTCGCCGACCTGCTCGCCCATCCGGTCGCCGACCATGTGCACGCCGACCACGGCGCCGTCCTTGACCTGGACCAGCTTGATCTCGCCGGCCGTCTTGAGGATCTTGCTCTTGCCGTTGCCGGCCAGGTTGAACTTGGCGGTGACGACCTTCTCCGCGCCGTAGAGCTCCTTGGCCTTGGCCTCGGTGATGCCGACCGAGGCGACCTCGGGGCTGCAGTACGTCACGCGCGGCACGCCGTCGTAGTCGATCGGGACGACCTTGAGCCCGGCCAGCCGCTCCGCGACGAGGATGCCCTCGGCGAAGCCGACGTGGGCCAGCTGCAGGGTCGGCACCAGGTCGCCGACGGCGGAGATGGTGGGGACGTTGGTCTGCATGTACTCATCGACCAGGACGTAGCCGCGGTCGGTGGCGACGCCGGCCTCCTCGTAGCCCAGGCCCTGCGAGACCGGGCCGCGGCCGACGGCGACGAGCATCAGCTCGGCCTCGACCTGCTTGCCGTTCTCCAGCGAGGCGCGGACGCCGGTCGCGGTGTACTCGACACCGGAGAAGCGGGCGCCCAGCTCGAACTTGATGCCGCGCTTGCGGAAGGCGCGCTCCAGCAGCTTGGAGGAGTTCTCGTCCTCCAGCGGGGCCAGGTGCGGCAGCGCCTCGATGATGGTGACCTCGGCCCCGAAGGACTTCCAGACCGACGCGAACTCGACGCCGATGACGCCGCCGCCGAGCACGATCACGCTGTTCGGCACCCGGTCCAGGGTGAGCGCGTGGTCCGAGGAGATGACCCGGTCGCCGTCGATGGCCAGGCCCGGCAGCGACTTCGGCACCGAGCCGGTGGCCAGGACGATGTGGCGGCCGGTGTAGCGCTCGCCGTTGACGTCCACGGTGGTCGGGGAGGAGAGGCGGCCCTCGCCGGACACGTAGGTGATCTTGCGGCTGGCCACCAGGCCCTGCAGGCCCTTGTAGAGGCCGCCGATGACGCCGTCCTTGTAGGCGTGGACGCCGTTGATGTCGATGCCCTCGAAGCTGGCCTTCACGCCGAAGCCCGCGCTCTCGCGGGTCTGGTCGGCGATCTCGGCGGCGTGCAGCAGCGCCTTGGTGGGGATGCAGCCGTTGTGGAGGCAGGTGCCGCCGAGCTTGCCCTTCTCGATGAGGGCGACCTGGAGGCCCAACTGGGCCGCCCGCAGCGCCGCGGCGTAGCCGCCGCTTCCGCCTCCGAGAATGACTACGTCGAAAACGGTGCTGGCGTCGTTCGCCACGTCACGTCCTCCATACACATGGGTGCGGATCGTCCCGGTCGATACCCGGCCGGGGAGCGGTTCCCCCTTGTGGGGAGAACCAGTCATGCCGGAGATACATCCTCGCACTTGTTCCGGGCGACTGACGTCCGGGGCCGCTGTGTGGACATACCGGGATCGCCCGATGATCCGCGCGACGGCTCGAATAAAGGTCCGGTTGCGCTCATGGCGAACGCCGGGGTGCCCACCTCCTCAACGGAGACGGGCACCCCGGCGTCACGGTCCTGCGGTCGGTCGGCGGTCGTCCGGCGGTCGGCCGGTCGGTGGTCGCCGACGTCGGGCGTCAGGCCTTGAGCGCGCCCTCGGCGGCCGTCTCGGCCAGCCGTACCAGGGTGCGGACGGCAGTGCCGGTGCCGCCCTTGGGGGTGTAGCCGAACGGCGCGCCCTCGTGGAAGGCAGGCCCGGCGATGTCCAGGTGCGCCCAGGGGGTGCCCTCGGTGACGAACTCCTGCAGGAAGAGGCCGGCCGCCAGGCCGCCGCCCATCCGGTCGCCGACGTTGGCGAGGTCGGCGGTCGGCGACTCCATCGCCTTCAGCAGCTCGGCCGGGAGCGGCATCTGCCAGGCGGGCTCGCCGGTCGCGGTCGCGGCGGCGTGCACGGTCTCCCGGAAGCCGTCCTGGTTGGACATGATCCCGTACAGGCGGGGGCCGAGCGCGACCACCATGGCGCCGGTCAGCGTCGCCACGTCGACGATCGCGTCCGGGTTCTCCTCGCCGGCCCTGACGATGGCGTCGGCCAGCACCAGTCGGCCCTCGGCGTCGGTGTTGAGGACCTCGACGGTCTTGCCGCCGTACATCTTCAGCACGTCGCCCGGGCGGGTCGCCGAGCCGGAGGGCATGTTCTCGGCCAGCGCCAGCCAGCCGGTGACGTTGACCTGCAGCCCGAGCCGGGAGGCGGCGACCACCGAGGCGAACACCGCGCCCGCGCCGGCCATGTCGCACTTCATGGTCTCGTTGTGGCCGGCCGGCTTGAGCGAGATGCCGCCCGAGTCGTAGGTGATGCCCTTGCCGATGAAGGCGAGGGTCTGCTTGGCCTTGGGGTGCGTGTAGGCGACCCGGACCAGCCGCGGCGGGCGCTGCGAGCCGACGCCGACGCCGAGGATGCCGCCGTAGCCGCCCTTGGTCAGCGCCTTCTCGTCCAGCACCTCGACCTTGAGCCCGTGCTCCTTGCCGACCGCGGTGACCAGGTCGGCGAAGGACTTGGGGAAGAGGTCGTTCGGCGGGGTGTTGACCAGGTCGCGGGTGCGGTTGATCTCCTCGGCGAGGACGGTCCCGCGCTCGACCGCGGCCTTGCCCGCCTTGTCCGCGCGCTTGGCGCCGACCAGGGCGACCTCGGCGACCGGCGCCTTGGCGGCGGCCTTGGCCTCGTCGCCGCGGAAGGCGGTGAAGGCGTAGGCGCCGAGGAGCGCTCCCAGGGTGACCGCCTCGACCGCGTCGGCGTCGGCGAGCGGCAGCGCGAACGCGGCCTTCTTGGTGCCCTGCAGGGCACGGGCGGCGACACCGGCCGCGCGGCGCAGGGCCTCGGCCGGGTACACGCCGTTGTCGGCGGCGTCGCCCAGGCCGACGGCCAGGACCAGTGCGGCCTTGACGCCCGCGGGGGCGGGGAGCTTCACGGCCTCGCCCTCGGCGCCGGTGGCGCCCAGGGTGGCGAGGACGTCGGTCAGCTTGCCGTCGAACGCTTCGTCGACCGTCTCGGCGCCCGGGGCCGGCACGAGGCCCTTGGGGCCCTTGGCCACGGCCACGACGACGGTGTCCGCGCGCAGCGCGTTGGCCGCGGAGGTGCTCAGAGACACTGATGTCACGTAATGCGTCCTGTTCTGTATGCGGTCCTCGGCCGGGTGCCGAGAAAGGCGAAAAAGTGCGGGGAACGTGGAAAGCACAGGCCCGTTGAGCATCGTAGTCCGCATGTCGGACTCCCGCGCCCCTCTGGGCCGGGTTAGTCACCCCGGCTTGTGGTGGCACCCTCGGAAACCCTGCTCAGGCGGCTGCGAACAGGGCCCACAGCACCAGCGCGGCGGTCGCCGAGGTTTCCACCATGGCACCCAGCACGTCTCCGGTGATGCCGCCGAACCGGCGCACGCAGTGTCGGAGCAGCAGCGCGGCGCAGCCGGCGCCGCAGCCGAGGGCCAGCACCGCGCCCGCGGCGAGCCGCAGCCCGTCCGCCCCGGCGCCGCCCGCGGGGAGCACTCCGACGGCCCAGCCGCCGCCCGCCGCCGCGGCGGCCAGGAGCAGCGCCGCCAGTAGGCCGGGACCGGGCCGTACGGTCCCGGCGACGGTCGCGCCCAGCCCGTCCGGACGGGCCGAGGGGGTGCCCGCGAGACAGCCCCTGAGCAGCGCGGCCCGCCCGGCCACGGCCGCCAGCACCACTCCGGCGCAGCCGGGCCCGAGGCCGCACGCGAAGGCCCGCTCCAGTGCCGCCACCTGGGTGAGCAGCACCAGCAGCAGCACCAGTACGCCGAACGGGCCGATGTCCGAGGCCTTCATCACCGCCAGCGCGGCGGCCGGGGGCTTGTTGCTGCCGAGGCCGTCGGCGACGTCGGCCAGGCCGTCCAGGTGCAGCCCGCGGGTCAGCGCGGCGAGCGCCGCCACGCCCGCCACCGCGGCCAGCAGCGGACCGCCGTGCAGCCACCGCAGCCCGCCGCCGAGCAGCGCGGCGAGCAGCCCGAGCACCGCGCCGACCAGCGGCGCGCAGAGCATCGCCCGGCCTGCCGTCGGCCGGTCCCAGCGGCGGACCCGGACCGGTAGCACCGACAGCGTCCCGAAGGCGAAGCGCAGCCCGTCCGCCGCCGCGGCCCGGGGCGCCGGGTCCGGCGGTCCCGGCACCCTCAGTCCTTGCCGGGTTCGGGCGCGGGCTCGGCGGACGCCGCCGGGGCGGCCAGCGGCAGTTCCGCCAGCAGTGTGGACGCGGCCTGCAGCATCGGCAGCGCCAGCAGCGCGCCGACCCCCTGGCCCAGACCCACCCCCTGGTCGAGCAGCGGTTCCACGCTCATCCGCTCGTACGCCTTGGCCTGGGCCGGCTCGCCGCTGGTCTGCCCGGCCCGCCACCACTCCGGCGCGCGGAACGCGATCCGCTGCGCCACCAGCGCGCAGGCGGCCGAGACCACGCCGTCCAGCAGCACCGGGGTGCGCCGGACCGCGGACTGCAGCAGGAAGCCGGTCATCGCGGCGAAGTCCGCGCCGCCGCTGGTCGCCAGCAGGTCCATCTGGTCGCCGAGCACCGGGCGGGCCCGCCGCAGCGCGTCGCGGACCGCCGCGCACTTCACCATCCAGACCCGGTCGTCGATGCCCGAGCCGCGCCCGGTCACCGCGGCGGCGTCGGTCCCGCACAGCGCGGCGACCAGGACCGCGGCCACGGTGGTGGAGCCGGTGCCGAGGTCGCCCAGCACCACCAGGTCGGTGCCCGTGTCGGCCTCCTCGTCGGCCAGCGCGACCCCGGCCCGGAACGCGGCCTCGGCCTCGTCCCTGGTCAGCGCGTCCTCGGTGTCGATCCGGCCCGAGCCGCGGCGGATCCGGTGCCGGACCACCTCGGCCGGGAAGTCCTCGGGGTCGGCGTCCACGGCCAGGTCGACCACCCTGACCTGGGCGCCGTACTGCCGTGCCAGCAGGCTGACCGGGGCGGTGCCGTCCAGCGCGGAGCGGACCCGGCGGGCGGTGCTGCCGGCCGGGAGCACCGAGACCCCCGCCCCGGCGATGCCGTGGTCGGCGGCGAACAGCAGCACCTTGGCCCGGCGCACCGGCGTCGGCGGGCACTGTCCCTGCACCGCGGCGAGCCAGCTGCCCAGCTGCTGCAGCCCGCCGAGGGCGCCGCGCGGCAGGTCCAGCGCGGCCCAGCGCTCCTCGGCCGCCAGCCGGTGCTCGTCGTCGGGGCGCGCCACCAGGGCGGAGAACTCGTCGAGGTCGATCGCACTGTCGAAGGTACTCACCGGCGGAACGTTACCGTCCCGGCCCTTTCAGCCGCACCGGTTGCCCGGCCACCACCAGCAGCACCTGCTCCGAGGCGGACGCCACCGCGGCGTTCAGCCGCCCCAGCTCGTCCCGGAACCGCCGCCCGGACACGGTCGCCGGGACGACGCCGCTGCCCACCTCGTTGCTGACGCCGACCACCGGCCGCGGGCTGTCCCGCCAGGCCGCGACCAGGCCGGCGGTGCGGTCCCTGAGCCGCTGCTCGCCGCGGGCGGCCCACTCGGCGTCGTCCCAGGCGCCGACCTGGTCCATCGCCGCGGTCAGCCACAGCGCCAGGCAGTCGACCAGCAGCGGCGCCCGGTCGTCCGGGTCCCCGAGCAGCGGCTCCAGCGCGCAGGTCTCGGCGGTGCGCCAGCCGGCCGGGCGCCGGTCGCGGTGCAGCCTGACCCGCTCGGCCCACTCGGCGTCGCCGTCCCTGCTGCCGCCGGTGGCGACGTAGAGCACGTCCTGACGGTCCGCCAGCAGCCGTTCGGCGGTGACCGACTTGCCCGACCGCGCGCCGCCGAGCACCAGCGTCCGCCGGGGGGTCCGGGCCCGGCGTCCGAGTTCGAGGCCGAGGCGCCGGGCGCCGGTGGGGGAGAGCTCGGTGAAGATCCGCATGGCGTCATTCTGCCGGGACGGTGGAGTCGGGCCGTCAGATGGGCATAAAAGTGTGATTTGGTACGAGCGGATGCTCCTGAGAGGTTGGTATCCAGCCAGTCCTGGATGCCCGGGAAAGGGGACCCGTATGAACGCAGTCACCCGGCAGCGCCGTACCAACGCCCGCAGGATCGCCCAGGCCACCGCCGCCACCGCGGCCGTGGTGGTGCTCAGCGGCGGAGTGGCGCAGGCGAGCACCTCGACCGACCTGCGGGCCCGCCCCGGCAGCGGCAGCAGGGCGGAGAACGGCCGGCCCGGCAGCGCCCGCCCGGACCTCGCCGTGCGGGCCGCCACCGCGCTGCCCTCGGCCGCCGCGGTGCTGAGCCTCCCGGTCACCGCGGCGGACCGGCTCGACGCGGTCTCCGGCGTGACCGCCACCGTCGACCTGCTGAGCGGGGAACTGCCGACCGACCGCGCGCTGGTGGCGCTCACCGCCACCCCGGCGCACGGCCGGGTGGTGCTGTACGACGACGCCACGGCCGGCTACACCTCGACGCCCGGCTACACCGGCCCCGACTCCTTCGGCTACCGCTTCACCGACGAGCGCGGCCGGACCTCCCGGGTCACCGTCGCGGTGACCGTCTCCCACGGCACCGTGCCGGCCGACCGCTACGCCGCGCCTGCGCACGCGGCCTGACGGGTAACCTGCGCTGGGACGAGTCAGCGCGGTGAAGGGAGCCAGCATGGTGTGGACGTGGCGGTTCGAGAAGGCCGACGGTTCGTCGGTGCCCGCCCCGGACGGGACCGAGGAGTTCCCCACCCAGGGCGACGCCGAGTCCTGGATCGGCGAGTTCTGGAAGGGCCTGCTCGACGCCGGGATCGACCAGGCGGTCCTGCTGGACGACGGCGAGAAGGTCTACGGCCCGATGAGCCTGCACGACGCCGAGTAGCGGCGGAACGCCGGAGCGGGCGGCCCCCCGACCGGTGGACCGCCCGCTCCGGTACTGCTACGGCCGGGCCTTCGGCGAGTTCTCCGCCGTCTTCGCCGGGTCGAACTCGGCGACCGGGGCCAGGATCGCGTCCATCTGCTTCAGCAGCTCGGCGTCCAGCTTCACCCCGGAGGCCTTCACGTTCTCGGTGACCTGCTCCGGGCGCGAGGCCCCGATGATCGCCGCCGAGACGTTGCTGTTCTGCAGCACCCAGGCCACCGACAGCTGGGCCAGGGTCAGCCCGGCCTGCTCCGCCAGCGGCTTCAGCTGCTGCACCCGCTCCAGCACGTCGTCGCGCAGGAACCGAGTGACGAAGTTGGCGCCGCCCTTGTCGTCGGTCGCCCGCGAGCCCTGCGGCAGCGGGGCGCCGGGCAGGTACTTGCCGGTCAGCACGCCCTGCGCGATCGGGGACCAGACGATCTGGCCCAGCCCCAGCTCCTCGCAGGCCGGCACGACCTCGGCCTCGATCACCCGCCACAGCGCGGAGTACTGCGGCTGGCTGGAGACCAGCGGGATCTTCAGCTCCACTGCTAGCGCGTGCGCGTTGCGGATCTGCTCGGCGGTCCACTCGGACACGCCGATGTAGTGCGCCTTGCCCGCGTGCACGATGTCGGCGAAGGCCGTCATGGTCTCCTCCAGCGGGGTGGAGACGTCGTAGCGGTGGGCCTGGTAGAGGTCGACGTAGTCGGTCTGCAGTCGGCGCAGCGAGCCGTCGATCGACTCCATGACGTGCTTGCGGCCGAGGCCGCGGTCGTTGCGGCCGGGCCCGGTGGGCCAGTAGACCTTGGTGAAGATCTCCAGGCCCTCGCGCCGCTCGCCCTTGAGCGCGCGGCCCATGACCGCCTCGGCCCGGGTCTCGGCGTAGACGTCGGCGGTGTCGAAGGTGGTGATCCCGGCGTCCAGGGCGGCGCGGACGCAGGCCGTGGCGGCGTCCTCCTCGACCTGGGAGCCGTGGGTGAGCCAGTTGCCGTAGGCGATCTCACTGATGATCAGGCCGCTGCGGCCCAGATGACGAAACTCCATGTCGCAGACCCTACGCCGCCCGCGGCCCGGCCACCGCCCGGACCCGGCTCAGGGCCTGGTGCCGACCAGGTGCAGCAGCGCCGCGACCGCCCGGTACGGGTCGGTGCGCCCGGCCTGCTCCTCGGCGTCCAGCAGCTGCGCCAGCTGCCGTCCGTCGGCCGGCGGCGGCGCGTGCTCGGGGGCCTGCTCGGTGAACACCCGGACCCCGTACCAGCGGCGCAGCGGGACGTCGATCTCGGCGAGGGTGCGGGTCAGCGGTTCCAGCCGGTCCGCGCGGGTGGGCTGGCCCCGGTGGTCGGTGTAGCGGTCGCCGTGGAACGCCGCGGCGGCCCCGGCCCAGTCCCCGGCGCAGCCGGGCCGCATCGCCAGCGCGTCCCCGTTGCGGACCACGACGGAGAGCATCCCGCCGTGCGCGAGCACCCGGGCCAGCGAGGCGAGCATCGGCTCGGCCTCGGGCAGGTACATCAGCACGCCGTGGCAGAGCACCACGTCGAAGGTGCCGGGGCCGAACCAGCGCCCGCAGTCGCCGCCCTCGCCGGTCAGCAGCGAGACCCGCTGCCGCACCTCCGGCGGCTCCTGCTCCAGGGCGGCCTGGGCGGCGCCGAGGGTCGCCGGGTTGGGGTCGAGGCCGGTCACCAGGTGCCCGGCGCGGGCCAGCCGCACCGCCTGGACGCCCTGGCCGCAGCCCACGTCCAGCACCCGCAGCGGCGGCCCGGTGATCCGGCCGGTGGCGTGGAAGTGCTCGGTGACCTGTTCGGCCAGCTGCCGCGCGACCAGCTCCTGGCGGACGATGCCGCGGACCCCGACCGGGCCCGACAGCCAGCCGCCTCCGGCCGCGCCGAACGCCGCCTGCCGTTGCTCCGGCAGTCGGCCGCGGTGCGCGAAGGTCTCGATCAGGGCTTCTGCCCCCGCTTGACCTGGGGCTTGGGCAGCCGCAGCCGACGCATCTGCAGGGTGCGGATCAGCATGTAGGCGATCGCCCCCTTGTGGCTCTTGTCCGGGAAGCGCAGCCGGAGCTGCTTGCGCAGGCCGAAGGCGAGCACGAAGGAGTGCACCACCATCACCGCGATGATCAGGACCCAGAGCACCAGCGACAGCGACTGCATCGCGCTGTTCCTGGTCACGCTCAGCAGCAGGATGACCACGGCGAACGGCAGGAACCACTCGGCGGCGGTCCACCGGGAGTCCACGTAGTCCCGGGCCAGCCGGCGGACCGGGCCCTTGTCGCGGGCCGGCAGCCCGGCCTCGTCGCCGGACATCAGCGCGGCGCGGGCCTTCTCGCGGGCGGCGCGGTCCCGGGCCCTGGCGTCCTTGGCGGCCTCCTTGCGGTCCTTGGGCACATAGGCGCGGCCGCGGCGGTTGGCCTCGGCCTCGCTGCGCTTGGGGGTGGGGCGGCCCTTCTTCGCCTCGGCGTCGGGTCGCTCGGGCGCGTCAGGCTTCTCGAGCGTGACGGCGTCTGCGGGGGCATCCTGGGAGCTTCGTCGGAACACACGGTAAGAGTACGTGGTCAGGGCGACTATTCCCTAGCCCCACCGGGAACACTCGCTCCTCGGGGTCCTGCTCCGCCCTGGGAGCGAGGCCGCCGCGGAGCGGATCCCCCGCACGGATGACGTTGTCGCGGCGCGGCTGTAGCACTCTTGTTGCAGGCAGGTGCGCTGCGGTGGACGCCCCGAGCCCCGTAGTCTTGGGTACGAGAACCGGCAGGCCGGAGAAGGGGGCGCGCGAGGCCCATGAGCGACGGAATCATGAAGCGGATGTCCTTGATCTTCCGCGCCAAGGCGAACAGCGCCTTGGACCGTGCGGAGGACCCACGGGAGACACTCGACTACTCGTACCAGAAGCAGCTCGAACTGCTGCAGAAGGTGCGTCGTGGGGTGGCCGATGTGGCGACGTCCCGCAAGCGCCTGGAGCTCCAGCTCCAGCAGCTTCAGAAGCAGTCCTCGACGCTGGAGGAGCAGGGCCGCAAGGCGCTCTCGCTCGGCCGCGAGGACCTGGCCCGTGAGGCGCTCACCCGCCGCTCCGGGATCCAGCAGCAGGTCTCCGACCTGGAGACGCAGTACCAGGCACTGCAGGGCGAGGAGGAGAAGCTCACGCTGGCCTCCCAGCGGCTGCAGGCCAAGGTCGACGCCTTCAGGACCAAGAAGGAGACCATCAAGGCCACCTACACGGCCGCGCAGGCGCAGACCCGGATCGCCGAGTCCTTCTCCGGGATCTCGGAGGAGATGGGCGATGTCGGCCTGGCGATCCAGCGGGCCGAGGACAAGACCGCGCAGATGCAGGCGCGGGCGGGCGCGATCGACGAACTGCTCGCCTCGGGCGCGCTGGACGACCCGTCCGGCATGCGCAAGGACGACATCACGGCCGAGCTGGAGCGCATGTCCAGCGGCTCGGACGTGGAGCTGGAGCTCGCCCGGATGAAGGCGGAGCTCTCCGGCGGCGCTGCCCCGACCCCGGCGATCGAGCCGGGCCAGCCGGGCAGCACCCCCACCGACCAGCCCCGTTTCGACAAGTAGCCAAGGAGAACCACGTGATCGTCAGGATCATGGGGGAGGGGCAGTTCGAGGTCCCGGACAGCCTTGTGGACCGGCTCAACGAGCTGGACAACGCCGTGCTGGCCGCCCTCGACTCCAGCGACGAGACCGACTTCCGGGTCAGCCTCGCCGCGTTGCTCGCCGCGGTGCGGGCCGGCGGGACGGCGGTCGACCACGACACGCTGGTGCCCTCGGACGCCACGCTGCCGTACGACGAGGCGACGGTGGACGAGGTCAGGGCGCTGCTGCGGGAGGACGGGCTGATTCCGGGCTAGCGCAGAGGCTGTGACGACGATGAGGGGCGCCCCGAGGGGCGCCCCTCATCCGTTCGGGCTACGGCAGGGCCAGCATCTGGTCCAGTGCCAGTTTGGCGAACTTCTCGGTCTCCGGGTCGACCGTGATCACGTTCGGGACCCGGCCCTCGACCAGCGACTCCAGCGTCCAGACCAGATGCGGCAGGTCGATCCGGTTCATGGTCGAGCAGAAGCAGACGGTGCGGTCGAGGAAGACGACCTCCTTGTCCGGGTGCGCCTTGGCGAGCCGGCGGACCAGGTTCAGTTCGGTGCCGATCGCCCACGTGCTGCCGGGCTCGGCCGCGTCCAGGGCCCGGATGATGTACTCGGTCGAGCCGACCAGGTCCGCCGCCTCGACCACCTCGTGCTTGCACTCGGGGTGCACCAGCACGGTCACGCCGGGGACCCGCTCGCGGACCTCGTTCACCGAGTCCAGCGAGAAGCGGCCGTGCACCGAGCAGTGGCCGCGCCAGAGGATCATCTTGGCGTCCCGCAACTGCTCGGCGGTGAGGCCGCCGTGGGGCTTGTGCGGGTTGTAGACCACGCACTCGTCCGGGCTGATGCCCAGGTCGCGGACGGCGGTGTTGCGGCCCAGGTGCTGGTCCGGCAAGAACAGCACCTTGCCTGCCCCCCGCCCGCCACCGCCCTTGTCCGAGGCGCTGCGCGCCGCCCCTGCTGTCTGCTCGAAGGCCCAGGTCAAGGCGCGCTCGGCGTTGGAGGAGGTGCAGATGGTGCCGCCGTGCCGCCCGGTGAACGCCTTGATGTCGGCCGAGGAGTTCATGTAGGCGACCGGGACCACGGTGTCGGCCACGCCCGCGTCGGTGAGCACGTCCCAGCACTCGGCGACCTGCTCGGCGGTGGCCATGTCGGCCATCGAGCAGCCGGCCGCCAGGTCCGGGAGGATCACCCGCTGGTCGGCGGAGGTGAGGATGTCCGCGCTCTCGGCCATGAAGTGCACGCCGCAGAAGACGATGAACTCGGCGTCAGGACGGTCGGCGGCGTCCCGGGCCAGCTTGAAGGAGTCGCCGGTGACGTCGGCGAACTCGATGACCTCGTCCCGCTGGTAGTGGTGGCCCAGGATGAACACCCGGTCGCCGAGGGCGGCCTTGGCGGCGCGGGCGCGGGCGACCAGGTCCGGGTCGGAGGCGGCGGGCAGGTCGCCGGGGCAGTCGACGCCGCGCTCGCTGGCGGTGTCGGCCTCGCGGCCGAGCAGCAGCAGGGCCAGCGGGGTGGGCGCGGGCTCGGCGAGAGTGCCGTTCAAAGGCGTGGTGGTCACGGGCGTACTGCCCTCCTGTGGGGGCGGGGCAGCGGCGCCTCGCCCTTTTCGTCTATCTGACGTTATCTATCATAACGCCCTTGCCCTGCGTTGACGACGGGGGCTGTGGGAGTGTGACGTACACCGCTCTGTGTCAAGGTCGCAGGTGGGGGCGCACGGGAAGGGTACGCGGACGTGAGCGACAGGTCGATCGCGGTACGGCGGATGGTGCACCGGGAGCGCGACGAGGAGCACCGGGCGTCCACCCCGCTGGAGTGCTTCTTCGACCTCTGCTTCGTGGTCGCCGTCGCCCAGGCCGGCAGCCAGCTGGCGCACGCCCTCGCCGAGGGGCGGCTGTGGGGCGCGCTGCCGCACTACTTCTTCGTGTTCTTCGGGATCTGGTGGGCCTGGGTCAACTTCACCTGGTTCGCCTCCGCCTACGACACCGACGACGTCCCGTACCGGCTGGCGACCTTCGTCCAGATCACCGGGGCGTTGATCTTCGCGGCCGGGGTGCCGCGGATGTTCGCCGGGCACCTGGCGATCGGCGTGCTCGGCTACGTGGTGATGCGCACGGCCATGATCACCCAGTGGCTCCGGGTGGCCGCGGCGGCGAGCGGGACGGAGCGGACCATGGCGCTGCGCTACGCCTGCGGCGTCGCCCTGTGCCAGTCGCTGTGGGTGGCCGCGCTGTTCCTGCCGTTCCACCTGCAGCAGTGGGCGCTGCCGGCCATCGTCCCGCTGGAACTGCTGGTCCCGGCGTTCGCCGAGCACCACTACAGCACCACCTGGCACCCGGAGCACATCGCCGAGCGCTACGGCCTGTTCACCCTGATCGTGCTCGGCGAGACGGTGGCCGCCGCGACCGTCGCGGTGCAGTCCGGGGTGAACGGTCACGACGAACTGGCCCGGGTGCTGCCGATCGCCGCGGGCGGCCTGCTGGTCTGCTTCTCGGCCTGGTGGATCTACTTCGCCCGGCCGATCCACGGGTACCTGCGGTCCAACCGGCAGGGCTTCCTCTGGGGCTACGGCCACTACCTGGTGTTCCTCAGCGCGGCGGCGATCGGCGCGGGCCTGGAGGTGGCGGTGCAGTACGCGGTCGGCGAGACCCGCCTCTCGGCGGTGGCCGCCGCCCGGGTGGTGACCGTGCCCGCAGCGGTGTTCCTGTTCACGGTCTGGGCGATCCACGCCCGGCACAACAAGCACGGCGCGGCGCAGGCGGTGCTGCCGCTGGCCGCGGTCGCGGTGCTCGGCGCGACCTTCCTCGGCGGCGGGGCCGCGGTGCTGGCGGCGGGCCTGGTGTGCGCGGCGGCGGTCGGCGTCGGGCTGCTGCTGCACCTGCGCGAGGAGGCCGCGGGCTGACCGGTCCGGCGCCGCGGTGTGCTAATCCTGTACCCGTGCCCGCACCGCTGAACTCCGCCGCCCGCCTGGACGAGACCGACCACCGGGTCCTCGAACTCCTCGGCCGGGACGGGCGCGCCTCCTACGCGGAGATCGGGCTGCTGGTGAACCTCTCCGCCACGGCGGTCCGGCGCCGGGTGGACCGGCTGCGGGAGCGTGGCGTGGTCCGCGGCTTCACCGTGGTGCTCGACCCGGACGCGCTGGCCTGGCGCACCGAGGCCTTCGTCGAGGTCTACTGCCGCGAGCGGACCTCCCCGGAGGAGATCCTGGCGACCCTGCGGCAGTTCCCCGAGGTGGTCGCCGCCTGGACGGTCACCGGCGACGCCGACGCCCTGGTCCACCTGCGGGCGGCCGACACCGGCCACCTGGAGGCCGTCATCGAGCGCATCCGCAGGGAACCGGGCGTCCAGCGCAGCCGCAGCCAGGTGGTCCTGAGCCGGTTGATCGGCTAGGGCCGACGGGCTGCGACGGCTTCCTGCGCGCGGGGTGGGAAGACGCACGAAAGCTGCGTGCGGGCTGCGGTTCGGACAGGGCCGGGAAGGCCCCCGCTGCCTAGGGTTGATCGTGCCGTCAGCCCTGCGAGAGGACCCTCCCGTGACCCAGAGCATGCACCGCTACGACGCCCGCACGGTCGACCTGGTCTTCGACTACATGCGGGAGCGGCTGCAGTACGACCCGGTCCCGCTGGACCACCCCGGGGACGGCGAGCGGCTGTCCGGCGCGCTGGACGGGCTGCTCAACGCCGTCGGCAACGACCCGGCGGACGTGCTGAAGCTCTACGACCACGAGCTGTCCCGCGCGGTGATCTCCGCCGACAGCCCGCGCTACCTGTCCTTCATCCCCTGCGCCCCGACCAAGGCCGCGCTGCTGTTCGACATGGTGGTCTCCTGCGCCTCGCTGCAGGGCATCTCCTGGCTGGAGGCGGCCGGGGCGATCGCCGCCGAGAACCAGGTGCTGCGGCTGATCTCGGACCGGGCCGGGCTGCCCGACACCGCCGGGGGCTGCTTCGTCTCCGGCGGCTCGGCCGGGAACCTGTCCGCGCTGGTGGTCGCCCGCGACACCGCCCGGCACCGGCGCGGGCTCGCCCCCGGGGCCCGGCTGCGGATCGCGGTCAGCGACCAGACCCACTCCTCGGTCACCAATACCCTCAACATCATCGGGGTGGACAAGCTGCTGGTCCCGACCACCGGGCACCGGCTCACCGGCGCGGCGCTGCGGGCCGCGCTGGAAGCCGACGGCGACCCGGGCTCGGTGATCGGCGTGGTCGGCACGGCCGGCACCACCAACGCCGGGATCGTCGACGACCTGGCCGGCCTCGCCGAGGTCGCCCGCGCGCACGACCTGTGGTTCCACGTGGACGGCGCCTACGGCGGTGCGGGCCTGTTCGCCCCGTCCGTCCGGGCGAAGTACGACGGCATCGAGCACGCCGACTCGTTCGTGGTGGACCCGCACAAGTGGCTGTTCGCGCCGTTCGACTGCGCCGCGCTGATCTACCGCAGGCCCTGGCTGGCCAAGGGCGTGCACACCCAGGACGCCTCCTACCTGGACGTGCTGCACACCGACGACAACGACGGCTGGAACCCCACCGACTACGCCTACCACCTCACCCGCCGGGCCCGCGGCCTGCCGCTCTGGTTCTCGCTGGCGGTGCACGGCACCGACGCCTACAGTGCGGCGGTCGAGGCCGGGATCGCGTTGGCCGCGGACACCGCCGCGCTGATCCGGGCCGAGTACCCGGAGCTGGAGGTGGTCCGCGATCCCGAGCTGTCCTGCCTGGTCTACCGGCGTCGGGGCTGGGCCGCGCAGGACTACTACGCCTGGTCGCAGCGGCTGCTCGCGGAGCAGACCGGCTTCGTCACCCCGACCGGCTGGGAGGGCGAGGTGGTCGCCCGGTTCGCCTTCCTGCACCCGGGCACCACCATGGACATGGTCAGGGAGATCCTCGACACCATGCGCTGAGCGGGCCGGAGGTAGCTGAGCAGGCCAGAGACAGCCGAGCAGGTCAGAGGTAGGAGCCGGACGGCAGGTAGGGGGCCGGCGGGCGCATCCCGCGCAGCGCCAGGAAGCCCCTGGTCCGCACGCTCAGGCCGCCGGCCAGGGCCACGTCCACCGCCCAGTCCTGCTCGGCGGTGGCGTGCCCGACCACCGCCTCCCGGTCCGGCGGGATCCGGGCCAGCACCCCGGTCAGCAGCCGCCCGGCCAGCCGCTTGGAGGTGGCCGCGAGCAGCACCACCTCGCCGCCGTCCCGGTAGCAGTAGCCGCTGCCGCTGAGGGTGTCCACCACCAGCAGCTCCTCGGTGGTGCGCAGCAGCGCCTCATGGTCCGGGCCGCGCCCGGCGCCCCGGGTGGCGCGGTCCACCGAGTCCAGCAGCGGACGGTGCGAGGCGTCGCCGAGGTGCACCGGGATCCCGCCGGGATCGGGCAGCGCGGCGACGTCCACCCGGCCGGTCAGCGCCATCGTCGGGTGCAGTCTGAACCCGGCGGCGTGGTAGCGGCGGGCGGCCCTCGGGTCCCGGGAGACCACGATCATGCCGCGCAGGCAGCCGTGGCCGTGGGCGAGGGCGTGGTCCAGCAGGGTCCGGCCGACCCCCTTGCCCTGGGCCGAGGGCAGCACGCAGAGCAGGGCGAGCCCCCACAGCCCCTCCCGCCGCAGCGACAGCGCCGCTCCGACCGCCTGGCCGCCGTCCTCGGCCAGCCAGCAGCCGCCGGGGTCGGTCCTGGCCAGATGCCGGGTCCTGGCCAGGTGCCCGGCGATCCGGTCCTGGTCCCAGGGGCGCGGCGGTTCCCCCAACTCCCGTTCCAGCGCGCCGAACGCGGCGCGGTGCAGCTCCCTCACGGCGTCGGCGTCGGCGGCTGAGTCACGTACCGGGCGCAGGATCATCGGGCCAGTCTTCCGTCCCGTACCGGCTGGGAACAGTGACCCTGGTCGGGCGGTGTGCGAGCATGGGAGGCGATACGAGTGAGGTTCCGGAATACTCCGGGACCGCCGCCGGTTAGCCGCTGGTAGCAGCAGTACGTCGTCACAACCCGGGAGTATGCAGATGACCGTCCAGGACGAGACCAACGTCGAGAGCGGACTTCTCCTCAGCGATTCCGCCGCGGCCAAGGTCAAGAGCCTGCTGGAGCAGGAGGGCCGCGAGGACCTCGCGCTGCGCGTCGCCGTGCAGCCGGGTGGCTGCTCGGGCCTGCGCTACCAGCTGTTCTTCGACGAGCGCTCGCTCGACGGCGACGTGGTGAAGGACTTCGACGGCGTGAGCGTCGTCACCGACCGGATGAGCGCCCCGTACCTGGGCGGCGCCACCATCGACTTCGTCGACACCATCGAGAAGCAGGGCTTCACGATCGACAACCCGAACGCCACCGGGTCCTGCGCCTGCGGCGACTCGTTCAGCTAGTCGCACCACGACGGTCCCCCTGCCCGGAGCTCCGGGCAGGGGGACCGTCGTCGTGTCCGGCTGCTGGTCGTCCGACTACTGGGTGACCGGGCCGTGGGTGACCTTGCCGCCGCCGGACACCGGGATCTGGGCCGGGAGCTTCTGGCCGCCGGCGGTGTCGACCACGCTGCGGCTGCCCAGCGGGGAGCCCAGGTCCGTGCTCACGGTCTGCTCCTTGACCAGCATCGGGCAGACCTGCCGGGCCGGTCCCTTGGGCGCCTCCAGGATGGTCACCTGGACCGTCCCCGGGGTGGACTGGTTCGCCTCCAGCGAGTAGACCGCGCAGATGCCCGCGACGAACTGCACCGTCAGGGTGTTTCCGCTGGTGGAGTAGCTGTCGGCCTTGATGCCGCTGGCGCGGGCCGAACCGGTGCCGGTCGGACCGGCGGGGCCCGCGGGGGAGGACGGGGCCACGGTGGGCGTGCCGGGCGAGGGGAGCGGCACCAGGGTCGGGGTGGGCGTGGCGCCCGCGCTCGGCGAGCCGGCCGTCGAGCCCGCGCCGACCGGGGTGGTCGCGGAGGACGCGCACGCGCTGGTACCGCCCAGGGCCACGAGTCCGAGGACCGTGAGCGCGGCCAGTCCCCGCGCCGACGACACCCGGACCGATGCCCTTGCTGATGGACTGCGAGTCATTGCTGCTGCCTCCAGTGCTGTCCTACATCTGAACGACGATGGGACGCGGAGGGCACGCTGCCGGTTCCCGGAACTGACAGGTTAGCTTCAAAAGCTGCGTCAGGAACCGTACTCGGAGAGGTCCCGGACCAGCGAGGCGGTGTGCGCGCTCACCGGAAAGCCCAGGTGGTCCGGGGTGGGCGCGGGCTCGGACGACGCCAGCAGCGGCCAGAACAGCCCCAGCCGCCGGGAGGTGCGCACCAGACCGTCCAGGGTGTCCTGGTCGGCGTCCCCGCGCAGGTGGGAGGGGATCTGGATCGGGTTGCTCCTGGGCATCATCGGGGGCTCCACAAGGTGAGAGGGCGGTAGGAGAACCGCCCGTCTTTCGACCCTAGGTCCGGATTCCGGCGCATTCCAGTCCTACCCCACGGTAACCGTCGACCCCTGATGCGGTCACCCTGTGCGAGGGGCCGGTACGGTAGGCCGGTAAGCCCCGGTTCGCATCCCTTCCGCACCCGTTCGTGCATTCCCTAGGAGCCTTCCCGTGCGCATTGCCGTCGCTGGATCGATCGCCACCGACCACCTGATGACCTTCCCCGGTCGTTTCGCCGAGCAGTTCGTGGCGGAGCAGCTGCACACGGTGTCGCTGTCCTTCCTGGTCGACACCCTGGACGTCCGGCGCGGCGGGGTCGCTCCCAACATCTGCTTCGGCATGGGCCTGCTCGGCCTCAACCCGGTGCTGATCGGCTCGGCCGGCGAGGACTTCGCCGAGTACCGCTCCTGGCTGGACCGGCACCACGTGGACACCCGCGCGGTGCGGATCTCGGAGACCCGGCACACCGCCCGCTTCGTCTGCACCACCGACACCGACCACAACCAGATCGCGTCCTTCTACACCGGTGCGATGAGCGAGGCCAGGAACATCGAGCTCAAGCCGATCGTCGACCTGGTCGGCGGACTGGACCTGATCCTGATCGGCGCGGACGACCCGGACGCGATGATCCGGCACACCCAGGAGTGCCGCACCCGCGGCTACGCCTTCGCGGCCGACCCGTCGCAGCAGCTGGCCCGGTTGGACGCGGAGGACATCAAGACCCTGGTGGACGGCGCGCAGTACCTGTTCACCAACGAGTACGAGAAGGCGCTGATCGAGTCCAAGACCGGCTGGACCGAGGAGGACATCCTGGACCGGGTCGGCGTGCGGATCACCACGCTGGGCGCGAAGGGCGCCCGGATCGACCGCAAGGGCGAGCCGCCGATCCTGGTGTCCTGCCCGGCCGAGACGGTCAAGGCCGACCCGACCGGCGTCGGCGACGCCTTCCGGGCCGGCTTCCTGGCCGGGCTGACCTGGGGCCTCGGCCTTGAGCGGTGCGCGCAGGTCGGGTCGATGCTGGCGACGCTGGTGATCGAGACCGTCGGCACCCAGGAGTACGAGCTGCGCCGCGGGCACTTCCTGGACCGCTTCGCGGGGGCGTACGGCGAGGAGGCCGCGGCGGAGGTGCGGGAGCACCTGCGGTAGCGGGTGCGTGCGGGTCGGTGGGTGGTTGCTGTTCGCGCAGTTCCCCGCGCCCCCAGGTGTTGCCTGGTCGCCCAGGTGCAGCACCCCGGGGGTAAGGGGGACTGTGCGGAGCTCAGCTGAGACGGCGGATCAGGTACCGGTGCGGCTCGGGTTCGCCGACGTACTCCTGCTCGCGCATCTCGCACCAGGCCGGGATGTCCAGCCGGGCCGCCTCGTCGTCGGAGAGCACCGCGATCAGGCTCCCGACCGGCACCGAACCGATGTGCTTGGCCAGTTCGATCACCGGGATCGGGCAGCGCCGCCCCAGCGTGTCCAGCACCAGCGGCCCCGACGTCCCGGCCGGCTCCGTCGACGGCGGGTCCAGCCGGGAGCGGACCTCCGCCACCGCCCGGGGCAGCACCTCCAGGAATCGGTCGAGGTCCGCGTCGCTGCTGCCCCGCGGCAGCGACACCCGGACGTTGCCCTCGGTGAGCACCCCCATCGCGGCCAGCACATGGCTGGGCGTCAGCGTGCTCGACGAGCAGGAGGAGCCGGAGGAGACCGCGAAGCCGGCCCGGTCCAGCTCGTGCAGCAGCGCCTCGCCGTCCACGTAGAGGCAGGAGAAGGCGAGCAGGTGCGGCAGCCGCCGCTCCGGGTCGCCGAGTACCGCCAGATCCGGGACCAGCCGCGGCAGTTCGGCCCGCAGCCGGTCGATCCGGCTGCGCTGGACCGGGTTCAGCGCGGCAGCCTCCTGCCGGACCGCCCGCAGCGCCACCGCCGCCGCGACCACCGCGGGGACGTTGACCCGCCCCGGCACTCGCCCGGCCTCGCGCTCGTCGGCCGGCAGCGGCGAGCGGTAGCGGACGCCCTTGCGCACCGCCAGCACGCCGACCCCGGGCGGGCCGCCCCACTTGTGCGCCGAGGCGGTCAGCAGCGACCAGCCCGCCGGGACGTCCAGCCGTCCGGCCGACTGCGCGGCGTCGACCAGCAGCGGCACCCCCGTCTCCGCGCACAGCGCGGCGGCCTCGGCGACCGGTTGGAGCGTCCCCACCTCGTGGTTCGCCGACTGCAGCGCGGCCAGCGCGGTGCCGGGACCGCGCACCGCCTCGGCGAACGCCTCGACGGAGACCCGTCCCTGACGGTCCACCGGCACAGCCGCGACCGTCCCGCCGGAGGCCTCGTGCTGCTCCGCGGCATGGAGCACGGACGAGTGTTCGACGGCGGAGTGTACGAGGTGACGCCCGTTCCGGTGATTTCCGGCGAGTGCGCCCAGCACGGCGAGGTGGTTGGCCTGGGTGCCCGAGGCGGTGAAGGAGACCTCGTCAGGACGCGCGCCCAGCTCGGCGGCGACGGTCTCCCTGGCCGCATCCAGCAGCATCCGGGCCCGGCGGCCGTCCCGGTAGAGCCTGGCCGGGTCGGCCCAGCCCTCGTCGAGCGCGGAGAGCAGCGCCTGCCGGGCGAGCGGGTGCAGCGGGGCGGTCGAGGCGGCGTCGAAGTACGGCACCTGCCCACGGTAGTCGGCGCCCGGCTGGCGAGTCGTCAGGGGGCGGCCCGAAGGGTGATCGTTTGGTGGCTTATGGTGTGTCAGCCGGGTGGTTCCGGCGTGTCGCCCGGAGGTCGGCCAGATGGCTGAAGTGCCCATCTGACCTGCGATTCCATCCTTTCGGGGGCCATCCGGGGGCCAGTTCGGCGCGTTAGTCGGACCTGCCCGCGAAGCGCCATCACGGCTGGAGTAGGGTTTGGCCCGCATAAACATCCAAACCCTGCCCGCTGACCGGGCCACCGGGACCACGGTTACCCGAGTGGCGCGTGAGCGGGCGAGACTTCGGGAAGGCGCTACGTGAGTCCCAACGGCTCCGACCGCTCGCCGCGGCGCTCGATGCGGCGGATGCTGCTCTCAGCGCTGACGCTGGGCCTCGTCCTTGCCACCGCCACCGGCTGCACGTCCTCGCAACTGCCCCGGCTCGGCCTGCCCACTCCGCGTGACGAGCAGGGCAAGACGGTTCTCTTCATCTGGCAGAGTTCGTGGATCGCGGCTCTGGCGGTCGGCGTCCTCGTCTGGGGGCTGATCCTGTGGAGCGTGTTCTTCCACCGGCGCAGCCGCTCCAAGATCGAGGTGCCGCAGCAGTTCCGCTACAACATGCCGGTGGAGGCACTGTTCACGGTGGTTCCGCTGATCATGGTGTCGGTGTTCTTCTTCTACACCGCGCGTGACGAGAACTACCTGCTCAAGAACGACAAGCCGCAGCACGTCATCAACGTGGTGGGCTTCCAGTGGAGCTGGGCGTTCAACTACGAACACCAGGTCGACCCGCAGAAGCAGTCCTCCACGGCGGGCCCCGCGGACGGCGCCTACGACGTGGGCACCCCCGAGGCGGTTCCCACGCTGTGGCTTCCCAAGGGTGAGTCGGTCGAGTTCGAGCTCACCTCGCGCGACGTGATCCACGGCTTCTGGCCGGTCGACTTCCTGATGAAGATGGACGTCATCCCGGGCGTCGTGAACAAGTTCACGGTGACCCCCACCGAACTGGGCACCTTCCGCGGGAAGTGCACCGAGCTCTGCGGCGTGAACCACTCGCAGATGCTGTTCAACGTCAAGGTGGTCACGCCGGCCGAGTACCAGGCCCACCTCGCCGACCTCAGGGCGAAGGGCCAGTCGGGCTTCGCTCCCGCCGGCATCACGACCACCGGAGTGGACAACGCCAAATGACGATCCTCAACGAACCCCAGGGGTCGACCGTCGGGGCGTCCCGCACGGTACGGAAGCCCGCGCTGGAGCGGAAGTCCGGGACCCAGATCATCAAGTGGATGACCACCACTGACCACAAGACGATCGGCACCCTGTACCTGGTGACGTCGTTCGCGTTCTTCATCATCGGCGGCATCCTGGCGCTGACGATGCGTGCGCAGCTGGCCCAGCCCGACGGCGGCGTGCTGACGAACGAGCAGTTCAACCAGGCGTTCACCATGCACGGCACGATCATGCTGCTGATGTTCGCCACCCCGCTGTTCGCCGGCTTCACCAACTGGATCATGCCGCTGCAGATCGGCGCGCCCGACGTGGCGTTCCCGCGGCTGAACATGTTCGCCTACTGGCTCTACCTGTTCGGCTCGCTGATCGCGGTGGGCGGCTTCCTCACCCCGCAGGGCGCGGCCGACTTCGGCTGGTTCGCCTACTCGCCGCTCTCGGACGCGATCCACTCGCCGAGCGTCGGCGCCGACATGTGGATCATGGGTCTGGCGCTCTCGGGCTTCGGCACCATCCTCGGCTCGGTGAACTTCATCACCACCATCCTCTGCATGCGCGCCCCCGGCATGACCATGTTCCGGATGCCGATCTTCGTCTGGAACGTGCTGCTCACCGCGGTTCTGGTGCTGCTCGCGTTCCCGGTCCTGGCAGCCGCGCTGCTGGCACTGGAAGCGGACCGGAAGTTCGGTGCGCACATCTTCGACCCGGCCAACGGCGGGCCCATCCTCTGGCAACACCTCTTCTGGTTCTTCGGCCATCCAGAGGTGTACATCATCGCGCTGCCGTTCTTCGGCATCATCTCCGAGATCGTCCCGGTGTTCTCGCGGAAGCCGATGTTCGGCTACCAGAGCCTGATCGCGGCGACCATCGCCATCGCCGGCCTCTCGGTGACGGTGTGGGCCCACCACATGTACGTGACCGGCGCGGTGCTGCTGCCGTTCTTCTCGTTCATGACCTTCCTGATCGCGGTGCCCACCGGGGTGAAGTTCTTCAACTGGATCGGCACGATGTGGAAGGGCTCACTGAGCTTCGAGACACCGATGCTGTGGACCGTCGGCTTCCTGGTGACCTTCCTCTTCGGCGGTCTCACCGGGGTGCTGCTGGCCTCCCCGCCGATCGACTTCCACGTCTCGGACTCCTACTTCGTGGTGGCGCACTTCCACTACGTGGTGTTCGGCACGGTCGTCTTCGCGATGTTCGCGGGCTTCCACTTCTGGTGGCCCAAGATGACCGGCAAGATGCTGGACGAGCGGCTCGGGAAGATCACCTTCTGGATGCTGTTCGTCGGCTTCCACACCACCTTCCTGGTCCAGCACTGGCTGGGCGCGGAGGGCATGCCGCGCCGCTACGCGACGTACCTGCCCACCGACGGCTTCACCACGCTGAACCTGATCTCGACCATCGGCGCCTTCGTGCTGGGCGCGTCCATGCTGCCGTTCTTCTACAACGTGTGGAAGACCGCCAAGTACGGCGAGAAGGTCGAGGTGGACGACCCGTGGGGCTACGGCCGCTCGCTGGAGTGGGCCACCTCCTGCCCGCCGCCGCGGCACAACTTCCTCACCCTGCCGCGGATCCGCTCGGAGTCCCCGGCGTTCGACCTGCACCACCCGGAGATCGCCGCGCAGGACTACCTGGAGAACCACGGCGAGGTGCCCCCGCACCTGACCGCGGTCCTCGAGGCCCGCGCCGCCGCGAAGTCCGGCGAGACCACCGAGAAGGAGGGTGACCGATGAAGGAACAGGGCAAGATCTTCGCGGGCTTCGCGGTCTTCGTCCTCGGCATCGCCATCTGGTACGGCATCTGGTCCAAGGACCCGACCGGCACCACGGCGCTGTTCATGGCCTTCGGACTGGGCGCCTTCATCGCCTTCTACCTGCTGTTCACCGCCAAGCGGGTGAACACCGGCGCGGGCGACAACCCGCAGGCCGAGGTGTCCGACGACGCCGGCGTGCAGGGCTTCTTCAGCCCGCACAGCTGGCAGCCGCTGGCCCTGGGCATCGGCGGGGCGCTGGCCTTCAGCGGGGTCATCTTCGGCTGGTGGCTGCTGTTCTTCTCGCTCCCGATCATCGGCATCGGCTTGTTCGGCTGGGTGTTCGAGTACTACCGCGGCGAGAACCAGACCCAGTGACGGTCTGACAGCGGGGACCGAAGGGGTCGGACACGGTGTCCGGCCCCTTCGGCGTACCCGCGTCACCCGTCCGCGCGTGCCGGAATGTGCGGTTTGCGAGTTCTTCCTAGGATGTGACGGTACGTCGGTACACGACGGGGCGGCCTTGGAAGGACACGGCAATGAGGATTCGGTTTCTCGCGGCGGCAGTGGCGCTGACGGCCCCGCTGGCGCTCTGCGGATGCAGCGGGGGCTCCGGCAGTGACAACGGTGCGCCGGGGCCGGAGACGCCCGTCGACACGGCTTCCATGGTCAGCGTGAGCGCGGCCGGGAAGACAGCGGTGGACCCCTCCGTCCCGCTGGTGGTGACCGCGGCCAAGGGCACCCTCACCGACGTCACGGTGACCGCGGCCAACGGCCGGATGGTCGGCGGCGCGGTCGCCGCCGACGACCGCAGTTGGAAGTCCACCACCCCGCTCAGCGCCGGCCAGCACTACACCGTCCGGGTGAGCTCGGACGACGGCGACGGCGGGCGCGGGACCACCGTGGAGCAGTTCTCCACCCTCCCGGCCAGCAAGACCCTCACGGTGACCCTGGCGCCCGGCAACAAGACCGTCTACGGCGTCGGCGAGCCGATCACCGCGACGCTGAACCTCCCGGTCCACGACAAGGCCGCGCGGCAGGCGGTGGAGCGCGGACTGACCGTCAGCTCCAGCCCGTCCGTGCTCGGCGGCTGGTACTGGGTGGACGACAAGACGCTGCACTTCCGCCCCGAGGGCTACTGGCCCGCGCACGCCCAGATCAGCGCCTCCTTCGACATGGAGGGAGTCCAGGTCGGCAACGGCGTCTACGGCGGCGCCCCCAGCACCGTCTCCTTCGGCACCGGCGACTCGCTGCTGGCGCTCACCGACGCCGGCTCCGACTACATGACGGTCTACCGCAACGGCAAGGTGCTGCGGAAGATCCCGATCACCACCGGCAAGCCCGGCTTCTCCACCCGCAACGGCATCAAGGTGGTGCTGGAGCAGGCGCAGACGGTGTTCATGAACTCCAGCACGGTCGGCATCGCGGCCGGCAGCTCCAACGCCTACGCCATGAACGTCTACTGGGACACCAGGGTGACCTGGAGCGGCGAGTACGTGCACGCCGCGCCCTGGTCCGAGGGCTCGCAGGGGGTGTCCAACGTCAGCCACGGCTGCACCGGGATGAGCACCGACAACGCGCACTGGTTCTATGACACCTTCCACGTCGGCGACCTGGTCCAGGTGATCAACAGCCAGGGCCACGAGATGGAGCCGTTCGGCAACGGCTTCGGCGACTGGAACCTGTCCTGGAGCGCCTGGCAGAAGGGCAGCGCGCTGGGCAAGCCGGTGCAGACCTCGGCGCTGAAGGCGGCCGTGGGCGCGCCCGGCAGCATGCAGGTCGGCCTGATCCGCCCGCAGGCCTGACCCGGCCTCAGCAAGCCCGCTCAGCGGCCCGCGCGGCCCCTCCGCGGCCCGGAGCCCGGAGACGGGCCCCCAGCCTAGGCTGGGGGCCCTTCTCCGGTGGAGCGGGTGGATCAGTGGTGGCCGTGGCCGCTGGTGATCTCCGCGTGCTCCTCCGGGGTCGGCTTGGGGATCTGCGCCGCCTCCCCGAAGTAGCTCTGCGACAGCTTGGCCCTGACCTTGGTCAGCACCGGGATCTTGGCCTTGACGCCGTTCTCGTCCACCGCGGCCGGCAGCTCGATCGGCTTGAACTGGTCGTGCGCGGTGATGGTGTGCAGCGCCGCCGCGTCGAGCGGGGCGTGCACCTCGATGAACTCACCGTGCGGGAGCCGCTTGATGGTGCCCGACTCGCGGCCGTGCAGCACCTTCTCGCGGTCGTTGCGCTGCAGGCCGATGCACCAGCGCTTGGTGATCGTGAAGGCGATCACCGGGCCGACGAAGAAGAGGATCCGGCAGGCCCAGGTGATGGTGTTGATGGACAGGTGGAAGTGCGTGGCGAACAGGTCGTTGCCGCCCGCCACCAGCAGGATGATGTACTCCACGATCCAGGCGACGCCGAACGCGGTGCGCATCGGCGCGTTGCGCGGGCGGTCCAGGATGTGGTGCTCGCGCTTGTCGCCGGTGATCCAGCCCTCCAGGAAGGGGTAGACCGCGATCACGATCATCACCAGGCCGAACACCGTCAGCGGGATGAAGACGCCGAGCACCAGAGTGTGGCCCCAGGCCCGGATCTCCCAGCCCGGCATGATCCGGATCAGCCCCTCGGAGAAGCCCATGTACCAGTCCGGCTGGGCGTCGGTGGACACCTGGTCGGGGCGGTACGGGCCGTAGGCCCAGATCGGGTTGACCGAGGCGACCGCGGAGACCATCGCGATGACGCCGAACACCAGGAAGAAGAACCCGCCGGCCTTGGCCATGTAGATCGGCATCAGCGGCATGCCGACGACGTTCTTCTCGGTCCGGCCGGGGCCCGCGAACTGGGTGTGCTTGTGGTAGAAGACCAGGATCAGGTGGGCCACCAGCAGGCCCAGCATGATGCCCGGGATCAGCAGCACGTGGATCGTGTAGAAGCGCGGGATGATGTCGTTGCCGGGGAACTGGCCCCCGTACAGGAACATCGCGATGTAGGTGCCGACCACCGGGGTCGCCAGGATGGCGCCCTCCATGAAGCGGATACCCGTGCCGGAGAGCAGGTCGTCCGGGAGCGAGTAGCCCATGAAGCCGTCGAACATGCCCAGGAACAGCAGCAGGAAGCCGAACAGCCAGTTGATCTCGCGGGGCTTGCGGAACGCGCCGGTGAAGAAGACGCGCATCATGTGCACCAGCATGGCCGCCACGAAGACGATGGCCGCCCAGTGGTGGATCTGACGGATCAGCAGGCCGCCGCGGACGTCGAAGCTGATGTCCAGCGTCGACTTGTAGGCCTCCGACATCCGGATGCCGTTCAGCGGCACGTAGGAGCCGTGGTAGACGACCTCGCCCATGCTGGGCTGGAAGAACAGCGTCAGGTAGACGCCGGTCAGGATGATGATGATGAAGCTGTAGAGGCAGATCTCGCCCAGCATGAAGGACCAGTGGTCCGGGAAGATCTTCCGCATGTTGGCCTTGGCCAGGCCGTAGATGCCGAGGCGTCCGTCGGCCCAGTCCGCGGCCTTCTCGCCGATGTGGGCCTGCTCGACCCCGGCCTCGCTGTGGCCGATCTGCTCGTGGCCGTCGTGCGCGTCGCCGGCGGAGTGCGGGGTGTCCGCGTGAATGGTCATGGTTAGCTGCGCTCCCAGAAGCCGGGGCCGACGGGCTGGCTGAAGTCGCCGAGTGCCTCGAAGTAGCCCTGGTCGTTCACCGAGACCCGAAGCTGCGGCAGCGGGTGGCCGGCCGGACCGAAGATCACTCGACCGCCGTCGGACAGGTCGAAGGTCGACTGGTGGCACGGGCAGAGGACGTGGTGCGTCTGCTGCTCGTAGAGGCTGATCGGGCAGCCGACGTGGGTGCAGATCTTGGAGAAGACGAGGACGCCCTCGTAGCCCCAGGACGCCGACTTCTTGTCCTTGATGTCGTCGGGCTGCATCCGGACCAGCATCACCGCGGCCTTGGCGATGACTTCCTGGAAGTCCTCGTCGCTCTCCTTCACGCCCTCGGGCATGGCGAAGGTCAGCGAGCCGACGGTGATGTCCGAGGCCTTGATCGGCTCGGTGGTGTTCATGTTGACCAGGAGCTTGCCCTTGGCCCAGTCGGTGCTGTCGAGCTTCTTCTCCGGCAGCGGACCGAGGTCGCGGAACAGCACCACCGCGGACAGCGGGACCATCGCCATGGCGCCGATCATCGTGGTGCGGATCAGCTTGCGACGGCCGAAGCCGCTCTCCTTGGCGCCCTGGCGGAAGTCCGCGAAGACCTGCTCGCGCACCTCGGGGGTGGACTCGATCGGGTGCCGCTCGGCGATGTGCTCCTCGTCCGACATCAGCGTGCGGGCCCAGTGGACCGCGCCGACGCCGATGCCGAGCAGGGAGACGCCCAGGCACATGCCCAGCGCGAAGTTGAGCTTGCTGACGTGCCCGATCGGCCAGATGTAGACCGTGTTGCCCAACTCGGGCCCCGGCTTGAACAGCACGTAGGACGCGATGAAGCCGATCGTGGCGACCATCGACAGCAGGAACCAGAACGCCACCTGGCGCTCGGCCCGGGCCGCGGCCCGCTCGTCGATGTCGGTGCGGCGGGGCTCGTGGTGCGGCAGCCCCGGGTCGGCGAAGGAGGCGCCGACATGGGCGACCTCTCCGCCGTGGGCCCCGTGGGGCACCGGCAGGTTCTCTTCAGACATGTTGTCCTGGCTCGTCATGACTTCTTGGCCTTGGGGGTGCGGGCGGCGATCCAGATCGCGATGCCGATCAGGGCGCCCAGCGCGAAGATCCAGCCGAACAGGCCCTCGGTGACCGGGCCGAGGGCGCCCAGGGTGAGGCCGCCGTAGCTGGGGTTCTTCGCCGGGTTCGTGGTGTGGGTGACGTACGCGATGATGTCCTGCTTGTTCTGCTGGGTCATCGTGCTGTCGGGGAAGTTCGGCATGCTCTGCGGGCCGGTCTGCATGGCCTCGTAGATGTGCTTCGGGCTGACCCCGTCCAGCGGGGGCGCGAACTTGCCCTCGGAGAGGGCACCGCCGGAGCCTGCGAAGTTGTGGCACATCGCGCAGTTGGTCCGGAAGAGCTCTCCGCCGCGGGCCACGTTGCCGGGTGCGTACTGGTCGGCGGTGGGGATCAGCGGGCCGGCGCCGAGCGAGCCGACGAAGGCCGCCATGTGGTCGATGTCGGCCTGCGAGTAGATGACCTTCTTCGCCGGGATCTGGGCTCCGGGCTGCTGGGCCGGCATCCGGCCGGTGCCCACCTGGAAGTCGACGGCGGCCTGGCCGACGCCCACCAGCGTGGGGCCGTCCTTGGTGCCTTCGCCGTTCAGGCCATGGCAGCTGGAACAGCCGACTGCGAACAGCTTCTTGCCCTGCTCGATGGACAGGGACGTGCTGGAGTCCGCCTGCGCACTGCTCGCCGGAGCGAAAGCAGCGTAGATCCCTCCCGTCGCCGCCAGCGCAAAGAGGAGGACGACGATCGCTGCCAGCGGGTGGCGTCGTCGTGAGGAGAGCTGCTTCGGTTGGAAGATCTGGAGCACGGATTAACCCCGGTGTGAGGATCTGGAGCGTCTGGAGTCTGGTTGACCGTCAGGTCGGTCTGCGGGGACCGCCCGGCGGTGAGCCGAGAGGACGGTCCGACCCTGCCTACTTGATCAGATAGATGGTCGCGAAAAGGCCGATCCAGACCACGTCGACGAAGTGCCAGTAGTAGGACACGACGATCGCCGCGGTCGCCTGCTCGTGCGTGAACCGCTTGGCGGCGTACGTCCGGGCCAGGACAAACAGGAACGCGATCAGACCACCCGTCACGTGCATGCCGTGGAAGCCGGTGGTCAGGTAGAACACCGAGCCGTACGGGGAGGAGGACAGGGACAGGCCGTCGTTCCTGACGAGGTCCGTGTACTCGAAGATCTGACCGCCGATGAACATCGCACCCATGATGAAGGTGACGATGAACCAGGCCCTCAGCTTCTTCACGTCGCCGCGCTCGGCGGCGAAGACACCCATCTGGCAGGTGAACGAGGAGAGCACCAGGACGGTGGTGTTCACCGACGCGAAGGGGACGTTGAGGGCGTCGTTGAGGGAATGCCAATAGTGCGTCCCGGTCACCGAGCGGAGCGTGAAGTACATCGCGAAGAGGGCCGCGAAGAACATCAGCTCGGATGCGAGCCAGACGATGGTTCCGACGCTGACCAGGTTCGGCCGGTTGACCGATCCGTGAGCGTGTCCGGTTTCTACTGCAGTTGCTGTCGCCACGACCGTCATTATGTCGGTCGCTTATTCCGTCTTCACTCCGGGGGGTGTTCCTCGGTGTGTCCGCACCGTGACGTACCCTCCGCCGACCGGCGGACCCCTGACGACCAGGCAGGTAGCCCGAATGGCCGGACCGCCCCCGGCCCGTGCCCCGCGCGCGACAGGCCGGGGGGTCCCCCTAAATGGTGAACCGCTCGCGCCCGTACGGCTGCCCAGTGGATCTCCGCGGTACGCACCGGTGCTGCCGGGCCCCCTTCGGGAGTAGCATCCGCGGAAGCGAAGTGACGCCGATCACCTGCACGCCTGACCACCTCCCAGGGGGACACGACGATGGCACTGAACGTCCTGGTCTACAGCGACGACCGCAGCACCCGCGAGCAGGTGCTGCTGGCGCTGGGGAAGAAGCCCGCCGCGGATCTCGCGGAGCTCCAGTACCTGGAGTGCGCCACCTCGCCCGCCGTGGTCAAGGCCCTGGACGCGCACGCCGGGGGCGGCCGTCGGATCGACCTGCTGGTGCTGGACGGCGAGGCCGCCCCGGTCGGCGGGATGGGCCTGTGCCGCCAGCTCAAGGACGAGGTCTACGGCTGCCCGCCGGTGCTGGTGCTGATCGGCCGGCCGCAGGACTCCTGGCTGGCCGCCTGGAGCCGGGCCGACGCCGCGGTCGCCGCGCCGGTCGACCCGGTGGCGCTGGCGGAGACCGCGACCGCCCTGCTGCGCAGCGGAACGGCACATCTCGTCGGTTGAGATCCGGGCTCTCGGCGCCGCCGCCGGTCGCTAGGCTTGGCCTCTTCCCGACCACTCCGGCGAGAGGCCCACGGCCATGGCACACGTGTTTCCTGCGAACGGCGGCGGCGACCCCGTGCAGGCGCGCTCCTGGCCGGACGTCCTGACCGCGCTGCTCGGGGGGGCCGACCTGTCGGCCGCCGAGACCGGCTGGGCGATGCAGCGGATCATGACCGGGGAGGCCACCCCGGCCCAGGTCGCCGCGTTCATGGTGGCGCTGCGGGCCAAGGGCGAGACGGTGGAGGAGATCACCGGCCTGGTCGAGGAGATGTACCGGCACGCCGCGGTGATCGAGGTCCCCGGACGGGCCGTGGACATCGTCGGCACCGGCGGGGACCGGGCCAAGACCGTCAACATCTCCACCATGTCGGCGATCGTGGCGGCCGGGGCCGGCGCCCTGGTGGTCAAGCACGGCAACCGGGCCGCCTCCTCGGCCAGCGGCGCCACCGACGTGCTGGAGCAGCTGGGCGTCAATCTCGGGCTGACCCCGAAGCGGGTGGCCGAGGTCGCCGCGGAGGCCGGCATCAGCTACTGCCCGGCCCCGGTGTTCCACCCCTCGATGCGGCACGCCGGCCCGGCCCGGAGCGAGCTGGGCATCCCCACCTTCTTCAACCTGCTCGGCCCGCTCACCAACCCGGCGCAGGTCCGGGCCAACGCGGTCGGCTGCTTCGACACCCGGATGGCCGGGCTGATCGCCGGGGTGCTGGCCAGGCGCGGCGCGTCGGCGCTGGTCTTCCGCGGCGACGACGGCCTGGACGAGCTCACCGTCACCGGGACCTCCACGGTGTGGCGGGTGCGCGACGGCGAGGTCGAGCGGACCAGCTTCGACCCGCACGACGTCGGCATCGAGTACGCCGGGATCGAGGCGCTGCGCGGCGCCGACTCCGCCTACAACGCCGCGGTGGCCCGCCGGGTGCTGGCCGGGGAGCACGGCCCGGTCCGGGACGCGGTGCTGCTCAACTCGGCCTCGGCGCTGGTCGCCCTGGACCAGACCGCGGCCCCGCTGGCGGAGCAGCTCGCGGCGGCGATGAAGCGGACCGCGGAGTCGATCGACTCGGGCGCCGCGGAGGCGGTGCTGGCCCGCTGGGCTGCGGCGACGCACGCGTAGTTCCAGATACTGGACAGGTGTTCGCTCAAGGGGCGGACCCCTGTCATACTGCTGTCCAGGTCACGAGTGACAGCGTGAAAGCCCCGGCTTGCTGTCCGGCAACCCTCCTTCCGTGGCGGGGTGCTTCCGGGTGACGACCAGGCCCTTCGGCAGACGCCGCGAGGGCAAGCGCGGATCCTCATGACGTTCGGGCGAGCCCCGGGGATCCACTGGATGCCCTGGAGGCGTTATGTCCACGTACCCCGCTGTCGCCGTCTGCGCTCCGCTGCCCGTCCTCGGCCGTGACGTCGAGGTGCCGCTGGTCGGCGGCGAGAAGGTGACCTACGCCGCGCTGGACTACGCCGCCAGCGCCCCGGCGCTGCAGCGGGTCTGGGACGACGTCGCCGCCTACGCCCCGTACTACGGCAGCGTGCACCGCGGGGCCGGGTACCTGTCGCAGCTGTCCACCGACCTGTTCGAGCAGAGCCGGGCCACCGTCGCCGAGTTCCTCGACCTGCGCGACGGCGACCAGGTGGTCTTCACCCGGGCCACCACCGACTCGCTGAACCTGCTGGCGAGCGTGCTCCCGGCGGGCACCCGGGTGTTCGCCTTCGAGACCGAGCACCACGCCTCGCTGCTGCCTTGGCGCCGGGACGACCTCACCGTCGGCTACCTGCGCGCGCCGCGCTCGCCGGAGCAGGCGGTGGCGGCGCTGGAGGAGGCGCTGGCCGGGTCCGGGGACGGGCCGAAGCTGGTGTGCGTGACCGGGGCGTCCAACGTCACCGGGGAGATCTGGCCGGTCCGCGAGCTGGCCGCGGCGGCGCACCGGCACGGCGCCCGGATCGTGCTGGACGCCGCCCAGTTGGCCCCGCACCACCCGGTGTCGGTGCGCGACCTGGACGTGGACTGGGTGGCCTTCTCCGGGCACAAGCTCTACGCCCCCTTCGGCGCGGGCGTGCTGGCCGGGCGCGGTGACTGGCTGGACGCGGCCGAGCCGTACCTGGCCGGCGGCGGGGCCAGCCGTACCGTCGCCCGGGAGCTGGACGGCTCGGTGGCGGTGGAGTGGCAGCAGGGGCCGGCCCGGCACGAGGCGGGGTCGCCCAATGTGATCGGCGCCTACGCGGTCGCCTCGGCCTGCCGGGCGCTGACCGAGGCCGGGTTCGACCGGCTGGTGGACCGCGAGCAGTACCTGATCGAGCGGCTGCGGGCCGGTCTGGCCGGGATTCCGCAGGTGCGGGTGCTGACCCTGTTCGGCGAGGAGCACCCGCGGGTCGGGGTGCTGTCGTTCGTGGTGCGGGACTGGAACAGCTCGCACTTCTCCGCCGCGCTGTCGGCCGAGTACGGCATCGGCGTCCGGGACGGGCTGTTCTGCGCGCACCCGCTGGTGCGGACGCTGCTGGGCGGCGAGACGGCCGCGCCGTCCGAGTGCGGGGCGCCGGAGGCGTCGCTGCCGGGGGAGCGCAGCCTGAACGCGATCCGGGTCAGCTTCGGCGCGGGCACCCCGGACGAGCACGTGGACCGCTTCGTCGCGGCGGTGCGCGAGCTGGTCAGCGACGGCGCGCAGTGGGCCTACCGGACCGAGGGCGGGCGCTGCGTGCCCGACACCCGGCGCCGGTAGGCCAAGGGGGCCTCCGGCGCCTCCGGCGGGCGCTCAGTCGTCCAGGCCGATGGCGAAGGCCGCATCCAGGTCGTGGCGGGAGTAGGTGCGGAAGGCGATGTGGGTCTCGGTGGACTCCACCCCGGGCACCTTGTTGACCTGACCGGGGATCACCTCGGCCAGGTCCTCGTGGGCCCGCACCCGGACCATCGCCACCAGGTCGTGCTGCCCGGTCACCGAGTACACCTCGGTGACGCCCTCGATCGCGGCGATCGTCTCGGCGATCTCGGGGATCCGGTCGACCTGGGTCTTGATGAGCACGATCGCGGTGATCACGGGGGTTCTCCTGAGGGGAGGACGGACGGCTGGGCACGGCCAGGGTATCCACGCCCGCGGCAGTACAGCAGCCAGGCGAACACGAAGCCGCCGGCGAAGCCGATCAGGTGCGCGGTGTAGGCCACTCCGGTGACCGCCGCGGAGGGGGCCCCGACGGAGGCCCACTGGATCGCGAACCACAGCCCCAGCACCACCCAGGCCGGGAAGCGCAGCGGCAGGAACAGCAGGAACGGCAGCAGGCTGGTCACCCGGGCCTTGGGGTAGAGGCAGAGGTACGCGCCGAGCACCCCGGCGATCGCGCCGGAGGCGCCGACCAGGGTCTGCGTGCCGCTGCCGCCCCCGCCGTGCACGGCCAGCAGGGCGTAGCCGTAGGTGGCCAGGTAGCCCAGGCCGAGGTAGCCGAGCAGGTAGCGCAGCCGTCCCATCCGCTCCTCGACCATCGCGCCGAAGACGTAGAGGAACAGCATGTTCCCCAGCAGGTGCAGCCAGCCGCCGTGCACGAACATCGCGGTCAGCACCGACAGCGCCGGGATCTTGGGGAAGCCGTCGCTCGGGGCGGGGCAGCCGGGGGAGGCGACGGCCGGCAGCGGCCGGTTGTCCACCAGTTCGCCGGGGATCACCCCCCAGTGCTGGTAGTAGGCCAGTTCGGCGCAGGCCCGGTCGTTGCCGGAGCCGTAGAGCGGGTCGAGTCCGGAGACCGGGCCGACCAGGAACACCAGGGTGCAGAGCGCGATCAGCGCCCAGGTCGCCACCGGGACGAACGGGGCCGGACAGTCGTCGCTTACCGCGCGTACCGGGTTCACCATGGACTTAGCATTCCTTGCTGGGGCAAATCTGACACCGGCCGGTCGGTCCGTACGGGGGACGGTGTTCCCGCCGGTCAGCGAGGCCCTAGGGTTGACGGCGCAGGAACTTCAGCGGAACGAGCCGAGAGGACCGCCCATGTCAGTCCCGCTTCCCACCGAGGCGACCCGGTGGCGCTGCCAGCTGTGCGGCAACCTGACCCGCTTCGACGTGACCCGTTCCTCGCGGGTGGTGGAGTTCATCCACCTGGACCTGGCGGGGGAGCCCCGGGTGGAGGAGCGGGAGGTGCTGAGCGAGGCCGTGGAGTCGGTGCGGTGCCGCTGGTGCAACGCGGTGGACCAGGTCGAGCTGGTGGACCGTCCGGGCGCGGAGGCCGAGGCGGCTGCGCAGGCCGCGCGGGCGGCAGTGGCCGAGGGTTGACCGGCGGGGCTGATGGCGTGGTGACGAGGTAGGGGGAGGCGCGGCGGGCGAGAATGGCCTTCCGGAGTCTTGAGGCCGGGCGAAGAGGGCCGGGGACCGGATCGGAGCACAGGACATGGTGGAGCGAGACGACAGGCCGAACGACGCCGAGCTCCCCTTCGCCACGCCCGCCGACGCCTCCGAGGCCGAGCCCGCCGCCGCTCCTGAGGCCGACGCCTCCGGGGGCGAGCCCGCCGCCGCTTCTGAGGCCGCGCCTGCCGACCCCGCTGAAGGCGAGTCCGCCGACGTTCCTGAGGGCGAGCCCGCCGACGTGTCTGAAGCCGAGCCCGCCGCCGACGCCGACCCCGCCGCCGTAGGCGGCTCCGCGGAGCGGTTGGGGCGGCCCCTCCCGGAGGGCGTGCGGCGGCGGGTGGTCGGGTTGGCCGCGGACGGGCTGACGGCCGTGCCCGCCGGGGAGCTGCCGCACCGGCTGCGGCCGTATGCCAAGTTCACCCCGGTGCAGCGGGCCCGTCGCGGGGCCACCGCCATCGCCGCCGCGCTGGAGACCGAGCCCGGCTTCCGGTCGCGGATAGCGGAGCGGGTGCGCCTGGGCCAGCCGGACCTGGTCGCGGCGCTGGAGAGCGGCCAGGTCCCGGCCGCCGCCGACCCGCAGGACGTCGCCGCGGTGGCGTACCTGCTGCGTCCGCCGGGCTGGAGCCGCCTGGTCGGCGACGCGGGCGACGAGGTCGAGCGGGCCGAGTCCGAGGGGGCCGCGGCCGAGGCGGCCCGGCTGGTGGAGAAGCTGCAGGCGGAGCTCGCCGCGCTGCGCGAGACCAGCAGGACCGAGGCCGAGCGCGGCCGGGCCGAGCTGGACGAGGTCAAGAAGGAGCGGGACTCGCTCCGCCGCAGGCTGCGCAGCCTGGAGGCGGACACCAAGCGCGCCGAGGCAGCGACCCGCAAGGTCGGGGCCGAGCTGGAGGCGCTGCGCTCGGCCGGCGCGACCGAGCGCGGCGCGGTGGACAGCGAGGTGCGCCGGCTCAAGCACCGGGTGACCGAGGCGGAGGCGGCGCTGGAGACCGCCAGGCGGGCGTCCCGGGAGGGCCGCAGCGCGGAGGAGATGCGGCTGCGGCTGCTGCTGGACGTGGTGCTGCAGGGAACCCAGGGCCTGCAGCGCGAGTTGGGTCTGCCGCCGCTGTCCGGGAGCCGCCCGGCCGACGCGGTGGAGGCGGTGCTGCCGGCCACGGCGTCCCCGCACGACGTGGCCCGGCGCGCGCTGGACGCGGACGACCCGGCGCTGCTGGACCAGTTGCTCGCGCTGCCGCACACCCATCTGCTGGTGGACGGCTACAACGTGACCAAGAGCGGCTATCCGACGCTGCCGCTGGAGAAGCAGCGGGCCCGGCTGCTGAACGGCCTCTCGATGCTGGCCGTGCACAGCCGCGCCGAGGTCACCTGCGTCTTCGACGGCAAGGACCTGGACGCGCCGGTGCCGATGGCGCCGACCCGCGGGGTGCGGGTGCTGTTCAGCCGATCGGGGGAGACCGCCGACGAGTTGATCCGCCGTCTGGTCCGGGCCGAGCCGGAGGGGCGTCCGGTGGTGGTGGTCTCCACCGACCGCGAGGTGGCCGACGGGGTGCGCAAGGCGGGGGCCAGGCCGGTGCCCTCGGCGATGCTGCTGAAGCGGCTGATCCGCACCTGAGTAGCCGCTTCAAACCTCTTACCTGCACCAGACATTGAGGACAATTCCGCCCAGCACCCCCGGCGGGGGCGACAAGTTCACGGATTCATCACTAGTGTCTCCCTTCGAACTTCTGTACCTGGCCTGCCCGAAGGGAACCCGGCTCCGTGGTCTCACACCGTCGTACGAAGCAGCCGAGCCGTGCACGCGTGACGATCCTCACGGCAGCCGCCGCGACCGCGGTGGCGCTCTCGGCGCAGACCGCGGCCAGCGCGGCGCCCACCACGACCGGCCAGGCCAAGGCCGAGGTGAACGCGGACCGCACCGCCGCCGCGGCGGCGTCGGAGAAGTACGACGGCGCGCAGGCCCAGGAGCAGGCGCTGCAGCACCAGGTGAACATCCTCCAGGACGAGATAGCCCGGCAGCAGGCCGTGATCAACACCGAGACCACCACCCTCGGCGCGGTGGCCAGCGCGCAGTACCGGGACGGCTCGGTCGACCCGACGGTGAAGCTGATGCTCTCCGCGAACCCCACCGAGTTCCTGACCCAGGCGTCCTCCGAGAACCAGGTGGACAGCAACCAGGCCGCGCTGATCGCGCAGCTGGTGGCCCAGCAGCACACCCTGGCCGCCGAGAAGGCCCAGGCCGCACAGGAGTTGAAGGCCCAGCAGGCGCTGCTGAAGCAGATGCAGCAGGCCAAGGCCTCCATCAACGCGAAGCTCAAGCACGCCCAGGGCATCCTGGACGCGCTCACCCCGGCCCAGCGGGTGGTGGTGAACGCGCCGGCCGGCGGTGGCGGCTACACCCCGCCGTCGTCCGGCAGCAGCTACATGTCGGTCTCGCAGATCGACCTCTCCGGGATCTCCGCGGCGGCCCGCACCGCGATGCTGGCCGCGATGAGCAAGGTCAACGTCGCCCCGTACGTCCCCGGCGGCTCCGGGCCGAACCAGTTCGACTGCTCGGGCCTGGTGATGTGGGCCTACGCCCAGGCCGGGATCTCGCTGCCGCACTACTCCTACTCGGACGAGACGGTCGGCACCGCGGTGCCGTTCTCGCAGATGCGGGTCGGCGACATCGTGGTGAACGAGAGCGGCGACCACGTCGGCCTCTACGCCGGCAAGGGGATGCTGCTGAGCGCGCCGCGGCCGGGCCTGACCGTGGATATCCAGCCGCTGTCCTACTTCGGCACGATCGTGGCGGTCCGGCGCTTCTGACGCCCCGTCTCGACCATCTGTGACTCACGTCACACGGGCCCCGAAAGCCTCGGGCGTATGTCCGATTTGAGCGCCATGTCGATCTGATGCGGTCATCCAATGACTACGTTCGGTCGTGCAGTTGATGCATCATCGAAACCTAAAAGAGTTTTTACTTACAGGGATTTGAATAGATCACGTTCGGGTCACTAGTGTCATCGATCGAACCACCGCGAAGTCGATCACCCACCAGGGTGGCAGCGGAGGTTTCCGCCGAGTCCGACCGTACGGCCCCCGGCCGTCAGTTCGGAGCCGGGGAACCATGTTTCCTCGGGGTGAATCGACGCCAGGCCGGCCCCCGCCGGTGAAGCGCCGTAGGGCACGTCTTCCAGCCCGAACCCGTCAGCTCACCCGGTAGGCGGCCGTAGGAAGAAGGAGCTCGCCTTCGTGGCGTCCCATCGTCGACCGAAGAGTCCGACCCGTGCACGGATAACCGTGCTCACCGCCGCCGCCGCCACGACCGTCGCGCTCGCCGCGACCGCTACCCAGTCGGCGCAGGCAGCCCCCACCCAGACCACGGCTCAGCTGAAGGCCCAGATCGACAAGCTGAACCAGGACGCCGACGCCGCCGTCCAGAAGTACGACGCGGCCCAGTCCCAGCAGCAGACCCTGCAGAAGCAGGTGACCACCCTGCAGGACCAGGTCGCGCGCCAGCAGGCCTCGGTGACCGCGAAGTCCGCCGTGCTCGGCCAGGTCGCCAGCGCGGAGTACCGCAGCGGGTCGATCGACCCCTCGGTGCAGCTGATGCTCTCCGCGAACCCCACCGAGTACCTCAACCAGGCCTCCACCATGGGCCAGGTCACCGACAGCCAGGCCGCCCTGCTGGACCAGCTCAGGTCCGACCAGAAGACCCTGGACCGGGAGAAGGCCGACGCCGAGGGTAAGCTGAAGCAGCTCGACGCCACCAGCAAGCAGCTCTCCGCCTCCAAGGCCGACGTGCAGAAGAAGCTCGCCGCCGCCAAGGCCAAGCTCGCCTCGCTGACCGCCTCCCAGCGCGCCGCGGTCACCCACGCCGAGAACAGCGGCTCCAGCAGCAGCTACCACCCGGGCTCGGTCAAGGCCGGTTCGGCCGCCGAGGCCACCGCCTTCGCCGCCGCGCAGACCAAGCTGGGCGACCCCTACGTCTACGGCGCGACCGGCCCGAACTCCTTCGACTGCTCCGGTCTGATGCAGTGGGCCTACGCCCAGGCCGGCGTGTCGATCGGCCGCACCACCTACGACCAGGTGGACGTCGGCACCGCGGTCGCCTCCACCGCTGACCTCCAGGTCGGCGACCTGGTCTTCTTCAACAACGACTCGCACGTCGGGATGTACGCCGGCGGCGGCGAGATCCTGCACGCCCCGCACACCGGGACCGTCGTCAAGTACGAGAAGATGAGCGAGATCGGCTCGATCTACGCGATGCGGCACCTGTAGGCCGATAGGCCCGCAGCCACTCAAACGGCCGTACGGGCCCGACCCCTGACGGGGGGTCGGGCCCTTCGCGTTGTCCGGCGCCACCCCCGGCGACATGCCCTTTCGTTCAAATGTGCGTAATTGGTCCGAATATTCGTCATATCAGGGGTTTGGACTCGGTGTGTCCGACTCGCTAACGTCTGCGCTCGGCCCTCCGCGCCGTCGACCGCCCTCCCGGGTGGCACCGGAGGACCGCCGGACATCCTGGGCCGACGCAGCCGGCGTCGCGCGGGCGGGACCGGCACCGGACGAATGGAGTCCGCCCTCGTGGCGTCTCACCGACGGGCCCGACCACTGGGCCGGCACTCCGCAGTGACCACGCTCTCCCGCAGCGCCGCGACCGTGCTGGCGGCCACCGCCGCCGTCCTGGCCGGCGGCGGCAGCGCCCTGGCCGACCCCGCCGCCCCCGCCACCGCGGACCAGGTCCGGCAGCAGGTGCAGAGCCTGTACGCCAGGGCCGAGGTCGCCGGGCAGCAGTACGACGGGGCCAAGGAGCAGGAGCAGGCGCTGCTGCGCAGCTCCGGCCTGCTGCAGCAGCGGGTCGCGGTGGAGCAGCAGCACATCAACACCATGGAAGCGGGCATGGGCGAGCTGGCCAGCGCCCAGTACCGGCAGGGCGGCGGGATGGACCCGCTGGTGCGGCTGCTGTTCAGCGCCCACCCGGACCAGTACCTGGCCCAGGCCAGCAGCGCCGACCAGGTGGACGCCTCCACCGCGCAGACCCTGCACCAGGTCGAGGCCGAGCAGCGGCAGCTGGCCCAGGACCGCACCGAGGCGGTCGGCGAACTGGCCCGGCTGGAGTCGCTGCGCCGGTCCATCGCCGGCAGCAAGGCGCAGGTGCAGCAGCAGCTCGGCCACGCCAGGGCGCTGCTGGCCGGGCTGGACGGCGCCCAGCGCAGCGCGCTGGCGCAGGCCGAGCAGCAGGTCGAGGACGTCTCCGCGCAGGCCGCGGCGGCGGCCGAGTCGGTGCTGCCGGTCGGCGAGGGGCCCGCGTCGGCCAGCGCGGCGGTGGCGCTGGCCGCCGCCCGCAGCGCGCTGGGCCGCCCGTACGTGTACGGGGCGACCGGGCCGGGCTCGTTCGACTGCTCCGGGCTGATGTACTGGTCCTGGCAGCACGCCGGGGTGCGGCTGCCGCGGACCTCGCAGGAACAGATGTACGCGGGGCGGCTGGTCCCGCTCTCCCAGGCCCGCCCGGGAGATCTTGTGATCTACTACAGCGACCACCACCACGTCGGGATGTACGCGGGCAACGGCATGGTCATCCATGCGCCCTACCCCGGCGCGAGGGTGCGCTACGAGCCGGTGGACTCCATGCCCGTGGCGGGGGTGGTCCGGGTCTGAGGGAGTGCGGTGATGGCGGCAGGCAGGAGGACGGTCCTCGCGGGCGGCGCCGTCGCGCTGCTCGCCGCCGGGGGCCTCGGCGGCGCGGCGTGGCACGACCACCGCCGCGACCAGGAGGAGGACGCGTCGGCCGCCGCGTCCGGTTCCGCGGCGTCGGCCGGGAGTTCCGGGAGCGCCGCCGACGCCGAGGCCCGCGCCGGCATCCAGCGGCTGCTGGACGCCCGCGCCGCCGCCGTGCTGGCCAGGGACCAGCAGGCGCTGGCCGACACCGTCCCGGACGCCGCGCAGGCGCTGCGGGACAGCCAGGCGGCGATGCTGGCGAACCTGGCCCAGGTGCCGGTCGCGAGCTGGAGCTACACGGTCCAGCGGCTGGACGCGTTCCCGCTGCCGCCGGTGCTGACCGGCGTGGGCGGGACCGACCCGCGGCGGGCGGTCCAGGTGGAGTTCGGCTACCGGCTCTCCGGCTTCGACTCGGTGCCGGTCACCGCCACCCAGTACCTGACCGCCGTCCGGCAGCCGGACGGCGGCTGGCTGCTGTCCTCCGACAGCGACCGCCCCGGCGGCGCGGTCCAGCTCTGGGACCTCGGCCCGGTCACCGTCGTGCACGGCCGCAGCTGCCTGGTGCTCGGGCTGCGCGGGCAGAGCACACTGCAGGCGGTCGCGGACCAGGCGGACCGCGCGGTACCGGCGGTCAGCGCGGTCTGGGGGCGGTCCTGGGGCGAGCGGACGGTGCTGCTGGCCCCGCTGGCCTCGGACCAGTTCGGCCGACTGCTCGGGGTGGACCCGCTCGCCTACGCCTCCATCGCCGCCGTCACCACCGGGGAGCTGGGCCCGGCCGAGGCCGGGCGGACCGAGCGGATCACCCTCAACCCGCAGGTCTGGGACACCCTCAACGCGCTCGGCCGACGGGTCGTCACCACCCATGAGACCACCCATGTGGCGACCAGGGCGATCACTGAGCAGTGGACCCCGCGCTGGCTCTCCGAGGGCGCGGCCAACTGGACCGGCTACCTCGGCACCGGCCGGACGCCCCGTCAGATCGCCCCCGAGCTGTTCGCCGACCTCGCGGCCGGGCGGGTCCCCGACGCGCTCCCGGCCGACGCCGCCTTCGACGGCTCGGCCACGGGCCTGCCGCAGGCCTACGAGCAGGCCTGGTTCGCCTGCCGCAGCGTGGTGCAGCGGCACGGCGAGCCGCGGCTGGTCGCCCTGTACGCGGCGGTCGCCGCGGCCGGCGGCAGCGGCGGCCAGGACGCCGCGGTGGACTCCGCGCTGCGCCGCACCATCGGCCTCGGCCTCACCGCGTTCACCGCCCAGTGGCGCGGAGACCTGCTCACCGCGGCCAGGGCGAAGGCCTGACGTTCCGGGCGGCTACCGGCCGTCGGCGCGGACGGTCTCCCGCCAGAGCCTGCGGCAGGAGACCGCCGTGGCGGTGGCCAGCAGCAGGTTCCGGACGCACAGGACGACCACGCCGAGCGGTCGGAACTCCGCCAACTGACCGAACAGCAGCGGGAACTCCAGGTAGGTGCACAGGGTCGCGGCGGCGATCAGCCAGGCCGTCGGCCGCTGCGTGGTCCGGGCCGAGGTCAGGCACACCGCCGCCGCGCCGATCAGCCAGAGCAGGTACTGCGGGCTGATCACCCGGCTGGTGACGGTGAACAGCAGCAGCGCCGCCAGCGCCGCGTCGAACGGGGTGGCCGCGGTCCAGCGCCGGGCCCGGACCCGCCACAGCAGCAGCCAGCCGAAGCCGGCCACCGTGCACAGCACCATCAGCCGGCCGACCGTCGGCACCCCGGTGCCGAGGAACTCGGTGGAGCCGTAGTGCATCTCGGCCCGGCCGCCCCAGCCGAACAGGTGCGCGAGGTAGAACGGGAGCGCGCCCAGCGACTCCACCTCGACCCCGCGGTTCTCCTGGAAGCCGAGGAAGGAGAACGCGCCGACCATGGTCACCGCGTAGCAGAAGCCGACCGCCAGCGCGGACACCGCCGCCGCGGCCCAGGCGTCCCTGGTCCGCGGGCCGCGCGGGGCGCCCAGTACGGTCAGCGCGGGCCACACCTTGAGCATCGCACCCAGCCCGGCCAGCACCCCGCCGAGCCGGGGCCGCGCGGCGGACGCCAGCAGCCCGGTCACCGCGACCGCGGTCACCACCAGGTCGAACCGGCAGTACGCGGTCGGCCCGAGCAGCGGCACCGCGCCGGCCCAGAGCCAGGCCCCGGCCAGCGGCCCGCCCCGGCGCGAGGCACGCAGCAGCAGCCCGAGCACCAGCGCGTCGCTGACCGCGACCAGCACCAGGAAGCCGGTGAAGTAGGACCACGGCAGCCAGTGCGGGACGACCATCACCAGCGCCGCCAGCGGCGGGTACTGCCAGGTCACGTCGTCCAGCGGGAAGGTGCCGGTGGACAGCAGCTGGGCCCAGCCCTGGTAGATCACCTTGACGTCGCTGCTGACGTCCTGCCGGGCGAACGGCAGCAGCCCCAGCACCGCCGCCAGCACCAGCGCCCGGCCGAGGGTCCAGGCCACGACCGGCCCGGCCCAGTCCCGCCGGAACGCGGGCCGCCCCGGGCGCAGGGGCTGCGGCGTCCGCCGCCCGGACGGCGCGGGCACGGACCCGGCGGGGGAGCGGGGGAGCAGGGAGTGCGGAGTGCTGATGGAAACCTCGCCCGGGACGGGAGATGGGCAGGGGCGCGCCCGCGGGGACGCCGATACCCGTGCGGCTGCCGCACTGGCCTATCGTACTGAGCAAGTACCGCCGCACCGAGGACGCCGGACCGAGGCCGAAGAAGGCAATGAACAAGACGCTCATCGTCACCAACGACTTCCCGCCCCGGCCCGGGGGGATCCAGACCTTCGTACACAGCATGGCGCTGCGGATGCCCCCCGAGAAGATCGTGGTGTACGCCTCGACCTGGCGCGACGGCGCCGAGGTGGCCAGATTCGACGCCGAGCAGCCGTTCCCGGTGGTCCGCGACCGGACCACGATGCTGCTGCCCACGCCCGGGGTCACCCGGCGCGCCGCGGAGGTGCTGAAGGCGGAGGGCTGCGGCTCGGTCTGGTTCGGCGCGGCGGCCCCGCTCGGCCTGGCCGCCCCGGCGCTGCGCCGGGCCGGGGCGGAGCGGCTGCTCGGGATGACGCACGGTCACGAGGCGGCCTGGGCCCAGCTCCCGGCCTCGCGGCAGCTGCTGCGGCGGATCGGCGCGGGCACCGACACCCTCACCTACCTCGGCGAGTACACCCGGTCCAGGATCGCCGCGGCGGTCGGCCCGGCGGCGGCGGCGCGGATGCGCCAGGTCCCGCCGGGGGTGGACGAGAAGACCTTCCACCCGGACTCGGGCGGCGCCGAGGTGCGGGCCCGGCTGGGGCTCAGCTCGCGTCCGGTGGTGGTCTGCGTCTCCCGGCTGGTGAAGCGCAAGGGCCAGGACACGCTGATCCGGGCGCTGCCCGGGGTGCTGGCCGCGGAGCCGGACACGGTGCTGCTGATCGTCGGCGACGGCCCGTACCGGGCGGACCTGGAGCGGCTGGCCCGGGAGACCGGGGTGGCCGACGCGGTCCGCTTCACCGGATCGGTGCCCTGGGCCGAACTCCCGGCCCACTACGGCGCGGGCGACGTCTACGCGATGCCCTGCCGGACCCGGCGCGGCGGCCTGGACGTGGAGGGCCTGGGCATCGTCTACCTGGAGGCCTCGGCCACCGGGCTGCCGGTGGTCGCTGGGGACTCCGGCGGCGCGCCGGACGCGGTGCTGGAGGGCGAGACCGGCTACGTGGTCCCCGGGCGCGACCTGGTCCAGCTCACCGACCGGCTGCTGACCCTGCTTCAGGACCCGGCCCTGCGTGCCCGGTTGGGCGCACGGGGCCGGGACTGGGTGGAGCACAGCTGGCGCTGGGACCTGCTGGCCGGGCGGCTGGCCGAGCTGCTCTGAGCCGGGCTCAGCGGCTGGTGGCTCAGCGGCTGGTGTAGAGCGCCTCGATCTCGGCCGCGTAGTCCTTCAGCACCACCGCGCGCTTGAGCTTCAGCGAGGGGGTGAGGTGGCCCGAGTCCTCGGACAGCACGGTGTCGAGGATGTGGAACTTCTTCACCGCCTCGGCGTGCGAGACCGCCGCGTTGCCGTCGTCGACCGCCGACTGCACCGCGCCGAGCAGGTCGGCGTCCTGGAGCAGGTCGGTGACGGTGGCGGCGTCCGGCTTGCCGTTGAGCTTCTTCCAGGTCGGAAAGAACTCCGGGTCCACGGTGATCAGGCAGGCGATGAACGGTCTGCGGTCGCCGACCACCATGCACTCGCCGATCAGCGGGTGGGCCCTGATCCGGTCCTCGATCACGGCCGGGGCGACGTTCTTGCCGCCCGCGGTGACGATGATCTCCTTCTTCCGGCCGGTGATGGTGAGGAAGCCGTCGGCGTCCAGCGAGCCCAGGTCGCCGGTGGCGAACCAGCCGTCCGTCAGCGCCTCGGCGCTGGCCGCCGGGTTCCGCCAGTAGCCGGTGAACACCTGCGGGCCCTTGAGCTGCACCTCGCCGTCGTCGGCGATCCGGAACGAGGAGCCGGGGACCGGCCGTCCGACGCTGCCGATCCGCGGCTTGTCGTACGGGTTGACCGCGATCGCGGCGCAGGTCTCGGTCAGGCCGTAGCCCTCCAGGACGGTGAAGCCGATGCCCCGGTAGAAGTGGCCCAGCCGCTCGCCCAGCGGCGCCCCGCCGGAGATGGCGTGGGTGGCCCGGCCGCCCAGCGCGGCCCGCAGCTTGCTGTAGACCAGCACGTCGAACATCTTGTGACGCAGCTTCAGCCCGATCGACGCCCCGCCGTCGTCCAGTGCCTTGCTGTAGGCGACGGCGGTGTCCGCGGCCCGGTCGAAGATCTTGCCCTTGCCCTCGCTCTGCGCCTTGGCCCGCGCCGAGTTGTAGACCTTCTCGAACACCCGGGGGACGCCCAGGATCAGCGTCGGCCGGAACGCACTCAGCTCCGCCACCACGTCCTTGATGTCGGGCAGGTGGCCGATCCTGATCGGCGCCAGCGCGGCCGAGACCTCGGCGATCCGGCCCAGCACGTGCGCCTCGGGCAGGAACAGCAGCACCGAGGACTCGCCGGTCCGGAACAGCGGGCCGAGCAGCGCGACCACGTTGCCCAGCTCGCCCAGGAAGTTGCCGTGGGTCAGCTGGCAGCCCTTGGGGCGGCCGGTGGTGCCGGAGGTGTAGACGACGGTGGCGAGGGTGTCCGGGGCCAGGGCGGAGCGGCGCTCCTCCACGGCGGCGTCCGGGACGTCCGCACCGGCCGCGGCCAGCTCGGCCAGCGCGCCGTTCTCGATCTGCCACAGCTGCTTCAACTCCGGCAGCCGGTCCCGGACCTGGCCGACCACCGTCTCGTGCCTGGGCAGTTCGACGAGGCAGGCGACCGCGCCGGAGTCGCCGAGGATCCACTCCACCTGCTCGGCCGAGGAGGTCTCGTACACCGGGACGGTGACCGCGCCCGCGCACCAGATGGCGAAGTCCAGCAGGGTCCACTCGTAGCGGGTCCGCGACATCAGCCCGACCCGGTCGCCGGGGCCGATGCCGGAGGCGATCAGGCCCTTGGCGGCGCGGCGCACCTCGGCCAGGAACTGCACCGAGGTGAGGTCCTCCCAGTGCCCGTCCGCCTTGCGGCTGACCACCGCGACCGCGGGGTGCCGCTCCGCGTTGGCGTGGATGAGATCGGTGAGGTTTGCGCCGCTCGGCACCTCGTAGAGTGCCGGAAGGCTGAACTCACGCAAGACTGCTCCTCGGTCTGCGACGCTGCGGGACGCCAGGATGTTACTTCCCGGTAGCATAAGTGCGGTAGAGGGACGGCGTGTCTGCAGTGTCACACCGCCCGCCGGTACCCGAACAGTACGGCAGCGCCGAGGTGACCCGCAGGTAGGGGCGGCCCGGTGGATAGGGTGGCGGCATGCGGGTGCATGTAGTGAGCGACGTCCACGGCAACAGCGAGGCCCTCGCCCGAGCGGGGGACGGCGCGGACGCCCTGCTCTGCCTCGGCGACCTGATCCTGTTCCTGGACTACGCGGACCACTCGCGCGGGATCTTCCCCGACCTCTTCGGCGCGGAGAACGCCACCCGGATCGTCGCGCTGCGCAACGCCCGCCGCTTCGAGGAGGCCAGGGAGTTCTCCCGGCAGCTCTGGGCCGGTCTGGACACCGACCGGGAGACCGCCACCGAGCAGGCGGTCCGGCGCCAGTACGCGGAACTCTTCGCCGCCTTCCCCGACCCCACCTACGCCACCTACGGCAACGTCGACCGTCCGGACCTCTGGCCGGACTTCGCCCGCGAGGGGGTGACCGTGCTGGACGGCCAGGTGGTCGAGCTGGGCGGACGCACCTTCGGCTTCGTCGGCGGCGGGCTGCCGTCCAGGATGCGCACCCCCTACGAGGTGGACGAGGAGACCTACGCCGCCAAGGTCGCCGCGCTGGGCAGCGTGGACGTGCTGTGCAGCCACATCCCGCCGGCCGTCCCCGACCTCACCTACGACACCGTCGCCCGGCGGTTCGAGCGCGGCAGCGAGGCGATCCTGGAGGCGATCCACCGCACCGCGCCCGGCTACGTGCTGTTCGGCCACGTGCACCAGCCGCTGGCCCGGCGGATGCGGATCGGGCGCAGCGAGTGCGTCAACGTCGGACACTTCCGTTCCACCGGGCGGCCCTGGGTGCTGGAGTGGTGAAACGGTAGCCTTCAGACCCTGTCAGCCAGCACGTCCAGCCCGCACGTTCCAGCACGTCGATACCCGGAGGCCACCCGATGGCGGAGCACACCAGGTCGAGCACCACCATCGACGCGACCCCCGCGCAGATCATGGCGGTGATCGCGGACTTCGCCGCCTACCCGGCCTGGACCGGCGAGGTCAAGGAGATCGAGGTGCTCGGCGAGAGCGGGGGCCGCGCCGACCGGGTGCGCCTGCTCCTGGACGCCGGCGCCATCAAGGACGAGCACGTCCTCGCCTACACCTGGGACGGCGACCGCCAGGTCAGCTGGACCCTGGTGCAGAGCCAGATGCTGCGCGCCCTGGACGGCTCCTACATCCTGGCCCCGGCCGGCCCCGGCCGGACCGAGGTGATCTACCAGCTGGCGGTGGACGTCAAGATCCCGATGCTGGGCATGATCAAGCGCAAGGCCGAGAAGGTCATCATCGACCGGGCCCTGGCCGGGCTGAAGAAGCGGGTCGAGTCCCAACAGGGCGCCGCCGACGGGGGCGCCACCGGCGCCGGGGCCTGATGCCGCAGGGCACCAGGGTCGTCCTGGTCAGCGGCGCGGGCGGGAGCGGGCGCAGCACCCTGGCCGCGGCCACCGCGCTGGCCGAGGCCGCCGCGGGCCGGCGCACCCTGCTGCTGGCCGTGGACGACCCGCACCGCACCCTGGACCGGCTGCTGGACACCGGGCTCGGGCCCGAGCCGCGCCAGGTCGAGGCCGCCGGGGCCCTGCACGCGGCGCGGCTGGACCCGCAGGAGGCGTTCCGGGACGCCGCCGCCCGGCTGCTCGGCCGGGCCAAGCCGCTGTTCGACCTGCTCGGCGTGGACCCGCTGGACCGGGACGAACTGAGCGCCCTCCCCGGCGCGGTGCACCTGGCCCTGCTGGACGCGCTGCGCACGCACGGCGGCTCCGGCCGCTGGGAGGTGCTGGTGGTGGACGCGCCGCCGGTGCCCGAGCTGCTCGCCGCGCTCGCCCTGCCGGAGCAGCTGGACCGCTACCTGGGCCGGCTGGTCCCGGAGAACCGGCAGGCCGCGCGGGCGCTGCGGCCGGTGCTGGCGGCGGTGGCCGGGGTGCCGATGCCGGGCGACTGGATCTTCGAGGCCCGCGGCTGGGCCGCCGCCGAGCTGGCCGAGGTGCGCGCGGTCACCGACGCCCCCGGCACCAGCCTGCGGCTGGTGGTCGACGCCCCGGCCGGGCCGGCCGCGACGGCCGCGCTGCGCGGCGCCAGGGCCGGTCTCGCCCTACACGGTCGGCGGGTGGACGCGCTGCTGGTGAACCGGCTGCTGCCGGACTCCGCGGAGCCCTTCCTCGGCGCGCTGCACCGGTCCCAGCAGCGGCAGTTGGCCGTGCTGCGGGAGGAATGGGACGCCCCGGTGCTGGAATTCGGCCACCTCGGGCGGGAGCCGGAGGGCCGCGCCGACCTGGCCGCGCTGGCCGGGCCCGACCCGGCCGCCGCGGGCCCGCTCCCGGAGTGGACCGTCGAGCAGCTGCCGGACGGCGACGCGGACGCCGCCGCGGACGCCGCCGGGCAGGTACTGGTCTGGCGGATCCCGCTGCCCGGCGCCGAACGCGGGGAGCTGGACCTGATCCGGCGCGGGGACGAGCTGGTGCTCGGCGTCGGCGCCTACCGCCGCACCCTGCTCCTGCCGTCCGCGCTGCGCCGCTGCACGGTCGCGGGCGCGGCGCTGCGGGACGGGGTGCTCGCGGTCCGGTTCAGCCCGGACCCGGCGCTGTGGCCGCGCTGAGTAGCCGTCCAGGTTCGTCGAGTCAGAACGCCGACGCCGCTGGAACCTTGGGGTAGCGTCGGAAGCAACTTCGGAGAAGGAGCGGAACCCTATGACGACTGCCGACGACCGCGATCAGGACGTCTGGGCCCAGGCCGTGGCCGAGGGCGCGGGGGCGTCGATCCCCGGGCCCGGCTCGGAGCCGGTGCCCGAAGCCGCCCCGACCGCCGGGTCCGAGCTGTTCGGGCCGGAGTTGGGCCCGCTGGTGGAGGAGGTGCGCAAGTTCGCGTCGTCCCTTGGCGAGAAAGTTACCGCGGTTTCTTCCGCCGTTGGCGGCGGCGACAGCCTGGGGGCCCTGCAGAACCTGGCCGCCCCGCTCCGCAGCAAGCACCCCGAGGTCTACGGCCACCTCATCGCAGCAGGTGGGGAGCTTCTGGCCGCCTACCGTTCGGCGGTGCAGTCGTCCGAGCGGCGCTGGACCGCGGAGAAGCCGGCCGCCTCGGAGCAGATCGACCTGGATTGAGGGAGCGCTCTCATCCTTGGCTACGACTCCTGAAGGCTGTCCGACGTCACCTATCCCGTCTGTCTTCGGCTAATGTACGCACAGGTGTGTGCACGGGCCCGTCCGGGCAGGTACGGTACCGGCCAGCGGGGAAGCCAGCGGAGACTGAGGGACACATGGGACTGACCATCGGCGTCGACGTCGGGGGTACCAAGATCGCAGCCGGGGTCGTCGACGAGAGCGGCGCGATCCTGGCCCGTACGCGGGTGCCCACGCCCGCCGATCCGCAGTGGGCCGTCGGCGCCATCGCGGACGCGGTCCGGGAACTGAGGGAGCAGCACGACGTCACCGCCGTCGGTGTCGGAGCCCCCGGGTACATCGACCGGGACCGCTCCACCGTCATCATGGCTCCCAATATCGACTGGGAGAACGAGCCGCTCAAGGCCCGCATCGAGGACCTGGTGCACCTCCCCACGGTGATCGAGAACGACGCCAACGCGGCGGCCTGGGGCGAGTTCCGCTTCGGCGCCGCGGCCCGGCACAACGACATGATCATGATCACCGTGGGCACCGGCATCGGCGGCGGCATCGTCCTCGACGGCCGGATGTACCGGGGCAGCTTCGGCGTGGCCGGGGAGATCGGCCACCTCAACATGGTGCCGGACGGCATCCCCTGCGGCTGCGGCTCCAAGGGCTGCTGGGAGCAGTACGCCTCGGGCCGCGCGCTGCGCCGCTACGGGCGGGACCGGGCCGGCAGCGAACCGGTGCTGGGCAAGCGGCTGCTGGAGCTCAACGAGGGCATCGCCGACACCATCACCGGCAGTCAGATCACCCAGGCCGCCGAGGAGGGCGACCCGCTCGCCCTGGAGGTCTACGACGAGCTGGCGGACTGGCTCGGCCGCGGCATGAGCGACCTGGCGTCGCTGTTCGACCCGGCCGTGTTCGTGCTCGGCGGCGGGGTCGCCGACTCCGGCAGCCTGCTGCTCGACCCGGTCGCCAAGGCGTTCGAGAAGCACCTGATCGGCGGGGTGCACCGGCCCCGTGCCGAGGTGGTGCTGGCCTCGCTGGGCTCGGCCGCCGGGATCGCCGGCGCGGGCGACCTGGCCCGCCAGGTCTGACCGCGGGCGGCCGGGGTCGGCGTCCCACCCGCCGCTGACGTCCCGGCCGTCACTTTGTGAAGCCCCTGTGCGCTGCGCGTACGGGGGCTTCCGCATGCCGGACACCGCCCGGCGGTGCCAGACTTGACGCCATGACGCCTGAACTCCCGGCCTCCGGCCCGCGGCCCGACGGATCCGAGGTAGTCCGGCTGCTCAGCTACAACATCCGCTCGCTGCGCGACGACCGCACCGCGCTGGCCCGGGTGGTCCGGGCCTGCGACCCGGACCTGGTCTGCGTCCAGGAGTCGCCGCGGTTCTGGTTCCCCCGGCCGCAGGCGGCCTGGCTGGCGCGGAGCACCGGGCTGATGGTGCTCTCCGGCGGGCCCAGCGCGTCCGGGCCGCTGCTGCTCGGGCGGCTGCGGGCGAACCCGGTGTCGGTGCACGACCTGCTGCTGCCGAAGCGGCCGAAGCTGCACCAGCGCGGGTTCGCCACCACGGTGGTCCGCTTCGGCGCGGCCGAGCCCTTCTCGGTGACGAGCTGTCATCTGTCGCTGAACCAGGACGAGCGCTACACCCAGTTCCAGGCACTGCTGGAGCAGCTGGACCGGGTCGGCGCCCGGCTCGGGGCGGTCGGCGGCGACTTCAACGAGCACCCGGGCGACCGCGGCTGGACCCTGCTGGCCGACCGGCTGCAGGACGGCTGGGCCACCGCGCCCTGGGGGTCGGAGTTCACCTCCGTCCCGAAGAACCCCTACCAGCGGATCGACGCGGTCTTCGCCACCCCCGGCATCGAGGTGCTGGCCTGCGGGGTCCCGGACGGGCTGGCCGGGGTGCGGGCCGCCGACCTCACCGCCGCGACCGACCACCTGCCGCTGCTGGCGGTGCTGCGGATCCCGGCGGCGGGCTAGCGCCCTGCCGGGATCAGACCACGGCCCCGCGCTGCGGGTCGTCGTGGTCGTCATCGTCGTCCCCGGTGCGCATCCGGGCGAACAGGGTGCCGACTCCGCCGATGAAGAAGGCGATGCCGAGCAGCTCGCCCATCCCGCCGAGCTCGGGGAGGTAGCCGATCGCCGAGACCAGGAACAGGACCATCCCGCCGACCAGCGCGACGATCGCCAGCCGGGTCGGCGCCTCGGTCCGCGGCAGCGGGGGCGGCGGCGGGGGGACGTAGTGGTCCTCGTCCGGGTCCTCGGCCGGGGTCCACGCGCGCGGGTCTACCGGGGGGATCGCCTGGATCCGCGGCAGCCGCACTAGCGGCTCGGCCGGGCGCGGCCGGGTCTGCGGGGCGAGGTCGGCGACGTCCTCGGCGGCGGGCCAGGAACGGTCGGCGGCCTCCACCGGGTCGTCGAAGCCGGCCACCAGCCGGGCGAACAGCTCGTCGTCGGTGGCCCCCGGCGGCTGCTCGGCGGCGTCCGCGGCGGGCCCGTCGGCGGCGTCCACCAGGGCGTCGTCCAGCAGCGCCTCGTCCAGCGCCTCGGCGGGCTCCTTGGTCGGCTCCTCGGGAACCTCGGGCAGGTCCGGCATACCGCTCATCCCTTCGCGGCGGGGGTGAGCCGCCGCACGAAGTCGAGACTGCCGTCGAAAATCAGCTCGGCGTCGTGATCCAGTGTCGCCACATGGAAACTGCGTTCGAGCACTCTTTCTTCCACATCGGTGGAAGAGATCCGGGAGAGCAGCAGTTCGCTGCTCGCCGCGGGCACCACATGGTCCTGCCGGCTGCGGAACAGCAGCACCGGCTGGGTGACCTGGGGCAGTTCCGACTGGACCACCCGGGCCAGCGCCGCCAGCGAGTGCGCGGCGTGCAGTGGGGTGCGGGTGTAGCCGCCCTCGGAGACGCCCTCCCTGGCGACGTCGTTGGCGACCCCGGGCAGGCTCGGCACCAGGTGCCGGACCACCGGCAGCGCGCGGTGCGACTGTCCGGGCATCCGCACCAGCGGGTTCACCAGGACCAGCCCGGCCAGCGCCGTCCCCTTCCGCGCGGCCAGGTGCAGCGCCAGCGCGCCGCCCATGGACAGCGCGAAGACGAACACCTGCTCGCACTCCTCGGCCAGCAGGTCGAACTCCCGCTCCGCGGCGGCGTACCAGTCCGGCCAGCGGGTGACGTTCAGATCGCGCCACTCGGTGCCGTGGCCCGGCAGCAGCGGAAGCGAGACGCTCAGACCCTCGGCGGCGGCGGCCTCGGCCCAGGGCCGCATCGAGACCGGCGAGCCGGTGAACCCGTGGCACACCAGGACTCCGACCGGCCCGCCGTGCTGGCGGTACGGTTCGGCACCGGGCATGAGCGGCATCTGCGGCTCCTTCGATCTCGTACGGGATGCCCGAACGCGAGGGCGGGGACGGGTGGGGTGCATCGTCCCATGCGCGCGCGGCAGCCGTACAGCTCACCCGGCTGTGAGCGGCTATGGTTCTGGGTGGTTCGCGAATCTGGAGGCCAGGGTTGTTCTACCGAGTGATGAAGATGATCGTCGCTCCACTGCTGAAGATCTTCTTCCGTCCGTGGGTCGAGGGAATGGACCACATCCCGGCGCAGGGGCCCGCCATCCTGGCCAGCAACCACCTCTCCTTCTCGGACTCCTTCTTCCTGCCCGCGCTGATGCGGCGGCGGGTCACCTTCATCGCCAAGGCGGAGTACTTCACCGGAAAGGGTGTCAAGGGAAAGCTGACGGCGGCCTTCTTCAAGGGCGTCGGCCAGCTGCCGGTGGACCGCTCCGGCGTCCGCGGCGCGGGCGAGGCGGCGATCCGCAGCGGCATCGCGGTGATCGAGCGCGGCGAGCTGTTCGGGGTCTACCCGGAGGGCACCCGCTCGCCGGACGGCAAGCTCTACCGCGGCAAGGTCGGCGGCGTGGCCAGGATCGCGCTGGCCACCGGCGCCCCGGTGATCCCGGTGGCGATGATCGACACCGAGAAGCTGCAGCCGCCCGGCCAGGTCCGCCCCAACTTCGGGGTCAGGCCCGGCATCCGGATCGGCGCGCCGCTGGACTTCTCCCGCTACCACGGCATGGAGAACGACCGCTTCATCCTGCGTTCGGTCACCGACGAGGTGATGTACGAGATCATGCGGCTGTCCGGCCAGGAGTACGTGGACATCTACGCCACGGCCGCGAAGAAGCAGCTCCAGGAAGCGAAGAAGAAGCAGGGCAAGTAGCACGGACCGGGGGGACGAGTGGGGAACGAGCAACGCGCGGCCGGGACGTTCTCGGTGGAGCAGCCGCTGTGGCGGGCCGTCTCGGCCTTCCGGCTGCTCACCCTGCTGTACGCGGTGGGCCGCTACGCCGGGGACGCCCCGCACTACTCCCACCCGGCCGCCGCCTGGGCCTACATGGCGGTGCTGGCGCTGTGGACCTTCGCCACCGTGCGGCAGTTCTCCGCCAAGGCCCGCTGCAACTGGTGGTGGCTCTCCGCCGACCTGGCCCTGGTCGTCGCCGGAATCCTGCTCACCCGCGGCTTCGACCACATGTCCTACGTGGACGCGGGCGAGGTCACCCTGCCGACGGTCCGCGCCGCCGCCGCGGTGCTGGGCTTCTCGGTGCTGGGCGGCTGGCGCCCGGCGGCCCTGGCCGGGCTGGTGGTCGGCCTGGCCAACATCGGCGAGCGCGGCCGGATCACCTCCAGCAACGTGCACAACATCGTGCTGCTGATGCTGGCCGGGGTCGCCATCGGCTACGTGGTCGAGCTGGCCCGCGCCAGTGAGCAGACGCTGGCCAGGGCGCTGGAGATCCAGGCCGCGACCAGGGAGCGGGAGCGGCTGGCCCGGGACATCCACGACGGGGTGCTCCAGGTGCTGGCGATGGTGCAGCGGCGCGGCGCCGAACTGGGCGGCGGGGCCGAGGAGATCGGCCGGATGGCGGGGGAGCAGGAGATCGCGCTGCGGGCGCTGATCGCCGAGGGGCTGACCCCCAACCCCTCCTACGAGGCGCCCCGGCGGCAGCTGCGCGAGGTCGACCCGGGGCAGCCGCAGGACCTGCGGGCGCTGCTCACCCCGCTGGCGGGCTCCCGGATCACGGTGGCCGCGCCGGGCACGCCGGTGCTGCTGCCGGGCCGGGCCGCGAGCGAGCTGGGCGCGGCGGTCGGCGCCGCGCTGGACAACGTCCGCCGGCACGCCGGGCCCGCCGCGCAGGCCTGGATCCTGGTCGAGGACGAGCCGGACGGCGTGGTGGTCAGCGTCCGCGACGACGGGCCCGGCTTCCCGGCCGAACGGCTCGGCGAGGCGGTGCGGGAGGGGCGGCTCGGGGTGTCCCAGTCGATCCGCGGCCGGCTGCGGGACCTCGGCGGCAGCGCGGAGATCACCTCGGCGCCGGGCCAGGGCACCGAGGTCGAGCTGCGGGTTCCCCGTCAGCGCGACAACTCAGCGAAGGAGAAGGTCAAGTGACGGAGGATCAGAACAGCATCCGGGTGATGGTGGTGGACGACCACCCGATGTGGCGGGAGGCGGTCGCCCGCGACCTCGGCGACGCCGGGATGCGGGTGGTCGCCACCGCGGGGGACGGCCAGGAGGCGGTCCGCCGGGCCCCGGCCGCCGCCGCGGAGGTCGTGGTGCTCGACCTCAACCTGCCGGACCTGCCCGGGGTGGAGGTCTGCCGCCGGCTGATGGCGCAGGACCCGGCCCCCCGGGTGCTGGTGCTGTCCGCCAGCGGCGAGCACGCCGACGTGCTGGAGGCGGTGAAGTCCGGCGCCACCGGCTACCTGGTGAAGTCCGCCAGCCGGGAGGAACTGCTGGACGCGGTCCGCCGCACCGCGGTCGGCGACCCGGTGTTCACCCCCGGCCTGGCCGGCCTGGTGCTGGGCGAGTACCGCCGGCTCGCGGCCGAGCCCGCGTCGGCGGACTCCCGCGCCCCGGCCGCCCCGCAGCTGACCGACCGGGAGACCGAGGTGCTGCGGCTGGTCGCCAAGGGGCTCTCCTACCGGCAGATCGCCGAACGCCTGGTGCTGTCGCACCGCACCGTGCAGAACCACGTCCAGAACACCCTGGGCAAGCTGCAGCTGCACAACCGGGTGGAGCTGGTCCGCTACGCCATCGAACGCGGCCTGGACGGCGGCGCGTAGCCGCCCGCCCGGTTCCGGCGGCGCACGCCCGGGTGCAATCATCCGCCCCGCCGCTACCGTGAAGTGACGCCTCGTCACACTCACGGGAGGGGACGTACATGCGGATAGGAGTGCTCACCGGCGGGGGCGACTGCCCCGGACTCAACGCGGTCATCAGGGGGATCGTCCGCAAGGGAACACAGCTCTACGACTACGAGTTCCTCGGTTTCAGGGACGGCTGGCGCGGCCCGCTGGAAGCGGCGACCACCCCGCTCGGCATCCCCGAGGTCCGCGGCATCCTGCCGCTCGGCGGCACCATCCTCGGCTCCTCGCGGACCAATCCGCTCAAGGTGGTCGACGGCGTCCGCCGGGTCCGCGAGAACCTCGACAAGTTCGAGGTGGACGCGCTGGTCGCGATCGGCGGCGAGGACACCCTCGGCGTCGCCGCGGTGCTGCACGAGCACGGGGTCAACGTGGTCGGCGTCCCGAAGACCATCGACAACGACCTCAACGCCACCGACTACACCTTCGGCTTCGACACCGCCGTCAACATCGCCACCGAGGCCATCGACCGGCTGCACACCACCGCGGAGTCGCACAAGCGGGTGCTGGTGATCGAGGTGATGGGCCGTCACGCCGGCTGGATCGCGCTGCACTCCGGCATCGCCGGCGGCGCCAATGTGATCCTCATCCCGGAGCAGCGCTTCGACATGGACCGGGTCTGCGCCTGGGTGGAGCAGCGGTTCCGGATCAACTACGCCCCGATCGTGGTGGTCGCCGAGGGCGCGATGCCGCTGGAGGGCCAGATGATGGTCAAGGACGACTCCCGCGACGCCTTCGGCCACGTCCGGCTGGCCGGGATCGGCGAGTGGCTGGCCCACGAGATCGAGGCCCGCACCGGCAAGGAGGCGCGGACCACCGTGCTCGGGCACATCCAGCGCGGCGGCACCCCCAGCGCCTTCGACCGCTGGCTGGCCACCCGCTTCGGCCTGCACGCGGTCGAGGCGGTCCACGACGGCGACTACGGGACGATGGTGGCGCTGCGCGGCACCGACGTGGTCCGGGTGCCGCTGGCCGAGGCCACGGTCCGGATCAAGACCGTCGAACCGGCCCTCTACGGCGAGTTCGACGTCTTCTTCGGCTGAGCGCGGCCGGCCGCGGCGGCCGGGTCAGCGCGGAGGGAGCGCGTAGACCCGGTCGCCGTGGACGGCGTAGAGGACCTGGCCGTCGGTGGACAGCCACCAGTCGTCGTCCTGGCCGTCCTGGTAGTTCCAGAGGATCTTGCCGGTGCCGGTGTCGATGGCGTAGACGCCGTCGCTCGCCACCCCGGAGACCGCGAACAGGGTCTTCCCGATCACCACCAGGGCGGAGCTGGCGGTGCGGTCCCGCATCGGGCAGACCCACTGGCGCGCGCCGGTGGCCGCGCTCAGCGCGACGACGCTGCCGTCCGGGTGGTCGACGGTGAAGAGGAGGCCGTCCGCCATGGCCGGGGTGTCGAAGCTGCCGCCGGGGTTGGCGATGCCGAGCACCTGCTTGCCGTCGGAGATCCGGAAGCCGAGCAGCTTGGGGCCGCCGACGTAGAGCACCCCGTTCGCGACCAGCGGCTCGACCTGGGTCTGGAAGTCCTTGGTGCCGAAGTCCCCGGACCAGAGCTGGGCGCCCTTGACGGTGTCCCTGACCACGACGTTGTTGGTGTCGTTGGTGTAGATCAGGTACTTCCCGGAGACCGAGCCGGCCACGAAGTTGCTGGCCGAGGCCTTGCGCGGCTGCTTCCAGGCGATGGCGTGGGTGTGCAGGTCCAGCGCGAAGATCCGGCTGGTGTCCGGCAGGGTCGAGTCGATGACCGGCTGCCCCTTGGCGTCCAGCGGGTACTCCTCGCCGAGGTAGTAGGCGTGGGTGTCGTCGGCGGCCACGAAGACGTTGAAGGCGTCCCGCTGCGGCAGGCCGGTCTTCCAGACCACTGCCCCGGTGTCCGGGTTCACCGCGACGACCTCGCCCAGCGCGTCGCTCGGCAGGGTGATCACCTGGCCCGCGCCGACCGCGAACGGCGGGTAGGCGAAGGCCGCGCCGGTCATCGGCCCCTGCCACAGCTGCTTGCCGCCGCGGGCGTCGACCGCGACCATCCTGTCCCCGTTGACCAGCAGCTTTCCCTGGTAGGGGAGGACCGGGCTGTCGCCCGGACTGGAGCCCTGGTAGGTCCAGAGCGGCTGCGGGGGGACGCCGGGGGCCCGGGTCGGGTAACTGCTCGGCGCGGGGGCGGTACTGCTGCCGCCGGACGCGGTGGGAGCGGGGTCCGGCTTCGGGTCCTGCTTCTTGTTGTGCGCCAGGGCCAGCGCGGTGCCGCCGCCGATCAGCACCAGCGCGCCCGCCCCGGCCGCGCCGATGACCGCGCGCCGACGGGGGCCGCGGCCGGTGCCGTCCCCCGGTCCTGGCATCGGGACGGTGCCGGAGCCGGCCCCGCCGCCCAGCCGCACGGTCGCGGGGGAGGCGCCGCCCGGGGTCCAGGCCCCGGCCGGGGTCCCGCTCGGGCCCGCGCCCAGGACCAGGGTGCCGCCGTCCGCCGCGGACGGTTCGCGGACCGGGGCCTCCAGGTCCATCACCAGCGCGGCGTGCGAGGCGATGCCGGAGGCGACCGCGGCCGGGAGCCAGGCGGTGCGCAGCAGCGCCGGGGTGCCCTCGGGGGCGAGCAGGGCCAGCAGGGTGTCCGGGGTGATCCGGTCCCCGGGCGCCTTGGCCAGGCAGGCGCCGACCGGCTCGCGCAGCCCGGTCGGCAGCGCCGCCAGCTCCGGGGGCTCGTGCACCACCTTGTAGAGCAGCCCGGCCACCGAGGAGGCCTCGAACGGGCCGTGCCCGGTCGCGGCGTAGGAGAGCACCGAGCCGAGCGAGAAGACGTCGCCCGCCGGGCCGATCGGCAGGCCGGAGGCCTGCTCGGGGGCCATGTAGCCGGGGGAGCCGACGACGACGCCGGTGCTGGTCAGCTCGCCTCCGGTGCCGTCCAGGGCGCGGGCGATGCCGAAGTCGATCACCCGCGGCCCGTCCGCCGCCAGCAGCACGTTCGACGGCTTGAGGTCCCGGTGCACCAGGCCCGCCCCGTGGATCGCCCGCAGCGCCTCGGCCAGCACGGCGCCCAGGGTGCGCACCGAGGCCTCCGGCAGCGGACCGTGCGCGGCGACGGCCTCGGCCAGCGAGGGGCCGAGCACATAGGCGGTGGCCAGCCAGGGGGTGGCCGCGTCGTGGTCGAAGTCCACGACCGGGGCGGTGTACGCGCCGGAGACGGACTGCGCGGCCTCGACCTCGCGCCGGAACCGGGCCCGGAAGTCGCCGCTGGCGGCCAGCTCCGGCCGGACCACCTTCACCGCGACGGTCCGGCCGCCGACCGACCGGGCCAGGTAGACCACGCCCATGCCGCCGGTGCCGAGCCGGGCTATCAGCGCGTAAGGGCCGATCTTTGACGGGTCGTCGGATTGGAGCGGCTGCATTCTCGGGTCCCCCGGTGGCCGGAAATTCGTTGGGGAACAGCGTAGGGGCGAGGGTCGCACATGTGATCAGCGGGTCGCCTCTTACGATTTACACAGATGTCGCTGGCACAGTCGTTCCCAGCACCACCTGGGAGGACAGCATGGCCGGCTCCGTCGAAGCAGCGCGCACCCGCGTGCCCGTACCCGCGCCCCCGCCGCCGCGGGGGCCGCACGGCGACACCGTCGCCCGTGCGCTGCTGGCCCTGATCGCGGCCGGCGCCGCGGCGGTGCTGCGGCTGTGGTGGACCGACACCGCCTCGGTCGTCGGCGGGGCGCAGTGGGTGACCGACGGCGGTCGGCTGTTCGGCCTGCTGGCCGGGTACACCGCACCGGTGCTTGTGCTGCTGATGGCCCGGATACCGGTGCTCGACCGGACCCTCGGCAGCGACCGGCTGGCCCGCTGGCACGCGACCGGGGGCCGCTACCTGGTCGGCCTGGTGCTGACCCATGTGCTGCTGATCGTCTGGGGCTACTCGCTCACCGACCGGACCGGCCTGGTCCAGCAGACCGACCAGCTGGTGTTCCACTACCCGGACCTGCTCAAGGGCACCGTCGGCACGCTGCTGCTGTTCGCCGTCGGCGCGGTCTCGGCCCGCGCCGCCCGGCGCCGGCTGCGCTACGAGACCTGGTACCACCTGCACCTGCTCACTTATCTGGCGATCTTCCTCACCTTCTTCCACCAGCTGAGCAACGGCGCCGAGTTCGTCCACGACGCCACCGCCCGGGGCTTCTGGTACGGGCTCTACCTGGGCGCCGCCGCGGTGATCCTCTGGTTCCGCTTCGCCGTCCCGGCCCGGGACGCCTACCGGCACCGGCTGCGGGTCGCCGAGGTCCGCCCGGAGGCCCCCGGGGTGGTGTCGGTCTTCGTCACCGGCGACTACCTGGACGAGCTGGCCGCCCGCACCCGTCCCGGGCAGTTCTTCCGCTGGCGCTTCCTCAGCCGCGGCCTGGCCTGGTCCGCCAACCCGTACTCGCTGTCCGCCCCGCCCGGCGGCGGCTACCTGCGGATCACGGTCAAGGAGCAGGGCGGCCACAGCGGGGCGCTGGCCCGGCTGCGCCCCGGCACCCGGGTCCTGGCCGAGGGCCCGTACGGGGCCTTCACCGCGGACCGGCGCAGGTCGCCCAAGGTGCTGCTGCTGGCCGCCGGCGTCGGGATCACCCCGCTGCGGGCCCTGTTCGAGACCGTCCCGGCCCAGCCGGGCGGGCTGACCCTGGTCTACCGGGCCTCCCGGGCCGAGGAACTGCTGTTCGGCCCGGAGCTGGAGGCGGTGGCCGAGGCGCGCGGCGCGCGGCTGCACTTCCTGCTCGGCTCCCGGACCGGGACCGGCGACCCGCTCCAGGCCAGGGCGCTGCTGCGGCTGCTCCCCGACCTGCGCGAGCACGACGTCTACCTGTGCGGCCCGGACGGCATGGTCCGGGCCGCGCGGGAGGAACTGGACACGGCCGGGGTCCCGGCCCGCCGGATCCACCACGAATCCTTCGAGCTGTAGGGGTCCCGCAGACATGCGCCGAATCGCCGTCACCGCCGCGGGCACCGCCGTGAGCGTCCTGCTGCTGCTCGCGGCCAAGCCGCACCACACCGTCGCGGTGGCCACGCCGGGGGCGTCCTCCGGCCAGGCCGCGGTGGGCGGCGGCTCCGCCACCGGGGTGCGCAGCGTCACCGGCGGCACCGTGCAGACCCAGTGGGGCCCGGTCCAGCTGAAGGTCACCCTGGACGGCTCGAAGATCACCGCGATCGCCGTGCTGCAGCAGCCGGACGGCACCCCGCGGGACGCGGAGATCAACGCCCAGGCGCTGCCGGTCCTGACCCGGGAGGCCCTGGCCGCGCAGAGCGCGCAGATCGACGCGGTCTCCGGCGCCACCTACACCAGCCAGGGCTACATCGGCTCGCTGCAGAGCGCGCTCGACGCCGCGAAGTGACCCCCCAGGTCGCCGAGCAGCTCGGCGACGATGGTCACGCCGTCCAGGGTCAGCACCGACTCCGGGTGGAACTGGACCCCGGCGAAGCCGGGACCGCGGACCGCGTGGACGTCCCCGGTGGCCGGGTCGCGGCTGACCTCGATGCCGCGGGCCGCCAGCCGGTCCGCGTCGGCGTCGGCGCAGACCGCGGTGAAGGTGTTGTAGAAGCCGACCGTCCGCCGGCCGCCGAACAGGTCGATCCGCTCCTGCGCGCCCTGGTGGGGGACGGCCTTGCGCCGCAGCGGGAGGCCCAGCGCGGCGCAGAGCAGCTGGTGGCTCAGGCAGACCGCGAGCAGCCCGCCGGGGTGTCCGGTGGCCGTCAACTCGCCGACCACGCCCTGCATCCGCCGCATCCTCGGGTCGGTGAGGTCGGCCGGGTCGCCCGGCCCGGGGCCGAGCACCAGCGGGCCGTCGTGCCCGGCGACCGCCTCGGCCAGGCCGGGCAGGTCGTGGCGGCGGACGGTGACCCGGTGGCCCAGCGAGCGCAGCAGGTGCGCCAGCATCGAGGTGAAGGTGTCCTCGCAGTCCACCACCAGCACGTGCCGCTGCTGCTCCGGCACCGGGGCCGGGGCCTGCATCCGCAGCCAGAACGGCGCGAGGTCCGCGCGCCGGGCGTCCAGCGCCGCCTGCACCCGGTGGTTCTCGGCCAGCCGCGGCCGGGCGGCCGGCCCGCCCGCCGCCGCGGTCCGCTCCGGGTCGGCCGGGAGCGCGCCGATCGCGGCCAGCACCCCGGCCGCCTTGGCGTGGGTCTCGGCGACCTCGGCGTACGGGTCGGAGTGCCGGACCAGGGTCGCGCCGACCCGCACCGCGAGCCGCCCGCTGGCCGGGTCGATGTCGGCGGTGCGGATCAGGATCGGCGAGTCCAGCGTCTGCGCCCCGCCCGCGGTCCGGCCGACCAGGGCCAGCGCCCCGGCGTAGTAGCCGCGCCCGGTGGCCTCGTAGCGGGAGATCACCCGGGTCGCGTTCTGCAGCGGGCTGCCGGTGACGGTGGCGGCGAACATGGTCTCCCGCAGCACCTCGCGGACGTCCAGCGAGGTGCGTCCGCGCAGCTCGTACTCGGTGTGGGCGAGGTGCGCCATCTCCTTGAGCCGGGGGCCGAGCACCTGGCCGCCGAGGTCGCCGACCGCGCACATCATCTTCAGCTCCTCGTCCACGACCATGGTGAGCTCCTCCAGCTCCTTGGGGTCGCGCAGGAACGCCAGCAGCGAGTCCAGCGAGGGCCCGGCGGCCGGATAGCGGTAGGTCCCGGAGATCGGGTTCATCACCACCGTCCCGGCGGTCTGCCGGACGTGCACCTCGGGGCTGGCCCCGACCAGGACCCGCTCACCGGTGCTGACCAGGAAGGTCCAGTACGCGCCGCGCTCCTGCTCGACCAGCCGCCGGAACAGGGTCAGCGCCAGCGCCGGGGAGAAGTCGCGCAGGGTTCCGGTGAAGTCGCGGCGGATGACGAAGTTGGCACCCTCGCCCCGGCCGATCTCGTCCCGGAGCACGGCGCGCACGGTCTCCGCGTAGCGGTCGTCGTCGAGGTCGAACCCGCCGCCGTCCAGCCGCACCGGCAGCCGCGGCAGCGCCTCGGCCAGCTCGCGCAGCGGCAGCGCGTGGGACTCGCGCACCCGCAGCGCCTGCAGCGGGGTGCCGTCGTCATGGGCCTCGAACCCGCGCTCGCGCAGCTGCCGGTAGGGGACCAGGGCGAGCAGGTCGTGCACCGGGCGGCCCGGCGCACCCTCGGGCAGCGGCAGCTCGGCCAGCGTGCGGTGCGTGCCGACCTCGCCGAACAGCACCTCGACGGTGTCCAGGGGCAGCCGCGGGGCGCGGCGGTGCAGCAGGGCGAAGGGCTCGTCCCCGGTCGCGAGGCGGGCGACGAGCTCGGTGGTGGTCTTGGTCACAGCGGAGTGCCTTCCGGGAGCGGTGCTCGGACAGGAGCGGGGCTCGGGACGGGCTCTGCCGGACATGCAGAACGGCCGCCCCGAGGGGCGGCCGTTGAGTCTGCGTGAACGCGCGAGTCAGTGGGCCGCCTCGGGGACGGTCCACCACCAGGAGTAGGTGCGCGCGTTGTTCACGGGCCCGACGATAGCGGATCCGGCCGCCGCGCGGCAGCTCCCCGCGCGAGGATGTGTCTCAGCAGGTGTCTCACCGGGCGTCTCAGTCGGCGGGCGGGCGCGCCAATTCGTCCGCGTTACCCCGTAGCCTTGCTGCGTGACCGTGAACGTTGAACCCGACAAGACCGGCCAGGAGTTCCCCTGGCAGTCCCTTCCCGCGGCGCAGCAGCCCGAGTGGCCGGACCCCGAGGCTCTGCGCAAGTCCCTTGCCGACCTCGCGTCGTATCCGCCGCTCGTCTTCGCCGGCGAGTGCGACCAGCTGCGCACCCGTCTCGCCGCGGTGGCCCGGGGTGAGGCGTTCCTGCTCCAGGGCGGCGACTGCGCCGAGGCGTTCGACGGCGTGTCCGCGGACCAGATCCGCAACAAGCTGAAGACGCTGCTGCAGATGGCCGTGGTGCTGACCTACGCCGCGTCGGTCCCGGTGGTGAAGATCGGCCGGATCGCCGGGCAGTACTCCAAGCCGCGGTCCAAGTCCACCGAGACCCGGGACGGGGTCACCCTGCCCGTCTACCGGGGCGACTCGGTGAACGGCTTCGCCTTCACCGAGGAGGCCCGCCGCCCGGACCCGGAGCGGCTGAAGCGGATGTACAACGCCTCCGCCTCGACCCTGAACCTGGTCCGCGCCTTCACCACCGGCGGCTACGCCGACCTGCGCCAGGTGCACGCCTGGAACCAGGACTTCGTCCGCAACTCGCCCTCCGGGCAGCGCTACGAGCGCCTGGCCAAGGAGATCGACAGCGCGCTGTCCTTCATGAACGCCTGCGGGGTGGACCCGGAGGAGTTCCGCACGGTCGAGTTCTACGCCTCGCACGAGGCGCTGGTGCTGGACTACGAGACGGCGCTGACCCGCACCGACTCCCGGACCGGCCGGCTCTACGACGTCTCCGGGCACATGGTCTGGATCGGCGAGCGGACCCGGCAGCTGGACCACGCGCACATCGAGTTCGCGTCCCGGATCAGCAACCCGATCGGGGTCAAGCTCGGCCCGACCACCAGCGTGGACGAGGCGCTGACGCTGATCGACCGGCTGGACCCGGAGCGCGAGCCCGGCCGGCTCACCTTCATCACCAGGATGGGCGCGGGCAAGGTCCGCGACCGGCTGCCGGAGCTGGTGGAGAAGGTCACCGCGAGCGGCGCGATGCCGGTGTGGATCTGCGACCCGATGCACGGCAACACCTACGAGGCCGAGACCGGCCACAAGACGCGTCGCTTCGACGACGTGCTGGACGAGGTCAAGGGCTTCTTCGAGGTGCACCGCGGGCTGGGCACCCACCCGGGCGGCATCCACGTCGAGCTGACCGGCGACGACGTCACCGAGTGCGTCGGCGGCGGCGACGAGGTGTTCGAGGACGACCTGCACCAGCGCTACGAGACCGCCTGCGACCCGCGGCTCAACCGCAGCCAGTCGCTGGACCTGGCCTTCCTGGTCGCCGAGATGTACCGGGGGCAGTAGCCCTCCGGAGCGGCGCGGTGTGACGAAGCGCGGTGTGACGAAGAACCCCTCGGATCCGTGAAAACGGAACCGGGGGGTTCTTTTGCTGCCCCCGACGAATGGGTAAGGTTAGCCTTAGCTGACGACCACTGATCGGGAGGGACCGCCGTGTACGTGTGCCTGTGCCACGCGGTCACCGAGCAGCGCGTACGCGAGGAGATCGCCGGCGGCGCCAGCACCCCCCGCCAGGTCGCCAACGGCTGCAAGGCCGGGACCGACTGCGGCTCCTGCGTCCGCCGGATCCAGGCCCTGCTCGGGCACGAGGGCGCCCGCCCCTGCCCCACCGCACGGCTGGCCGCCAGGCTCGGCCTGCCCGAGCCGGAGCCGACCGACGAGGCGGAAGCCGCCTAGCGCTGTGGCCGCTGCCTCTCCCGGCCGCTAGCTCTCCGGCTGCTCGATCAGCGACTGGATGTACAGCGGCTCGCCCAGCTTCTCCAGCAGCTCCAGCTGGGTGTCCAGGTAGTCGATGTGGTGCTCCTCGTCGGCCAGGATGCCCTCGAAGATGTTCGCCGAGGTGACGTCCCCCTTGGCGCGCATCACCACGATGCCGCGGCGCAGCCGGTCGATGGCCTCGACCTCGACCTGCCGGTCGGCCTGGAACATCTCGCCGACCGTCTGCCCGATCCGGAGGTGGAACAGCCGCTGGTAGTTCGGCAGCCCCTCCAGGAACAGGATCCGGTCGGTCAGGATCTCGGCGTGCTTCATCTCGTCGATGGACTCGTGCCGGGTGTACTTGGCCAGCTTCGGCCAGCCGTTGTTCTCCTGCATCCGGCTGTGCAGGAAGTACTGGTTGATCGCGGTCAGCTCGGCGGTCAGCTGCTCGTTGAGGAACTCGATGACCTCGGGGTCGCCCTGCATGGGGTCGCGCCCTTTCTGTGGCGTTCGGAACGGGTTTGCGCATCGTTCCACTGACGGGGCGTCGAGTACCAGTAAGGTCACACTCGCCACACCCCCCGGACGGTGCTTCTGGCTTGATCTGTCACCATGGAGGCATGGGTCAGTCCGAGAACGAGCAGGCCAGGGCCCAGGAGTCGACCGGAGGCCCGGAGTCCGGCGGCCTTCCGCCGGGGCAGCGGCTGCAACGCGGATGGCCGGTTCTGCACTACGGCCCGGTCCCTCGGTTCAAACCGCTGACCTGGGAGTTCCAGGTCTTCGGCGCCACCGCCTCCGGCGACAAGCACAGCTGGGACCACCAGGGCTTCATGACCCTCCCGCGCACCGAGACCACCGCCGACCTGCACTGCGTCACCCGGTTCAGCATGCTCGGCAGCCGCTGGGGCGGGGTCTCCACAGCGACCCTGCTGGAGCTGGCGCCGCCCGCGCCCGAGGCCACCCATGTGATGGTGTGGGCCGAGTACGGCTTCAGCTCCAACCTCCGGATGGCGGACTTCGCCGACCCGTCCTCGGTCTTCGCCACCCACCGCAACGGCGAGCCGCTCACGGTCGAGCACGGTTTCCCGGTCCGGCTGGTGGTCCCGCACCTCTACGCCTGGAAGGGCCCCAAGTGGGTCCGCGGCGTCGAGTACATGACCGCCGACCGCCGCGGCTTCTGGGAGGAGCGCGGCTACCACAACATCGGCGACCCGTGGTCCGAGCAGCGCTACTCCTACCAGGAGCAGCCGGGCGACGGCCCCGAGCTCTGAGCGGCGGTAATCCGGTTGTCCCGACCACGCCGGGACGCCAGGATCGGGTGATGGAGCACCCACCCGAGACCCTGGCGAACGAACCCGTGCTGCTGCGCCGCTGGCAGCCGGGGGAGGCCGAGCTGCTCGACCGGATCGTCGTGGAGTCGCTGGACCACCTGCTGCCCTGGATGCCCTGGGCCGCGGTGCACACCCGGCAGACCGCGCAGGACTTCCTGGACCGGGCGCAGGACGACTGGGCCTCCGGCGCGGCGTACAACTACGCGATCACGGTCGGCGGCGGGGAGCCGGTCGGGGCGTGCAGCCTGATGCGCCGGATCGGCCCCGGCGGGATGGAGATCGGCTACTGGATCCACCCGGGGTGGACCGGCCGCGGGCTGGTCACCAGGTCCGCCGCCGCGCTGGTCGCGGCGGCGTTCGCGCTGCCGGGGGTGACCCACCTGGAGGTCCACCACGACGAGGCCAACCGGGCCTCCGGCGCGGTCCCGCGGCGGCTCGGCTTCACCGTGGTGTCGCGGAGGCGGGACCCGGCCAGGAGCAGTACGCCGGGCGAGTCCGGGGTGGACCTGGTCCAGCGGCTGGACCGGGCCTAGCCCGACCGGGCCTGGCCGGGACGCCGGCTTACCAGTGGTTCCGGTGCAGCACGTCCGCCAGCGGGCGGCGGCGGACCGGGCCGAAGGCCTCCAGCGGCCAGCCGATCGGGATGACCGCGAAGGTGTGCACGTCCGAGGGGATGCCCAGGGCGGCCTTCCACTCGCGTTCCAGCATCATGTGCCAGATGGTCAGGTTCGCCCCCAGGCCGAGCCCGCGCGCCGCCAGCAGCAGGTTCTGCACGCCCGGGTAGACGCTGGAGGCCTCCGCCAGCAGGCTGATCCGGCTGCCGCGGGCGGCCAGCCGGCCGAGGCCGGAGGTGCCCAGGGTGGAGACCATGCTGCGCAGCCCGTCCAGGTCGGCGTTCACCTTGGGCGAGCGGTAGCAGGGGACGACCAGCGCCGGGGTGTCCGCGAAGTGGTTCTTCTGGTGCTCCATCGCGGCGCGCATCCGGTCGTACGCCTCGTCGTCCATCGCCGCCGGGGTGGCCTTGCCGACCGAGGCCATGTAGGCGTCCACGCAGCGCACCCAGAGCGGGGCCAGCGTCGCCATCACCTGTCTGTCGGTCACCAGGACGTACTGGTAGTCCTGCGCGTTGGACGCGCTCGGCCCGTACACCGCGGCTTGGACGAGGCGTTCCAGCAGCTCGTCCGGCACCGGTTCTGCGCTGAGCCGGCGCATCGCCCGCGCCGTGGCCATGGTGTCGAAGAGGTCGGCGGTGACAGGTGGGGTCATGCGCCCGAATTCTACGGAGCGTCTTCTGCCGCTCTGTCAGCGGGTGCCCGGTTTACGTGGTGTAGGGGCCGGCCCCCGGCCAGGGTCCCGGCGTGGGCGCGGCCTGCTGCTCGGCGGTCTCGGTGCGGAACCGCCGGAAGCCGCGCGACTCGTAGCCGCGCAGCGCGGCCGGGCCGTCCAGCGAGCAGGTGTGCACGGTGACCCGGCGGGTGGCCTCGCGGGCCGGGTGACGGTCCGCCAGATCCCAGGCGCGGGCCGTGCCGTGGGAGAGCAGGTGGCCGCCGAGGCCGCGGCCGATGAAGCCGGGCAGGAGGCCGAAGTAGATCACCTCCACCTCGCCCTCCGGCCGCGGCTCCAGCTGGATGTAGCCGGCCGGGCTGCCGGACACCCAGGCCACCCAGGTCTCCAGGCCGTCCTGGGCCAGCCAGTCGTGCCACTCCCGGTAGGTCCAGGGCAGCCGGTCGGTCCAGTGCCAGGGGCCGCCCACGGCGGTGTAGAGGAAGCGGGCGAACTCGGGGCCGATCCGGTCCGCCAGGACCAGCCGCAGGTCGAGCCCCGCCGGGGCGGGGGCGGGCCGCAGGTCCTCGGCCGAGGTCTGCTCCAGGTGCCAGGTGGTGACGGTGATCATCACAGCAGGGTAAGGGTGACCGTGCTGCCCTTGGCCGCCTGCTGGTTGCCGTTGGGGCTCTCGATGTGCACGGTCGGGCTGCCGAACGGGTTGAGCTTGATCACCTGGACCTTGAACCCGGCGGCGGTCAGCAGCTTCCTGGCCTCCGCCTCGTGCAGTCCGGTCACGTCCGGGACGTCGACCAGCTGCGGGCCCTTGGAGACGGTCACCGTCACCGTCGAGCCCTTGGCCGCGGTCTGGCCGTCCGGGCTCATCGCCGCCACCGCGCCGGGGTCGGCGTCGGCGGAGAACACCTGCTGCGGGGCGATCACCACAGTGAACCCGGCGTCCTGCAGGTCCGAGGTGGCCTGGTCGAGCGGCTCGCCGACCACGTCGGGGAGGTCCACCGGGGCCGCGCCGGAGCTGACCACCAGGTCGATCGGGGTGTTCGGCTGCTGCTTGGCGCCCGCCGCCGGGCTGCTGCCGACCACCTCGCCCTTGGGCACGCTGTCGCTGCTCTGCCGGGTCACCGTGCCGACCGCGAGCCCGGCGTCCTTGACCGCCTGCTCGGCGGCGGCCAGCGACAGGCCGCTCAGCGACGGCACGGCGGGGCGGTCCGGGCCCTTGGAGACGTCCAGGGTGACCGTGGAGTCCTTCCGGATCCTGGACCCGACGCCCGGGTCGCTGCTGATCACCCGGCCCCTGGCGACGGTGCCGCTGAAGTCCTGCCGCACCCGGACGGTCAGTCCGTCGTCCTGGAGCGTCCTGACCGCGACCGGCTGGGTCAGGCCGAGCACGCTCGGCATCCGCATGTAGAGGCCGTTCCAGGCCCAGCTCGCGCCGCCGACGATCAGCGCGGCGGCGACCAGCAGCGACACCGGCAGCACCCAGGCCGCCCGGCGCCGCCGCTGCGGCCGGCGGGCGGCCCGGGGGGTCCGCTGCGCCTGGTCCTCCAGCGGCTGCGCGTGACGCGGCATCACCATGTCCGGCGGCGGCAGCTGCATGATGCTGGTGCGCTCGACCCGGGGCGTCGCCGCGGCGGCGGCCGGGGCGACGGCGCCCGGCTCGGCGTCCAGCTGGGCCGGGGTCAGCTCGCGCCGGATGTGCTGCAGCGCGCCCAGCAGCTCCACCGCGTCGGCCGGGCGGCGGGCGGCGTCGCGCGCGGCGGCGGCGACCGTTATGGCGTCCAGCTGCGGGGCCAGGCCCGGGACCAGCGTGGACGGCGCCGGGACGTCGGTGCTGAGGTGCTGGTAGATGACCTGCATCGGGCTGTCGCCGGTGTGCGGCTTGTGCCCGGTCAGCATCTCGAACAGCAGGATGCCGCAGGCGTAGACGTCGGTCCGCGGGTCGGTCGCGCCCTGCTCGATCTGCTCCGGGGCCAGGTACGAGACCGTGCCCATGACCTGCCCGGTGGTGACCGAGCTCTCCCCGCTGACCGCGCGGACCAGCCCGAAGTCGGTGACCTTGACCCGGCCGTCCTCGGTCAGCAGCACGTTCTCCGGCTTCACGTCCCGGTGCACCAGGCCGGCCCGGTGGGCCGCGCCGAGCCCGGCCAGGATCGGCTCCAGGATGTCCAGCACGGTGCGCGGCGGCAGCGCGCCGCGGTCCCGCATCAGGTCGCGCAGGGTCCAGCCGGGCACGTACTCCATCGCCAGGAACACCGCGTCGCCGTCCGCGCCCTGGTCGTAGACGTTGACCACGTTGGCGTGGGCGAGCCGGGCCACCGCCTTGGCCTCGCGGATGAAGCGGGCGGTGAACTCGGGGTCGCCGGCGAGGCCGGCGTGCATCACCTTGAGCGCGACCACCCGGTCGAGCCGGGTGTCCAGCCCCCGGTAGACCGTGGCCATGCCGCCCACGGCGATCCGCTGCTCGACCCGGTAGCGGGCATCGAGCATCCGCCCGAGGAGGGGGTCGTGCAGCGTCGTGTCCATCCCAGGGAGTTTACGGGCCTTCGGTGCGGCTTCGGGTGCAGCGACAGTGCGGTTGTTGCAGGACCGGTAAGAACCGGGTGCGGCCGGATCAGGAGTCGCCGCCGGGGAGGGCCGGGGCGTCCGCGTCGACCCGGGACAGGGTGCTGTCCTTCAGCAGCTTCGCGTACTGCTGCTGGACCAGGGCGGTCAGCTCCGACCTGTGGGCCTTGGCCGGGACCCAGAAGTCGATCCGCACGGCGACGTTGCCGAACACGAAGTAGGCGTCGGTCCAGACGTAGCCGTCGTGGTCGATGCCGGGGCGCTCGTAGGCCACGGCGTCGCCGCTGTTCGGGATCGTGTAGAGGCCCTTGCTGGGCACGGCGGACTTGGCGCCCTGCTGGTGGGCGAGGATGAAGCTCTGCGCTCCGGTGGCCGAGGCGAACTGCAGCAGGTAGACGTCGGCCTGGGTCCCGTCCGCACCGTCCCAGTTCTTGCGGACGGCGTACTGGAAGCCCTGGTCCTTTCCCTCGGCGGACATCGTGGTCCGGTCCGCGGCGGTGTCGGCGAGCCTGTCCAGCAGCTGGTCCAGGGTCAGGACGCCGGTGGCGCCGTTCGTCTTCGAGGACGGCCAGGGGTGCGACCCGTGCGGGGCGGCGACCAGGTCGGCCAGCACGCGCTTCTTGTCGGCCGCGGTCGCCGAGGCGTTGGCGCCGGGGGCGGGCGGCGCGGAGTCCGTGGGCAGCGGCAGCGGCGAGGGCGTCGTCACCTGGTTGACCAGGCGGGCGCGCTGGGCCTTGGCGAGCTGGTCCAGCTCGGCCGGGCGGGCGCTGGCGGGAGTGAAGTAGTGCAGGTCCACGGCGATGTTGCCGACTCTGAACCAGGCGATCTGGTCGATGTCGCCCTCGTCGTCCACCGCGCCCGCGCTCCAGCCCTCGCCGCCGGGGACACCGGCCAGGGAGGACAGCGGCTCCTGCGGCTCCTTGTTCTGCGCGGTGGCGTCGGAGACGCTGCTGATGAAGGCCTGCGCCCCGTCCGAGGCGCCGAACTGGAGCAGGTAGACGTCGACCGACGAACCGTCAGGGGCTACCCAGTTCGTCTGCGCGGCGTAGCGGAGATCCTGCCGGGTGACGAAGTCCTTCTCGTCGGCCTGGTCCTTGGTGTCGAAGACGCCGTCCACGAACTGGTCGACGGTCAGGATTCCGTTGGGCGAGTAGGTCCCCCGGGCGAACGGCGTCGAGCCGGCCGGCGCCGTCAGCAGCTCCTGCTTCAGCTGCTTCGCGGGCAGCGTCTTCTCCGTGCCGGGCACATGGCAGCCGCCGAGGGCAGTGGCGAGAAGGGCGGCGGCCAGGGAGGCGCCGACCGCGCGAAGTGGGCGCGGGAGCTGCGAGGACATCGGAATCCAATCGAGAGAGCTGTGACAGTCGCGCATCCTGGCGCACCCAGATCACAGCAAGATCGCGGACGTCCGATCGCTCCCGCTATCGCCGGGAAAGATCCCGGTGGATCAGTCGAACGCCGGCGCCTCCGGGTCGAAGTCGGCGCGGCCGGCCATCGGGGAGGAGGCCTCGGCGTGGAAGCGGCGGGGGATCCGGCCGGCCCGGTGCGCCAGGCGGCCGGCCTCGACCGCGTGCCGCATCGCCTCGGCCATCAGGGCGGGCTCCTGGGCCCGGGTCACGGCGGTGGCCAGCATCACCGCGGCGCAGCCGAGCTCCATCGCCAGCGCCGCGTCCGAGGCGGTGCCCGCGCCCGCGTCCAGGATCACCGGGACCCCGGCCCGCTCGACGATCAGCTGGAAGTTGTGCGGGTTGCGGATGCCCAGACCGGAGCCGATCGGCGAGCCCAGCGGCATCACCGCGGCGCAGCCGACGTCCTCCAGCTTCCGGGCCAGCACCGGGTCGTCGTTGGTGTAGGGGAGGACCGTGAAGCCGTCGTCGACCAGGGTCTCGGCGGCGTCCAGGAGTTCGATCGGGTCGGGGAGCAGGGTGCGCTCGTCGGCGACCACCTCCAGCTTCACCCAGTCCGTGCCGAGCGCCTCGCGGGCCAGCCGGGCGGTGAGCACGGCCTCGCCCGCGGTGAAGCAGCCGGCCGTGTTGGGCAGCACCTGGATGTCGTTGCGCCGCAGCACGTCGAGGACCGAGCCGCGCGCGGCGGGGTTGATCCGCCGCATGGCGACGGTGGTCAGCTCGGTGCCGGACAGCCGCAGGGCCTGCTCCAGCACCTCCAGGCTGGGCGCGCCGCCGGTGCCCATGATCAGCCTGGAGCCGAAGGTGCGGTCGGCGATGGTGAGCGAGTCGTCGGACATGGCGTCGGATCAGCCTCCCTGGACGGCGGTGAGGATCTCGACCCGGTCGTCGGCGGCGAGCGGGGTGGCGGGCCAGGCGCCGCGCGGCACCACGGCCTCGTTCACGGCGGCGGCCACGCCGGAGGGCGCGGCGCTCAGCAGGGCGACGACCTCGGCGAGGGTGGTGCCGGGGGCGATCTCACGGGGGTCGCCGTTGACACGGATGGGCAGGGTCGTGGTCATCGGGAGGCCTCCGTGAGCGCGTGCGAGCTGAATCGGTCAGGGGTGAACGGGGCTGCCTCGGGCGGCAGTTGACCCGTAGTCAGGTAGTCGGCGACGGCGTCCGCGGTGACCGGGGTGAGCAGGATGCCGTTGCGGTGGTGCCCGGTCGCGGCGACCAGTCCCGGCAGCGCGGTCGGGCCGAGCAGCGGGGCGTTGTCGGGGGTGCCCGGCCGCAGGCCCGCGCCGGTCTCCAGCAGCGGCAGCTCGGTGATCCCCGGCAGCAGCTCGTGCGCGTCCCGCAGCAGCTCGTACACCCCGCCCGCGGTGACCGCGGTGTCGTAGCCCTGCTCCTCCATGGTCGCGCCGACGACCAGCTCGCCGTCCTCGCGCGGGACCAGGTACAGGTGCACGCCGCGGACCACCGCGCGCAGGTTGCGGGACAGGAACGGGCCGCCGGGCAGCGGCGCGCCCGCGGTGGTGGCCATCCGCAGCCGCAGGATCTGCCCCTTGACCGGCCGGACCGGCAGCTGCGCCGCGGCCGGCAGCCCCGGTATCGCCCCGGACCAGCTGCCCGCCGCGAGCACGGTCTGCCCGGCGCCGAGCGCGGAGCCGTCCTCGGCCAGCGCGCCGGTGACCCGGTCGCCCGCCGGGGCCAGCTCGATCCTGGCCGCGCGCGAGCGGTGGATCCGGACGCCCGCGCGGACGCAGGCCTCCAGCAGCGCCGCGCCCAGCCGCCGCCCGTCCACCTGGTGGTCGCCGGAGACCAGCAGGCCGCCGCGGACCGACGGTGCCAGCATCGGCTCCAGCCGACGGCACTCGCGGCCGGTCAGCCACTCCGCGGCCAGGCCGAGCCGCTGCTGGAACGCGTGCACCTCGCGCAGCTCGGCCCGGTCGTCGGCGTCCAGTGCCACGGCCAGAGTGCCGCAAGGCCGGTAGCCGGTGGGGAGGCCGCTGGCGGCCTCCAGCTCGGCGGCGAAGGCGGCGTAGCGCTGGTTGGAGGCGATGCCGAGCCGGAGCAGCTCCTCCTCGCCGTACTGCAGCTCGGTCACCGGGGCGAGCATGCCGGCGGCGACCCGGTTGGCGCCGTGGCCGGGGTCGGGGTCGAGGAGGGTGACGGACAGGCCGCGCTGGGCGGTGCGCCAGGCGGTGGCGAGGCCGATCACCCCGCCGCCGACGACCAGCACGTCGCTTGTGCCGCGGTCGGCGGGGCCGGAGCCGCGGTTGTCGGCGGGGCCGGGGTCGTCGGCGGGGCCGGGGACTGCATGGGCGCGTGGCACGGTGGCGCGCTCCCTTCGCCGGCATGACCCGGATCAGGTTCGGACGGTCGGAGGCCTGCCGCCTCCCTCTCAGCCCGGTACGCCGGGCTCCCGCGGGTTTCCCGTCCACTCTAGTACCGCCCGTAGAGTGACGGACATGCGACTTGTGGTGGTCGGGGCCGGGATGGCCGGAGTGCAGACAGCGGTCTCGCTGCGCGGGCAGGGGTACGAAGGGGAGCTGGTGCTGCTGGGCGCGGAGCCGCACCTGCCGTACGACCGCCCGCCGCTGTCCAAGGACGTACTGCTGGGCAAGGCCGAGAACTCCCGGTTCGAGCTCGACTACGGCGGCCTCGGCGTCGACCTGCTGCTCGACCGCACCGCCACCGGCCTGGACCCGGAGGCGCGGATCCTGCGCACTGGCGGCGGGGAGCTGGAGTACGACCGGCTGGTGCTCGCCACCGGGGCCCGCGCGGTGGCTCTGCCGGGACAGCCCGCCGCGGCGCACCTGCTGCGCACCCACGACGACGCGGTGGCGCTGCGGACCGCGCTGCGCCCCGGCGCGCGGCTGGTGGTGATCGGGGCCGGCTGGATCGGCGCCGAGGCCGCGACCGCGGCCAGGAAGCTGGGCTGCGAGGTCACCGTGGTCGAGGCGGCCCCGGTGCCGCTGGCCGGGGCGCTGCCCGCCGAGGTCGGCGAGCTGACCCGGCGCTGGTACGCCGAGGCGGGCGTCGACCTGCGCACCAGCTGCGCCGTCGGCGGGATCGTCGACGCCGAGCCGCGGCTGGAAGGCCTCGGCGGCAGCGCGGTGCTGCTCACCGACGGCACCGAGCTGGACGCGGACGCGGTGGTGGTCGGCATCGGCGCCCGCCCGGACACCGGCTGGCTGGACGGCTCGGGGATCGCCCTGGACGACCGCGGCGCGGTCGCCGCCGACGCCGGGCTGCGCACCTCGGCCGAGGGGGTGTTCGCGGTCGGCGACTGCGCCTCCTTCCCGTCCGCCCGCTACCGGACCCGGCTGACGGTGCAGCACTGGGACAACGCGCTGCACGGCGCGAAGGTCGCCGCGGCGAACGCGCTGGGCGGGGAGCTGGTGTACGACCCGGTGCCGTACTTCTGGTCCGAGCAGTTCGGCCGGATGGTCCAGTACGCGGGCCACCACCGCCCCGGCGACGAACTGCTGTGGCGCGGCGACCCGGCGCGGCCGGAGGGCGGCTGGGGCGCGCTGTGGCTGCGGGACGGCGTCCCGGTGGCGCTGCTGGCCGTGGACCGGCCCCGGGACCTGGCCCAGGGGCGGCGGCTGATCGAGCGGGGGACCCTCGTCGACCCGTCCCGCGCGGCCGACCCGGCGGTGCCGCTGAAGGCGGCCGTCGGCGGGTGATGGTGCGCGGGGGCCGCCGGGGATGGCACGCTTGGGGGTGTGAGCCAGATTGATCCCAAAATTGACGCCCTGATTCCCACCTGGATGAACGTCCCCGAGATCGCCGAGCAGTGGGGCCTCGTGGTGACCAAGGTCCGCCGCCTGGTCGACGACGGCACGCTGCTCGCGGTCCGCCGCGGCGAGAACAACGCCCTGATGGTCCCGGCCGCCTTCATCGGCGAGCGCGGCACGGTCAAGGGCATCACCGGCCTGATCACGCTGCTCCGCGACTCCGGATTCACCGACGAGGAGATGCTGGAGTGGCTGTTCACCGATGACCCGTCGCTGCCCGGCACCCCCGCGCAGGCGCTGAACGAGAACCGCGGCACCGAGGTCAAGCGCCGGGCGCAGGCGATGGCCCTGTGAGCTCCGCGGACTCCCTGGCCGCGGCCCGGCTCTACCTCTGCACCGACGCCCGCCGGGAGCAGGGCGACCTCGCCGCGTTCCTGGACGCGGTGCTGGCCGGCGGGGTGGACATCGTCCAGCTCCGCGACAAGGGCCTGGAGGCCGGGCCGGAACTGGCCGCGCTTGAGGTCTTCGCCGACGCCTGCCGCCGGCACGGCCGGCTGCTCGCGGTGAACGACCGCGCCGACGTCGCCCACGCGGTCCGGCCGCAGGTGCTGCACCTGGGGCAGGACGACCTGCCGGTCCCGGCGGCGCGGGCGATCCTCGGCCAGGACATCCTGATCGGCCGCTCCTGCCACGCCGAGACCGAGGTGGACGCGGCGCTGGTGGAACCCGGCGTCGACTACTTCTGCACCGGCCCGGTCTGGCCGACCCCGACCAAGCCGGGACGGTACGCGCCGGGCCTCGGCCTGGTCGGCTACGCCGCCGAGCAGCAGCCGAAGGTGGCGCCGGAGCGCCCCTGGTTCGCCATCGGCGGCATCGACGCGGGCAACCTGGACCAGGTGCTGGACGCGGGCGCGCGGCGGATCGTCGTGGTCCGCGCGCTGACCGAGGCGGCCGACCCGCACGCGGCGGCGGCGGACCTGGCCCGCCGGGTCCGCGAGCGCGACTGACAGTCATTCCCGGGGCGGCCCCTGGCTGCCGGGGCATTCTCGTTCCTGGGGCACCCGCTTCGATTCTGGGCACCCGCTTCGCCGATCGGTCAAGCTACTTGACTGTTCGGCGAAGCGGGTGCCGTCCGTCCGCCGTCGGCGGGGCCAGCGCCGTCGGCAGGAACGGCGCCGTCGGCGGGGGTCAGTGCCGCCGTGCCGTTGCCGCGTCGGTGAGCCGCCGCAGCACCCGGCGTGCCGCCTCGTCGACCAGCGGCACCTGGTCGAGCGCCGCCACCGCCTCGGCCACCAGCTGCCCGATCCGGGCCTCCACCCGCTCCGGCGCGCCGCTGCGGGTGATCACGCCGCGCAGCAGCGCCAGCCGGACCTCGTCCAGGTCGGGCGCGCCGAGCAGCTCGTCCAGCAGCCGGGCGTCGGCGCCGCCGCAGTGCTCCTCGGTCTCGGCGATCAGCAGGGTGCGCTTGCCCTCGCGCAGGTCGTCCCCGGTCGGCTTGCCGGTGACGGCCGGGTCCCCGTAGACGCCGAGCAGGTCGTCGCGGAGCTGGAACGCCTCGCCCAGCGGCAGCCCGAACGCCGCGTAGCCGCTGGTCAGCGCCGGGTCCGCGGCGGCCAGCAGGCCGCCGATCTGCAGCGGGCGCTCGACCGTGTACTTCGCCGACTTGTAGTGGGCCACCGTGCGGGCCCGCTCGGCCGCGCCCTCGGGCCGCGGCGCGGCCGGTTCCAGCAGCTCCAGGTACTGCCCGGCCATCACCTCGGTCCGCATCAGGTCGAACAGCGGCTTGGCCCGGCGCACCGCGGCCAGGTCGAGCCCGCAGTCCCAGACCAGCTCGTCGCACCAGACCAGCAGCAGGTCCCCGAGCAGCACCGCGGTCGCCGTCCCGTAGCGGGCGGCGTCGCCGCGCCAGCCCCGGTCGGCGTGCAGCGCCTCGAACCGCCGGTGCGCGGACGGCAGGCCGCGCCGGGTGTCGCTGCGGTCCATCAGGTCGTCGTGCACCAGCGCGCCCGCCTGCAGCAGCTCCAGCGCCGCGCAGGCCGCGACCGCGCCCTCGTCCGAGCTGTCACCGCCGGCCCCGCGCCAGCCCCAGTAGCAGAACGCGGGACGCAGCCGCTTGCCGCCGCCGAGCAGGTCGCGGACGGCCGCGGCGACCGGCAGCAGGTCGGGCGAGATGGACGCGAGCACCGCGTCCTGCCGGTCCAGGAACCGGGCCAGGGCCGCGTCCACCCGCGTACGCAACCGCTCCTCGTCGACCGCGCGGCCCAGGGCGGGGGCGAGGTCGAGCGGGGACGGGGTGAAGGTGGGGGGCACCGGCAGGCTCCGAGCAGTACAGGGACAGCCAGCGTAACGCCACTGCCCCGCCCCGCCCGCGCGCAGGGCTTCCGCCACCGGTATCAGCTGTTGGACGCCTGTTTACCCTTCCTTACGCGTCGCGGATAACCTGCCCCTATGGCCCTCGGTACCTCCAGCACCCGCAACGACAGCGCGCTGTCCATCCGCGAGCTCCTCCGCGCCGGAAGCCGCTCGTACTCGTTCGAGTTCATGCCGCCCCGCTCCGCCGAGGCGGAGGTCGGGCTGTGGCGGGCGATCCGGCAGCTGGAGGCGCTGTCGCCGACCTTCGTCTCGGTGACCTACGGCGCGGGCGGCTCCACCCGCGGACGCACCGTCAACATCACCGGGCGGATCACCCAGGAGACCACGCTCACCCCGGTCGCCCACCTCACCGCGGTCGACCACAGCGTCGCCGAGCTGCGCAACATCCTCGGCCACTACGCCGACCAGGGCGTCCGCAACGTCCTGGCGCTGCGCGGCGACCCGCCCGGCGACCCGCTCGGGCCCTGGGTGAAGCATCCGCAGGGCGTGGAGTACGCGGCCGAGCTGGTCCAGCTGATCAAGGAGTCCGGCGACTTCTGCGTCGGCGTCGCGGCCTTCCCCGAGATGCACCCGCGCTCGTCCGACTGGGACAGCGACGTCCGGCACTTCGTGGACAAGTGCCGGGCCGGGGCCGACTACGCGATCACCCAGATGTTCTTCGACGTGGACGACTACCTGCGGCTGCGCGACCGGGTCGCCGCGGCCGGGTGCGAGACGCCGATCATCCCGGAGATCATGCCGGTCACCTCGATCCGCTCGCTGCGCCGCATCCCCAGCCTCAGCACCGCCGTCTTCCCGGCCGAGCTGGCCGAGCGGATGCTCGCGGTCGAGGACGACCCCAGGGCGGTCCGCGCCCTCGGCATCGAGCACGCCACCGAGATGTGCCGCCGGCTGATCGAGGCGGACACCCCCGGGCTGCACTTCATGACGATGAACTTCTCCACGGTCACCACCGAGATCTACCAGAATCTGGGGCTGCACCAGCGCCGAGGCTGAACCGGGTACCGTGGTGCGGAAGGCAGCGGAGGCAGGTGGGGTCGGATGGGCGGTATCGGACACGCGGTGCTCTACGTCGCCTTCGCGGCGGTGGCGCTGTGGCTGCTCGGTGAGCTGCTGCTGCAGCACCGGGCCGAACCGCACTGGCGCGGGCTGGCCCTGCTCGGCTTCCTCGGCCTGGTGGCCGGGGTCGCCCGGGGATCGCTGCCGCTGATCGCCGTCGGCGTGGTCGGCTTCGGCGTCGGCCAGTACCTGGTCAGCCGCTCGGTGCGGACCGGCGGCCGGACCCACTGGTCGCTGCGCGCCGCGGACGGCAGCCTCCCGGGCCCGCTGGCCGGTCTGCCGCTGCTGGGCTCCGTCTTCCCGACGACCACCGCCGAGACCCCGCCCGAGCCCGCGGCCCCCCAACAGCCGGAGCCCCCGGAACCGGAACCGGAACAACTGCCGGAGCCCGCGCCGGAGTACACCTACACCACGTACGACTACTCCGGCTACGACCAACAGCAGCAGTACCAGCCGTACGAGCAGCAACCCCAGTACGACTACTCCGGCTACGACCAGCAGCAGCAATACCCGCAGCAACAGCAGGACCAGTACCAGTACCAGCAGCAGGGCTACTACTACGAGCAGCAGCCCTACCCCTACTACCCCTACCAACCGGAACCGGTGGCCGCCCCCGGCGAGCCCGAACCAGAACCCGGCGGCTGGCCGCCCCAGTACGGCTGACGCCCCGTCAAGGCGTGCCGATCAGCTCCGCGGTGACCGCGGCCGACATGCCCACCCGGGCCAACCCGCCGCCCGGATGCGCCGCCCCGCCGACCAGGTAGAGCCCGGCGACCGTCGTACGGTTGGCGGCCCGCAGGAACCGCCCGTCCGCCCCGGCCAGGGCGGGCGCGGGGACCGACCCGCCGGGCGCCCCGGTCTGCCGCTCGGTGTCGGCCGGGGTCCGCACCTCCCGCCACAGCACCCGCTCCCGCAGCTCCGGCGCGGCATACGCCAGCACTGCGTCCGCGTAGGCCTCGGCCACCCCCGGCGCGTCCCAGTCGACGCCGCCGCCCCGCGAGCCGGGAACGGTGACCGTCAGCACCGCGGCCTCGTGGCCGGCCGGCGCGAGCGTCGCGTCCGCGGGCCGCAGCACCTGCACGGTGGGCCGGGCGCAGAGCCCCGGCCGGTCCGAGAACAGCGCGTCCAACTCCTCCCGCCGGTCCACGGCGTGCACCACCGTGCGGTGCGGCACCTCCGCCGCCCGCTCGCCGCGCAGCGCCAGCAGCACACTGAACCGCCCCGGCGCGAGCCGGGACCCCGGCTCACCGAGGCCCACCACCCGCGGCGCCGCGTCACAGACCACCACGTCCGCGGCCAGCTCGCCGCCGTCCGCCAACCGCACCCCGCTGACCCGCTCCCCGCCGAGCACCCGTTCCACCCGGGTGTCGAACCGCAGCGCCACCCGCCGCTGCTCGCAGCGCCGCAGCACCGCGTCGGCGAGCGCGCGCATCCCGCCGGTGACGTACCAGACCCCGAAGCTCTGCTCCATGTACGGGACGACGGTCAGCGAGGCCGGGGCGGTCCTCGGGTCCAGGCCGAACCGCAGCGCGTACTCGTCCAGCAGCGCGACCAGGCCCGGGTGCCGCAGCTCGCGCGAGCCGACCCCGGCGTAACCGCGCGGGGGCCGGGCGAACACCCCGCGCCGGGCCGGCTGGTACGGGTCGCGGTGCAGCGCGGACGGGTCGTCCGGCAGCGGTTCCTCCAGCAGCGGGCGGCGGGTGGCCTCCCAGACGCCGCGTCCGCGTTCCAGCAGGTCGCCCCAGCGGACGCCGGCGCCCGCGCCCAGCGCCGCGTCCAGCGCCTCGATCACCTTGGCCCGGGAGGCGTTGGCCAGGACCACGCCGGTCCCGTCCGGGAGCCGGTGCGCACTGGCGGGCTCGACCGGGAGCAGCTCGACCTCGTCCTCCAGCCGGGTGCGGCCGGTCTTCAGCATCAGGTCGCGGTAGACGGCGGGGAGGGTGAGCAGGGTGGGTCCGGTGTCGAAGCCGAAGCCGTCCCGTTCGTACCGCCCGACCATCCCGCCGTGCGTCGGGCCCGCCTCGCACACGGTGACCTGGTGGCCGACCGTGGCCAGCCGCGCCGCTGCCGCGAGCCCGCCCATTCCTGCGCCGATGACGACAATCCGTGCCATGGGGCTTGATCCTATGTCCCGGTCAGGGCTGCGCCCGCACGGCGTCAGGGCTGCACCCGCAGCCCGTCCATGATTAGGCCGACCAGCTTGTCGGTGTCCACCGGCTTCCCGGTGCTGCAGGCCCAGGCGATCCCGCCGATCAGCATCAGCACGTCCTTCATCCCGACGTCCCGCCGGATCTGGCCGCTGTCCTGGGCCCGGGTGAGCAGGACGTCGAGCGCGCTGTGCAGGACCCGGCCGGGGGACTCCGGGCTGGGCTCGGTGGGCAGCAGCGCGGCGGTCAGCCCGCGGAACGAGGTGACGTGGGCGACCAGCCGGCTCAGCCAGGTGCCCAGCGCCTGGGCCGGGTCGTCGGCGGTGAGCAGCGGTTCGGCGTCGTCCAGCACCGACTGCATCCACTGCTGCAGCACCGCGGCGAGCAGGTCCTGCCGGTTCGGGAAGTGCCGGTAGAGGGTGCCGGGGCCGACCTGGGCGCGCTTGGCGATGTCGTCCATGGAGGCGGTGGCGCCGTCCTCCAGGAACGCCTCGGTGGCGACCGCGACCAGCCGCTCGTAGTTGCGGCGGGCGTCGGCCCGCATCGGGCGCGGGGTCGGCGGAGGGGTGCTGCGCGCTGGCTCGGTCGCGGTCATGCGTCATCACATTCAGGAGTTGATAAACGGAGACTATCTCCGTATCGTCGTGGACGGAAGCGGAGAATCTCTCCGGTTACTTCCGCTCCTTCGCCATGACCCCATGGGAGAGCCATGCCCGAGAACATCATCGCCCCTGCCCCGGCTCCGGTCGACGACCGCGTCCGGAAACCCGCGGTACGACCGCCCAGGCCGGGGTTCGCCCTGGCGGTCATCCTCACCTGCCAGCTCATGGTCGTCCTGGACGCGACCGTGGTCTCCATCGCGCTGCCCGGCATCCAGCGCACCCTGCACTTCTCCGCGGCCGGCCTGTCCTGGGTGCAGGACGTCTACCTGCTGGTCTTCGGCGGACTGCTGCTGCTCGGCGGCCGGGCCGGGGACCTGTTCGGCCGCCGCCGGCTGCTGGTCGTCGGCATCGCCGGGTTCACCCTGGCCTCGCTGCTCGGCGGCTTCGCCACCAGCCCCGGGCTGCTGGTGGCCGCACGCGCGGCGCAGGGCGTCGGCGCGGCGGTCGCCGCGCCCAACACCCTGGCGCTGATCGTCAGCACCTACCGCGAGCCCACCGCGCGAGCCCGCGCCATCGGGCTGTTCTCCAGCATGTCGGCGGGCGGCGCGGCGGTCGGGATGATCCTCGGCGGCCTGCTCACCTCGTACTTCTCCTGGCGCTCGGTCATGTTCATCAATGTGCCGTTCGGCCTGGCCATCGTGCTGCTGGCGCCGCGGCTGATCCGCGAGCCCGAGCGGCACCCCAGCCGGCTCGACCTGCCCGGCGCGGTCGCCGCGACGCTCGGCACCGGGACCCTGGTCTACGCCTTCATCCACGCCGCCACCGCGGGCTGGGGCGCCGGGTCCACCCTCGGCTGGTTCGCCGCCGCGGCCGTCCTGCTGACCGGCTTCGTGCTCTGGGAGGCCTACGGCGCGGTGCAGCCGCTGCTGCCGCTGCACCTGCTGCGGCACCGGGTCAGGGGCGGCGGCTACCTGACCATGCTGCTGCTCCCGGCGGCCATGTACGGGATGTTCTTCTTCATCACCCAGTACCTGCAGAACGTGCTCGGCTACAGCCCGCTGCGGACCGGCTTCGCCTTCCTGCCGCTGGCCGTGCTGATCTTCGTCGGGGCCAGGACCGCGCCCCGGCTGGTCCCACGGTTCGGGGCCAGGCCGTTCCTGATCGGCGGCCCGATCCTGCTGCTGACCGGACTGCTGCTGCTCACCCGGGTCGACGCGACCACCGCCTACGCGAGCGGCATCCTGCCGTCGATGGTGCTGTTCGGGACCGGCGCGGGCTTCACCATCGCGCCGCTGAGCATCACCATCCTGTCCGCGGTGCGCCCGGAGGAGTCCGGCGCGGCCTCGGGGACGCTGCAGACCATGCAGCAGGCGGGCGGCGCGCTGGGCACCGCGGTGCTGCTCACCGTGTTCACCTCGGCCACCCGGCACCCGGCCGGGCGCGGCCCGGACGCGCTGTTCGCGCACGGGGTCTCGGTCGGGATGGGCGTGGCGGCCGTCTTCATCGCGGTCGCCCTGCTCCTGGTCGTCACCGTGGTCCGGCCGTCGGGGCGGCCGCGCGCCGCTCGCGGCGTCGTCGTCGGAAGCGGCGGATCCGGGAGTAGGTGAAGGCGAGCAGCAACAGGCCGATCACCAGCAGGGTCCCCGCGATGATGGCAGCGGGCACCGGGTGGAACAGCGCCAGGGTGACCAGCCCGGCCACCGAGAGCTCCTCGCCGGTGCTGACGATGACGTTGCTGAACGGCTCGGGGGAGGTGTTGACCCCCATCCGCAGCCCGGCCTTGACGGTGTGGCTGGCCAGTGCGGTCGAGCCGCCGACGGCCCCGGCCGCGAGGCTGGTCAGCGAGTCGTTCGCGTGGCCCGCGAGCAGCGCCCCGATCACCGCTCCGGCGATCGGCCGGATGAAGGTGTGCACCGCGTCCCAGGCCGAGTCGACATAGGGGATCTTGTCGGCCACCACCTCGCAGAAGCACAGCACCGCCGCGACGACCAGCACGTCCGTCCGCTCCAGCGCGGGCGGCACCGAGGCGACGCCGTCGAAGCGGCCGAGCAGGCCCATCAGCAGCACGACGGCGTAGGCGTTGATGCCGCTGGCCCAGCCGCTGGTGAAGACCAAGGGAAGGAGTGACACGGTGGAGCCCCCGTTCTGTGGCACGCACACCGTAACCGACGCCACCGACCGGCGGCCCGTTCCCCGGGACGATCTCTGAGTACGGGTACTCAGTCCACCCGTCCGGCGGGATGAGTAGCCGCACGGATGCCCCGCCACCTGCGGGAAGGGCAAAGTATGGGTCAGACGGCTCGCGGTCGCCGGCGGCGGACGCACACGGGGGGCTCCTCCTGGGGAGCACGGGTGCGGCCGACGGGGGCCGGGCATCCGCGGGTCGTCGCCCGGGGCAGGGGACTGCGCCGCCGACACGGGGCGGCGGAGCAGTCGCCGGGCCCGGGGTTCGGGGGTTCGGGGGAACCCCACGGGGGAGGCGAAGGGGCGGTGCCTGCACACCGGCGGACAGAACCGCCGGAACGCAGACCCCGCCCCTTCTCTTGCCCGCCCCCCGCCCCGCCTGAGGTCCCCCCGCCTGAGGTCCCCGCCCCGCGAGGCCTCCGCCCGATCCCCCGTCAGAGCAGGGCAACCTCCGCCGGAGGCGTCACCGTGGCGCCCCGCGCCATCCCCGCCGCCCGCGCCGCGGCCAACCGCCGCACCGCCTCCCGCGACACCTCCGCGGGCTGCGCGAACGGCAGCCGGACGAACCGCTCCAGCACCCCGTCCACCCCGAACCGCGGCCCCGAGCCGATCCACACCCCGAACGACTGCGCCGCCATCGCGGACAACGCGCTGCCGCCCAGCCCGCCGTCCCCGATGTGGACCCACAGCGACAGCCCACCCCCCGGCACCCGGAAGGTCCAGTCCGGCAGCTGCTCCCGCACCGCGGCGACCAGCGCGTCCCGCTGCTCCCGGATCCGCCGCCGCTGGTGCTCCAGCACCTCCGGCAGGCAGTCCGTCAGCAGGTGACGGACCGCCAGCTGCTCCATGACGGGGGAGCAGACGTCCATGCTGGCCCGGTCGCCCGCGATCCGCCGGATCAGCTCCGGGTCGGCGCGGATCCAGCCGATCCGCAACCCGCCCCAGAAGGTCTTGCCCGCCGAGCCGACGGTGACCACGCTGCCGCCGCCCCCGCGGTCGAACGAGGCGAACGGCCGGGGCATCGGGCCGGAGCCGTCCAGCGCGAGTTCGGCCATGGTCTCGTCCACGATCAGCCGGGTGCCGGTGGCGCGGGCCAGCGCCACCAGCTCGCGGCGCTGCTGCTCCGGCATCAGCAGCCCGGTCGGGTTGTGGAAGTCCGGGATGACGTAGGCCAGGGCCGGGGCCGCCTCGCGCAGGGTCCTGGCCCAGGCGTCCATGGCCCAGCCGTCCCGTTCGAACGGCACCGGGACCGCCCGGCCGCCGTGGAACCTGATGGCCTGCAGGGCGTTGGCGTAGCTGGGGGACTCCACCGCGATCCGGTCGGCCGGGCCGACCAGCGCGCGGAGCAGCAGGGTGAGCGCCCCGGCCGCGCCGCTGGTGATCATGATCTGCTCGGCGGAGGTCGGCAGCCCGCGCTGCGCGTAGCGGTCGGCGACCGCCTCCCGCAGCACCTGCAGCCCGGCCGGGAAGTCGCCGTGGGTCCGGGTGTACCCGGGCAGCTCGGCGCAGGCCGCCGCCATCGCCCGGCTGATCCACGGCTCGGCCGCGGCCATCGCGGCCACGCCCAGGTCGATCACCCCGCCCCGGTCGGCCGGGAACGGCGAGAGCCCGGCGACCGGCATCGGCCGCCCCGCGGGCAGCGCGGTCCAGCTCCCCGACCCCCGACGGCTCGCCAGAAAGCCCTCCTCACGCAGCAGTTCGTAGGCCGCGGTGACGGTGGTCCGGCTGACGCCGAGCACCGCGCACAGCTCGCGCTCGGCCGGGAGCCGGGTCTCCACCGGCACCCGCCCGTCCAGCACCAGCGTGCGCAGCCCGGCCGCCAGCGCCCGGTACGCGGCCTCGCGGCCCTGCTGCCAGTCGCCCAGCACCCGGTCCAACTGGACCGCGCCGATGGAGGAGCGAACGCTCACTACCAGTCCACCTCTCCTCGATTGGACCTGGAAACAAAGGCCAATTGTCTCCAGAGTGGCAGCATCAGCAGCAGAATCCAAGGGGGAGCCGCATGAACCTGACCCGCCGCCTGACCCAGCTCTACCTGGGCCTCGCCCTCTACGGCGGCAGCATGGCGCTGCAGATCAGGTCGGCGCTCGGGCTCGACCCCTGGGACGTCTTCCACCAGGGGCTGACCCGCCACCTCGGGCTGTCCTTCGGCACCATCACCATGATCGTCGGCGCGGCCGTGCTGCTGCTCTGGATCCCGCTGCGGCAGCGCCCCGGGCTGGGCACCGTCAGCAACGTCTTCGTGATCGGCCTGTCCGTGGACGCGGCGCTGCGGCTGCTCCCCACCCTGCACGGCCTGCCGCTGCGGCTGGCCGTCCTCGCCGCCGGCATCGTGCTCAACGGGGCGGCCGGCGGCCTCTACCTCGGCGCCCGCTTCGGCCCGGGGCCGAGGGACGGCCTGATGACCGGCTTCTGCCGCAGGACCGGACGGTCCGTCAGGCTGGTCCGCACCGCCATCGAACTGACCGTGCTCCTGGTCGGCCTGCTGCTCGGCGGCACCTTCGGCGTCGGCACGGTCGCCTACGCGCTGGCCATCGGCCCCCTGGTCCAGTTCTTCCTGCGCCACCTGACCGTGCCCGTGCCGGAGCGGGAACCCGAGCGCCCCGCGGTCAGCCCGGCATGCGAGCCCGCAGCAGTCGGCTGAGGCCGCCGTGGACGTCGTCCAGACTCCGCTCCGGCTGGAACGCCAGCCAGTCCAGGGCGACCACCAGCACCATCCCGAACACCGCCGACGCGGTCAGCTGCACATCCAGGTCGTCCGGCAGGTCCCCGTCGGCGACCGCCTCGGCGAGCACCGCGGCGACCACCGAGACGGTCTCCTCCCGCATCAGCCGCAGGGTGTCGTGCCAGGCCCGGTTGGTGCGCCAGGTCTCGGCCAGGAACAGCTGGGCGAAGGACGGGTAGGCGCGGATGAACTCAAGGCCCGCCCTGGCCATCGCGTCCAGCGCGGCCAACCCGCCCAGCCCGGCGTCGGGACCGGCCGCCCTCAGCGCGGCGGTGAGCAGCCCGACCCCGTGCCGCAGCAGTTCCTCGAACAGCACCGACTTGCTGCTGAAGTTGTAGTAGACGGTGCCCTTGGCGACCCCGGCCCGCTCGGCGATCTCGTCCACCGTGGTGGCCGAGAAGCCCTGTTCGGCGATCAGCGTCACCGCTGCCTCGTAGAGCTTCTGGCGGGTCGCGTCGCGGCGGGAGGTGCTCATGACGCCATTGTCGGTCACAGGGTCAGCTCCGGGTGCAGTCGGGAGACCGTCCACACCTGGCGGCGGCGGGCGGTCAGCGTGGTCAGCACCAGCGCCGCCAGGGTGAACCCGGCCAGCACCGCGGAGCCGGTCCAGACCGCGGTCAGGTCGCCGCCGCTGACCAGCCGCCGCAGCCCGGCCACCACGTAGCTCATCGGCAGGTACGGGTGGATCGCGCCGAAGAAGCCGGGGCTGGTCTGCACCGGGTAGGTCCCTCCGGCCGAGGTGAGCTGCAGCATCAGCAGGGCCAGTGCCAGCAGCCGCCCGGCCGGGCCGAAGCGGGCGTTCAGCCACTGGACCACCGCGGCGAAGCACAGCACCGTCAGCGCCAGGAACCCGAACACCCCGGCCGCGTGCACCAGCCGCAGGCCCAGCGCCCAACAGAGCACCGCCATCAGCGCGCCCGCCTGCAGCAGCCCCAGTCCGGCCACCGGTAGCCACCCGGCCAGCGCCGCCCGCCAGGCCGGGGCGTTCGCCGCCAGCGCCCGGTTGCTGAGCGGGCGCAGCAGCATGTAGCCGACCATGGCGCCGACCCACAGCGCCAGCGGGATGAAGTACGGGGCGAAGCCGGTGCCGTAGTTGGGCGTGGCGTTGAGCTCGTCCTTGGCCAGCTGCACCGGGTCGCTCATCGCGGCGGCGCGGGCGTCGCGCTGGTCGGCGTCGTAGTCGGGGACCTGCCCCGCGCCGCTGTGCAGTCCGTCGGCGAGCTGGACCGAGCCGTGCGAAAGGCTGGTGAGGCCGCCGTCCAGCTGCCGCGCGCCGTCGGAGAGCCGGTAGAGGCCGCTGGAGAGGGTGTGCGCACCGCTGTCCAGGCTGGTCAGGCCGCTGTCGAGGGAGTTGGCGCCGGTCCTGGCCTGGCCGGTGCCCCGGCTCAGCGCGTCCGCGCCGGTGGCGAGGGTGTGCACGCCCTGGTTGAGCTGGTTGACCTGGGCCACGGCGGTGTCGAACTTCTGTGCCAGACCCGGCTGTTCCAGCGGCTTGGCCAGGGCGGCGACCCGGTCGGCGTCCTGGGCCAGCGAGGTCAGTTCGGGCGCGAGCTGCTGCACCTGGCCGTTCAACCGCACAGCGACGCCCACCACCTGCCGGGCCGCCTGATCCCCAGCCCGCAACCGGACACAGTCCGCCCCGGCCTGGTCCGTGCCGCACTGCGCTGCCACCGCGGCGTCGAGCTGCGCCTGCGCCCTGCGGGCGTCCGCCAGGGCGGCCCGGCTGTCGGCGGGCAGTCGGCCCAGGTCGGCGGCGATCTTCGCGGCGTTGTCGGCGACCAGCGTCGCCGAGGTGCTGATCAGCTCCGGGTGCTCGTGCAGCAGCGGGGACAGATTCTTCGCCACCGGGTTGACCGCGTCCGCGAGTTGCTGGGTCCCGGCGGCGGCCTGCCGTGCCCCGGTGGCCAGTTGGCCCGCGCCCTGGTCCAGGCTGTCCAGCCCCTTGGCCAGCTTCGCGCTGCCGCTGCTGGCGGTGTCCAGCCCGGCGGCGAGCTGCCGCGCGCCGCCCTCGGCGGTCGCCGCCCCGCCGGCCAGCCGGCCCGCGCCCTGCTGGGCCTGCCGGGCGCCGTCGGCGACCTGGTCCGCGCCGTCCGCGGCCTTGACGGTGCGGGTGTGGATGTCCGCGAAGCTGACGAACACCTGGTCGTAGAAGCCCGCCGAGGCCTGGCTGGAGGTGGCGGCGCGGATCTCGTCGAACACCGAGCGGGAGATCTGGCCGACGATGTAGTTGTTCGAGTCGTTGGTCTGCACCTTCAGCTCGCCGTCGGCGGGACGGTCGCTGTCGCTGCTGCCGATGTCCTTGCTGAAGTCGGCCGGGATGGTCAGCGAGAGGTAGTACTTCCCCGAGGCGACCCCCTTGGCGGCCTGCTCCGGGCTGACGCTGTCCCAGCCGAAGATCCGGCGCTTCGTCAGCTCGTCGGCCAGTTCCTGGCCCGCGTCGATCCGGTGGCCCTGGACGGTCACCGCGCGGTCCTGGTCCACCAGCGCCACCGGCAGCCGGTCCAGGCTGCCGTAGGGGTCCCAGAAGGACCACAGGTACAGCGCGCCGTAGAGCAGCGGCAGCAGCATCAGCGCCACCAGCGCGGCCCGCGGCAGCCGCCCGCGGGAGAACCGCCGCAGCTCCATCCGGGCCAGGTCAGGCATGCGCATCGGAGGTCTCCCCTGCTTCCAGTCGGACGGCCAGGTCGGCCAGTCCGGTGCCGTCGGTCCCCGCGGCGAGGACGGTGGTACCCGCGTCGGCGACGCCGCGGAGCATGGCCCAGGCCGCGGTCCGCTCCGCGGCCGGGAGCCGGTCCTCGGTGTCGTCCACGCACAGCAGCCGGGGTCGGCCGAGCAGGGCCAGCGCGGTGGACAGCCGCAGCGCCTGCATCGGCGTCAGTTCCCGGACCGGGGTGCGCGGGCCCTGCGGCAGCTCCTCGACGGTCAGCCCGGCCAGCGCCAGCGCCTGTTCGACCGTGCGGAGGGGTGCGCCGCGCCGGGCGCGGAGGGGGCGCCGGGAGGCGTGCAGCAGCCGCCGCTCGCGCAGGTGCTCGGCGACGGTCAGCGCGCCCTCCAGGTCGTTGACCCCCGGCATCGGGCCGAGCCCGGCGAGCCGCCGCACGGCCGCGGCCTGCTTCGGCAGCGCGAGCCCGGCGACCTCGGCCAGGCCCTCGCTCGGCCTCATCCGCCCGGCCAGGGTCAGCAGCAGCGAGGTGCGCCCGGAGCCGGCCGCCCCGCCGACCACCGCCAGCCCGCCCGGCCGCACCGCCAGCTCCACGCCCCGGTAGACCCACCCGCGCGGCCCGCGCAGCCCCAACCCCTCGACCCGGACGGCGACGCCGTCCAGATCCGCCCGTTCCCCCATCACCCGTCCCCGCCTCACTTTTTTGTACTGACTGGTCAGTACAAACTCTAGCCCCCACCCCGCCCCCCAACCGCCGAATCCGCTGTGAGCTGCCGCACGCCCGGCCGTCCGGCCGGATTGTCAGTGGTGGGGTGCAGCATGTCGCTGAGGGTTCCGGTTGCGGCACGCGGCGTTGACGGCGGGGTGCGGGCGGGGGTTACCCTGAAGGTGTTCGAATATACGTTCGAAAGGAGGTGGCTGCGATGGCGGAACTGATCGAGGTCAGGGGCGGGCGGGAACTGCCCACGCACTTCCTGTGGCGGGACCGGGTCTACGCCGTCCGGGAGGTGCTCGCGCACTGGACCGGCGGTCTGGAGGTCTGGCGGGTGCAGGCGAGCCCCGGCCGCTGCTTCGACACGGGCGTGTACGACCTCAGCTTCGACCGCGCCGCCGGGCGCTGGACCCTCACGAGTACGGCGAACGCCTGACGGCTGCAATCGAACGGGAGGACGCGACAGCCATGAGCGACAAGGTGATCCCCACCGCACAGGTCTCCACCGCGCAGGTGCTGCAACTGCCGCTGCAGGCCGCGACCGGAACGACGACGGGCGCGCACCCCGGCAGCACCGGCGGGGCCGCCAAGCCCTACCGGCCGCCGTCGGACATCCATCCGGTGCTGCGCCGGGCCGGCGCCCCGCCGGCCGCGCTCGACCTGCTGGCGCAGGCCTACCGCGGGCTGGACGAGGCCCGCGGCATGGAGGGCCCGCTGGAGCGCTACGCCGTGGCGCACCTGGCCGCGCTGCGCGCCTCGGCCGCGGTGCTCGCGGTCCGCGGCCGTCCGGAGGAGAGCCCGCGCCGGCGCGGCCGGATCCGCAGTGCCTGGGAGGTGCTGCCCGAGGTCGCCCCCGAGCTGGCCGAGTGGGCCCTCTACTACGCGGCCGGCGCGTCCAAGCGGGCCGCGGCCGAGGCCGGGATCGCCTCCGCCGCGACCATGCGCGAGGCCGACGACCTGATCCGGAACACCGCCCTGTTCGTGCGGATGGTGCAGCGGGTGATAGCGCTCGACCCGGTGGTCGAGCGGTCCCGCGGGGAGGGCGAACCGCCGATGCCCAGGACCGGCTGAGCGGCCGTCACCCGGGCGCCACACCGTAAGGTGGGGACCGTCCCGCCGCGCGCCGCCGAGGCGCCGCCGAACCTGCCGAGGAGTCCCCCCGTGTACCCGACGCGTCCCCGCAGCTCCCTCCGGACCGCCGTGGTGTGGGAGGTGCTGCGTTCCGCGTTGGAGCGGCGCGCGAAGGAGCTGGGCCGGCCCGTCCTCGACGTGCTGGACACCGGCGGCGGCACCGGCAACTTCGCGGTGCCGGTGGCCCGGCTGGGGCACCGGGTGACCGTGGTCGACCCCAGCCCGGACGCGCTGTTCGCGCTGGAGCGCCGGGCCGCCGAGTCCGGGGTCACCGACCTGGTCCGCGGGCTGCAGGGGGACACCCAGACCCTGGCCGACCTGGTCGAGCCGGCCAGTGTGGACGCGGTGCTGTGCCACGGCGTGCTGGAGGTGGTGGACGACCCGGCCGAGGCACTCGGCCAGCTCACCGCGGGGCTGCGCAAGGGCGGGGTGGTCAGCCTGCTCGCCGCCAACCGCAACGGCGCGGTGCTGGCCCGCGCCATCGCCGGCCACTTCGCCGAGGCCCGCGCGATGCTGGACACGACCGCGGGCGCCCCCTCCACGACCGGCCCCTCCGCGACCGCCACGGATGCCCCGACCGCCGCCGCCTGGGGCGGCCCCCCGCCGCGGCGCTTCAGCGTCGAGGAACTGCGGGCGCTGGCCGACGCCGCCGGGCTGCGGGTCGCCTCGGTGCACGGGGTGCGGATCTTCGCCGACCTCGTCCCCGGCGTCCTGGTCGACACCGAGCCCGGCGCGGTGGAGGCGCTGCTCGCCCTGGAGCTGGCCGCCGCCGAGCAGCCCGCCTTCCACGCCGTCGCCACCCAGCTGCACCTGCTCGCGGAACTCAGGTAGCGCTCGGGCCGGGCCCGCCGCCGGTCGCCCCCGTCCCTCCGGTCCCTTCCGCCCCTTGCCGCGCAGAGGGGAACCTCTACCCCGGTCCCAGCCGTTGTCCTGGTGGTGCACATGGCTCAGCGCTCTCCAAAAACCGGCTGCCGACCGTATGATTCGGGTAAAGCCAGCAAGGCATGACAGTCCACCCGTCGGGGCATACGCATCACAGCAGGAACCAGCGGCGGACGCGGTCCTGACGGGGACGGCGGTGGTCGCCGTAGCGACCAGAGTAGGAGGACGACGTGCCGCTCTCGGAGCACGAGCAGCGTCTGCTCGAGCAGATGGAGCGAGCGCTGTACGCCGAGGACCCCAAGTTCGCGACAGCGCTTGAGGGTACGGGGCTGCGCGCTCGCACCCGCCGGACGGTCTACGCGGCTGCCGCGGGTTTCGTCGTCGGCGTGGGCCTCCTGATGGGGGGCATGGTCACCAAGCTCTGGTGGGTCGGCGTCGTGGGTTTCGTGGTGATGCTCACCTGCGCGGTCGTCGCCATCACCGGATGGCGCAGGGCGCCCAGGCTCGGCGTCGCCGACCCTCGGACCGGTGCGCCGCTGCGCCGCCGCAAGACCGGGGTGGTCGACCGGATGGAGCAGCGCTGGCAGCGCCGCCACGACGAGCAGCGCGGTGCCTGAGCCCTGCGGGACCGCGGAACACCTTCACACAGCTTGAGCAGCAGGAACGGCGGCGGGCACCTCTCCAGGCGCCCGCCGCCGTTCCTGTGCCTGCCCTTCGCGCCGCTACTCCTCGCTGCCGCCCCGCCGCCGCAGCCGTCCGAAGCTCCGTTCGAACGCGGCTGCGAAGCCGCCGCTGATCCGTCGCCGCAGCCGTGCCGACGACGGCGGCAGCAGCACCGCCCGGATCCGCACCGAACGTCCGACCGAGGCCCGCAGCCCGTCCCTGACCGTGCGGACGTCCTGCCGCAGCGCCGGGTGGACCTCCGCCCGCGGCGCGTAGAGCACCTGCTCGGTGGCCAGCGCCAGCCTGCCTGCGGCGGCCTTCGGCTCGTCCCGCAGCTCGCCCAGTTCGACGATCCTGGCGGCGATCCGGCGCGGGGTCTCCGCCTCGTCCGGGGGGATGCCGACGTCCCAGGCGGAGTCGATCAGCTCGGTCCAGGCGGCCAGCACCTGCTGCTCGCTCAGCTCGAACCGTTCCGCGCCGCCGCGCCCGCCGCCGCCCGGTCCGCCGCGCCGCGGCGGGGTCCGCCGCAGCCTGCGGCTCCGCGCTCGGAGCCGCCACAGCATCGGGGTCAGCAGCAGCAACAGGATCAGCGCCCCGGCCGCGACCAGTGCCAGCTCCAGCGGGTTCAGCCCGCCCGCGCTCTGCCCGGAGCCGCCGTTCGCGCCGCTCGCGCCGTTGCTGCAGCCGCCAGTGCGCTGCTGGACCTCGCTGATGCAGCCGGCGCTGGCCTTGGGGGCCGGGGTGGCCGCGGCGCCGGGGGCGTCGCTCGGCTGCGGCTTGTTGACCGGAGTCGTGGTGCTGCCGGGGACGGTGTAGTCGGGGGCCGCGCCGCGTCCGGGGGTCGGCTCGAAGCGCAGCCAGCCCACGCCCGAGAAGTACAGCTCGGGCCAGGCGTGGGCGTCCTTGGTGCCGACCTCCCAGCTGCCGTCGCTCTGCCGGGTGCCGGGGGTGAAGCCGACCGACACCCGGGCCGGGATGCCCAGGGCGCGGGCCATCGCCGCCATGGTGGAGGCGAAGTGCACGCAGAAGCCCTGCTTGTCGCGCAGGAAGTCCAGCATCGCGTTCGAGCTGGTGTCGGCCTTGACCTCGGTGTTGTAGCTGAACCCGCCGGTGCTGGTGAACCAGTTCTGCAGGGCCACCGCCTTGTCGTACGGGGTGGCCGCGTCCTTGGTCACCCCCTCCGCGGCGGTGACGATCGCGGCCGGGAAGTTCTTGGGCAGGCTCAGATAGGTGTCGGCGATGGCCGCCGGCGGTTTTCCGGCCTTGCGCAGCTGGTCGATGGTCGGGTTCACGGTCAGGCTGTTGACGGTGTACTTCAGGCCGCCCGCGGTCTGGCCCTTGGCGCCGACCAGGGTGCGGCCCTCCGGCTCGTAGCGCCAGTCGCCGGCCACCGAGACCGAGATCGCCGGGTAGGGCATCGGCAGCCACTGCTGGACGTAGCCGGGGATGGTGGTGATCCTGGTCTGCACCGCCTGCGCCGGGACGTTCGCGGAGAGCCCGTCGGTCGCCGGGAGCGGGGAGGCCACCGACTGCACCGTGTGGCTGCTGGGCGACCAGGAGGTGCCGTCGAACTTGTCCAGGTCCACGATCCGCAGGTACTGGTCGCTGGGGTCGGTGGAGCTGGTGGTGTAGTTGAGCAGGTCGGTGTTGGTCTGCCGGCTCAGTGAACTGGCCAGCGAGGCCAGCGGGTTCACCGCGGTGATGATCGCGCCGCCGCCGCCGATCCCGGGGCCGCCGCCGATCCGGCCGAGCAGGCCGCTGTCCAGGGTCGGTAGGCCCAGCGGCAGCAGCAGCCCGGCCACCACTGCCAGGGCGGCGATCCGGTAGCCGGTGCCGGTGAGCGGGTTGCCGCCGCCGCTCCCGGCCAGGGTGGCCGGGGTGCCGTGGAAGACCCGGCCCCAGCGGGAGAGCCGGTCCCGGCCCTCGGCCATCAGCAGCGCCAGGTAGCCGAACGCGGCCAGCAGGAACCAGAACCACACGGTGTTCTTCGGGTGCATCCCGGTGCCGACGGAGTACAGCGCCAGCAGCGGCAGCCCGGCCAGCGCGACCCGCTGGTAGGTCACCGCGACCAGGTCCACCAGCAGCCCGATCAGGACCACCCCGCTGACCAGGATCAGCGAGAGGCCGGGCCGGGCCGGGGCCGGGGCCGAGTACTGGGTCATCTCGTTGATGCCGTCGCTGACCAGGCTGTCGAGGGCGCGCACCGCGCCCGGTCCGGGCAGCACGCCGCCGACGGCCGAGCCGCCCGCGTAGAACACGGTCAGCAGCAGCAGCACGACCACCAGCTGCACCGCCGGGACCACCGGCCGCGGCACCGGGATCCGGCGCAGGCCGAGGCCCAGGCAGGTCACCACCAGGACCAGGAAGGCGGCCTGGACCAGCCAGCCGTTCGGGGTGACCAGCGGCCACAGGCACAGCGCCGTCAGCATCGTGGCGGCGGCCCCGCAGAACGCGATCCGGGTGCGCCCGTTCATGACGCGCTCCTTCCGGCGGAGTACGAGCCGGGCGCGGGGGCCGCGGCGGCGTGGTCGGCCTGCTGCCACAGGTCGGGGAGCGAGTCGCCGGAGCGGGCGGCCAGGACGGTCCAGCCGGCCTCGCGCAGCAGCCGCAGCTGCAGGTCGGTGGCGTTCTCCGGGGCGTCGGCGGCCGGCGCCGCGGGCACCGGGACCCGGTTCAGCGACCAGGTGGCGCTGTCCAGCAGGATCGCCACCGCCGCGGACGTGCGCCGGCGCAGCCGGGACAGCTCCGCGAGCTGCTCGTCGTCCAGCGAGCCGAGCAGGGCCACCACCAGGCCCTCGCCGCCGAGGCGGAGCACCTCCTCGGCCCGCACCAGGCTCTGCCCCTCGGAAGGCTGCACCATCGCCAGGGTGTCCAGCAGCAGCCCGGCGGCCTCGGCCGAGGCCGCGCCGAGGCCGCTGCCGCCGGGTCCGGTGACCGCGTCGCCGGTGTCGGTCAGCAGCCGCACCGCGTAGCCGCGCTCCAGCAGGTGCAGCCCGATCGAGGCGGCGGCGCTGACCGCCCACTCGAACGAGGAGGCCGGGCCGCTGCCCCGGTGCCCGGCGGTGCGGGTGTCCAGCAGCACGGTGGCCCGGCTGCGCAGCGGCTGCTCCTCGCGACGGACCATCAGCTCGCCGTACTTGGCGGTGGAGCGCCAGTGCACCCGGCGCAGGTCGTCGCCGTGCCGGTACTCGCGCGGCACCACGTCGTCCTCGCCGGCCAGGGCGACCGCGCGGGAGTGGCTGTCGCCGTAGCCGGTCCACTCGCCGGTGAGCCGGACCGGGGCCAGCGGCTGGACGTGCGGGACCACGGTCAGGGTGTCCGCGGCGGTGAACGAGCGGGTCAGCTCGCACAGCCCGAACGGGTCGCCGAGGCGCAGTTGCAGCGGGCCCAGCGGGTAGCGTCCGCGCAGGTCGGAGCGGACCCGGTAGGAGACCTCGCGGTGCCCGCGCGGCTCGACCCGGTCCAGCACGAACCGCGGCCGGGGGCCGAGCACGTAGGGGACCTTGTCCTCCAGCATCAGCAGCCCGGTGGGCACCCGGGAGACGTTGTCGACCCGCAGGTGCACCCGGGCCTCCTGCCCGGCCGGGGTGCGCGAGGGGGTGAGCCGCCGGCCGCTGGCGACCCGGTACCGGGTCCGCATCAGCATCATCGCGCTGATCAGCGGCAGTGCGGCGAGCAGCAGCGCGATCCTGAGCAGGGCCGGTTGTCCGAGCAGGTAGGCGCACAGCGCCGCGGTGATCCCGGCGGCCAGGAAGGACCGCCCCCGGGTGGTCAGCCCGCGCAGCGCGGTCCTGGCCGCCGCGCCGCGGGACGCGCCGGCGCCGCCGGTCCCGCCGCCCGTGCCGCCGCGTGCGCTTGTGCCGCCGTGCGCTCCGCCGCCGCGTGCGCCCGCACCCCCGCCGCCCGGCTTGGCGGCCATCTCAGCGCGCCGGGTGCGGGACGGGGAGCTGGAGCACCAGGTCGCGGACGACCTGCTCGGTGGTCCGCCGTCCGAGCTGGGCCTCGGCGGTCGGCAGCAGCCGGTGCGCCAGCACCGGGACGGCCAGCTCCTGCAGGTCGTCCGGGATGACGTAGTCGCGCCCGTCCAGGGCCGCCGCCGCGCGGGCCGCCCTGAGCAGGTGCAGGGTGGCCCGGGGCGAGGCGCCGAGCCGCAGCTCGGAGGAGGTGCGGGTGGCCCCGACCAGGGCGACGGCGTAGCGGCGCAGCTCATCCGCGACGTGCACCCGGCGGACCATGTCGATCAGCTTCACCACGTCGTCGGCGTGCGCGACCGGCCGCAGCTCCTGCACCGGCGAGGCGCCGCCGTGGACGTCGAGCATCTGCAGCTCGGCGTCCGGGCTGGGGTAGCCGATGGAGATCCTGGCCATGAAGCGGTCGCGCTGGGCCTCGGGCAGCGGGTAGGTGCCCTCCATCTCGATCGGGTTCTGGGTGGCGACCACCATGAACGGAGACGGCAGCGGGTAGCTGGTGCCGTCCACGGTGACCTGGCCCTCCTCCATGGACTCCAGCAGCGCGGACTGGGTCTTCGGCGAGGCCCGGTTGATCTCGTCGCCGACCACGATCTGCGCGAAGATCGCGCCCGGCTTGAACTCGAAGTCGCGGCGGTTCTGGTCGAACACGCTGGTGCCGGTGATGTCCGAGGGCAGCAGGTCCGGGGTGAACTGGATCCGGCGGACGGTGCAGTCCACCGACCGGGCCAGGGCCTTGGCCAGCAGGGTCTTGCCGACGCCGGGCACGTCCTCGATCAGCAGGTGTCCCTCGGCGAGGAGCACGGTCAGGGCCAGCCGCACCGCCTCCGGCTTGCCTTCGAGCACGCTCTCCACGGAGGCGCGCACGCGTTCCACCACGGCGCCCAGCTCGGCCAGGCCCATGCTCTGCGGCTGCGGCGCGACGGCCGCCAGCGGTGGCGGACCGGTCACCTCGGCCGGGTCGTCGAGGCTGGTGTGCTCGTTGAAGGTCGTCACCCGGTTACTCCTTGGCCCGTGTACGGGGCCGTGACCTCATCCCCGGTCAAAGCCCCTCCGTGTGCGTCGACACGGCAGATGCATTGTTCCCTGTCGGGACCGCCTGCGTCACTCAACCGGACGAACCGGACCTCGACCCAGCCGTTATTCGTCCGTTATGGACCGGTTATGTCGTCGAGTGTGACCAGGGCGGCGACGCCCGCACCATCCTCACAGACCACCGACGCGGGCCCGGTGACGCCGGTTCCGCGTGTCAGGACGGCATCGTGCCTGCCCAGGAGGATGTCCCCGAAGCGCATCCGCCCCTGGAGCACCACCAGCACCACGGCCCGCCCGGCCGCCACGGCCGGGAGCGGCGCCGCACCGACGATCCGGACGGTCGCGCGGACCCGGTCGCGACGGGTCATCACATTGAAGTCGGTGACCGGCCCGTCCAGCAGCCGGCAGTCGGTGTCGGCGTCCCCGGGGAAGGCGAACGGGCGGTGCCGCTCCGGCAGCAGCCGCGGGACGCCGTCCACGGTCAGCTCCATCCCGGCGCCGTCGACCACGGTGATCACCCGGTCGACCCCGGGGAAGGCGGAGAACGGGCCGCCCGCGGCGACCTCGGCCAGGCTGATCCGCCAGTCGAAGCCGTCCAGGCCCGCGTCCCGCGGCCAGGAGGCGATCTCGCGGGTCACCCCGCCGCCGTTCTTCCAGACGGCGGGGACCCGGTCGGCGGAGCGGAGGACGCTGACCGGCACTAGGACCGCGGCTCGTGCGGGAGCACCTCGCTGAGCAGCCCGGTGGTGACGTCGAAGACGAAGCCGCGGATGTCCTCGCGGTGCGGCAGGAACGGCGAGGTGCCGACCCGTGCCATCGACTGGCGCACGTCCTGCTCCAGGTCGGTGAAGGACTCCAGGGCCCAGGAGGGCCGTATCCCGACCTCCTGCTCCAGCTCGACCCGGAAGTCCTCGGTCAGGCTGAGCAGCCCGCAGCCGGTGTGGTGGATCAGGGCGATCGAGCGGGTGCCCAGCGCGCGCTGGCTGACCGTCAGCGACCGGATGGTGTCGTCGGTGACCACGCCGCCCGCGTTGCGGATGACGTGGCAGTCGCCCAACTCCAGGCCCAGCGCGGCGTGGACGTCGAGCCGGGCGTCCATGCAGGCGACCACGGCGACCTGCTGGACCGGGCGGGCGTCCATGCCCCCGTCGCGGTAGGCGGCGGCGTAGTCCCGGTTGCGGGCGACGAAGCTGTCGATGATCGAGGGGGCCCCGGTGGACGCGGCGGCCAGGACGGACGGCAGGTCAGGTGTCGTGGTCATATCCACGACGGTAGTGGGAGATCCGGCCTGACGGGGAGGCCGGTCCGGGGCGCGGGGCGGCGTTGTGGCGCGCCGCATGAGCGCGGGGGCGCGCGTCTGCTCTGCTCCATTCGCATGATCCTTGGGCCGACGGGGGAGCGCAGGCGGCGCGCATCGGCGTGGCGCGCTCCCCCTTCGGAGTGAAGCGACCCATGCTGACCTGCGTGGATACAAAAACGGCGGAGGGGGCGTGCGCCGTCGCATCTGGTTGACCGGCAAGAGCCGTGGAGTAAAGTGACGCCACGTCGGGCGAGTGCGGTCCTGGGACGCACGAGGACGGCGCGACCCGGACCCGACCAGGGCCCGACTGCTTTCCCTCCCTTCACCCCAGCTCCTTCCCAGGCGCACGACCCGCACCTACCGGCCCGGCCTCCACCCGCTCCGTACCCGCTGCCGCCCCTTCCCCGGCGGCAGAGGGCCCCTTCCCCAAGGCGAGCGGGCGGGGACCAGGCGGTAGGTACTACGAGAGGTACCCATGAGCAGCGGTCCGGACGTCGCCCCCGACGAGAGCCCCGGCCCGGAGCCCGCCGACCGGCACGTCCCGGTGATGCTGCGGCGCTGCCTGGACGTCCTCGCCCCGGCGATCTCCGCGCCCGGCGCGGTGGTGGTGGACGGCACGCTCGGCCTCGGCGGGCACAGCGAGGCCATGCTGACGGAGTTCCCCGAGGTCCGCCTGGTGGCAGTGGACCGGGACCCGGAGGCGCTGCGGCTGGCCGGGCAGCGGCTGGCCCGGTTCGGCGACCGGGCGACCCTGGTGCACGCCGTCTACGACGAGATCCCGCAGGTGCTGGCCGGGCTCGGGATCGACCGGGTCCAGGGCATCCTGTTCGACCTCGGCGTCTCCTCGATGCAGCTGGACGAGGCCGACCGCGGCTTCGCCTACGCCCAGGACGCCCCGCTGGACATGCGGATGGACCAGACCACCGGGATCACCGCCGCCGACGTCCTCAACACCTACGGGCACGGCGACCTGGCCCGGATCCTCAAGTTCTACGGCGAGGAGCGGTTCGCCGGGAAGATCGCCTCGGTGATCCTGCGGGAGCGCGAGAAGGAACCGTTCAGCACCAGCGCGCGTCTTGTGGAACTGGTGCGCAACGCCATTCCCGCCGCCACCCGCCGCACCGGCGGCAACCCGGCGAAGCGGACCTTCCAGGCGCTGCGGATCGAGGTCAACAGCGAGCTGTCGGTGCTGGAGCGGGCCATTCCCGGCGCGCTGGGGGTGCTCGCGGTGGGCGGCCGGATCGCGGTGATGTCCTTCCAGTCGCTGGAGGACCGGATCGTGAAGCAGTTCCTCGCGGCGGGCGCGGCGTCGACGGCTCCGCCGGGGCTGCCGGTGGTGCCGGAGGAGCACCAGCCCCGGCTGAAGCTGGTGACCCGGGGCGCGGAACAGCCGACCGAGCAGGAAATCGCGGAGAACCGCCGTGCCGCGTCGGTCCGGCTGCGTGCGGCGGAGAGAATCAGAGCCTCCGTCAGGTAGGCGGGGAGAGCGGGCAGGCAGCAGGTGAAGGCGGAGCCCCGGCGCACGGCGCAGAGCGCGCGCGGGCGGCGCGCGCAGCGAAGGAGCGGATGCAGGTGGCTGTCGGAAGAGTCGCGGGAGGCACGTCCTCGCCGTCCCCGGTGTCACCTGTGCGCCGCAGGCCGGGCGGGGGCGGGGCGGGGCGGCCCGGTTCCCGGCCGCGTCCGCGCTCCGGCTCCCGGGCGGCCGGGCGGGGGCCCTTCGCGGCGCTGGTGGTGCTGATACTCGCGGGCGGCCTGATCGCGCTGCTGATGCTGAACACGGCGCTGAACCAGGGGTCGTTCCAGCTCTCGCAGCTGCAGCAGCGGACCACGTCGCTGACCGACGAGCGGCAGGGGCTCCAGCAGCAGATCAACGCCTGGTCGGCGCCGGACGCGCTGGCCGTGCGGGCGCGGCAGCTGGGGATGGTGCCCGGCGGCACCCCGGCCTTCCTCCAGGACGACGGCAGGGTCGTCGGCGACCCGTCCCGCCTCTACGGCCCCCCGCCGCCCCCGACCGCGACCCCGACCCCCGCCCCCACGGCAACCCCCTCGACGACGGCGACGGCGACCCCCTCGGCGACGGCGACCCCGTCGGCCACGACCACGGCGCCCCCCACCGGCGCGAGCGCGACCACGACCCCCCACACCGACACCGCGGGCACCGCTGCCGGCACCGCCCCCGCCAAGCCCGCCACCGCAGCAACCGCCACCAAGCCCCCTGCAGCGGCGGCCCACTCGACAGCCAAGCCCCGCACTGCCACCACACCCTCCGCGACCGTGTCGAGCTCTGCTCGACGCAGCGGCGACTGACGGGGAGACAGCGACCATGACCACCCCCCGCCCCCCGCACCCGCGCCAGGGCCCGCCGCGCCCCCGGCAGGGCACCGCCCACCGTCCGGGCGCCGCCCCGCGCCGTCCGGGCAGCGCGCTGCCCGGCGCCCGGCCCGCCGCCCGCTCCGGGAACGGCCCAGGGAACCGCCCCGGCGGAGCCGGCTACCGCTCCCACGGCGGACCCCCGGGGCCGCCCCCGCTGCGGCTGGCCGCCCCCCGCCGCCGCCTCCGCCTGCTGCTGGTCGCGCTCGGCGCGGTGCTGACGCTGTTCCTCGGCCGCCTGGTGCAGCTCCAGTTCCTGGACTCGTCCGCGCTCGCCGCCGAGGCGAGCGTGAACCTCTTCCAGACGGTGACCCTGCCCGCGCCCCGCGGGTCCATCACCGACGCCTCCGGGCAGACCCTGGCGACCACCGTCGACGCCTACGACGTCACCGCCGACCCGTACATGTTCACCCCCGGGCAGGCCCACATCGACGACGCCCCGGCCCAGGCCGCGCAACTGCTCTCGCCGATGATCGGCGTCCCGGTGGCGGACCTGACCAAGGCGCTGACCTACACCGGCAAGGGCGACCGCTACGCCCTGCTGGCGAAGCAGCAGTCGCCGCAGACCTGGAACCAGATCACCGCGCTGCAGGCCTCGCTGACCAAGACCGCCTGGCACGGCCACTGCGCGACCGAGAACCAGCTCGCGCTGAAGGCGGGCGACGACGGCCGGGTGGACGAGGCCTGCGCCAACACCCTGAACGGCGTCTTCCACACCAAGCACACCAAGCGGGTGTACCCGGACGGCCCGCTCGCCTCCAACGTCATCGGCTTCGTCAACGCCGACGGGGTCGGCAAGGGCGGCCTGGAGCAGCAGTACGACAGCCTGCTCAAGGGCAAGGACGGCCGGGCCACCTACGCCCAGTCCGGTGGTCGCCAGGTCCCCACCGCGGGCCAGCACGAGCAGCCCGCGGTCCCCGGCTCGGACCTGCGGCTGACCCTGAACCGGGACATCCAGTGGGACGCCCAGCAGGCGATCACCGCCGAGGTGAAGAAGGCCGGGGCCGAGGGCGGCTATGTGATCGTCCAGGACGTCAGCAACGGCCAGGTGCTGGCGATGGCCACCGCCCCCGGGTTCGATCCCAACGACCTGGCCCATGCCAACCCCAATAACCTCGGCAACTCCGCACTCCAGGAGGTGTACGAGCCGGGCAGCGTCAGCAAGCTGATGACCATGGCCGCGGTGCTGCAGCAGAACGTGGCCACCCCGCTGACCCATGTCGTCGTCCCCGGCTTGCTGCCCCGGGCGGGCACGGTGTTCCACGACGACACCGCGCACGGCACCGAGCACCTCACCCTGAACGGGGTGCTGGCGCAGTCCTCCAACATCGGCACCATGCTCGCCGCCTCCCACCTCGGCGCCACCGAGCAGCAGGCCGACCGGGTGCTCTACAGCTACCTGACCAAGTTCGGCATCGGCCGGCCGACCGGCCTCGGCTTCCCCGGCGAGAGCCAGGGCATCCTGGCCGCGCCGAGCCAGTGGTCCGGGTCGCAGCAGTACACCATCCCGTTCGGCCAGGGCCTGTCGGTGAACGCGCTGCAGACCACCTCGGTCTACTCGACCATCGCCAACGGCGGGGTGCGGATCGCGCCCAGCCTGGTCGCCGGGACCACCGGCCCGGACGGGCGGTTCGTCCCGGCCCCGGCCCCGGCGCAGTCCCGAGTGGTCAGCGCGCAGACCGCGAAGACCCTGGCGCAGATGCTGCAGTCGGTGGTGGCCAGCCAGGAGGGCACCGGCGCAGCCGCCGAGATCCCCGGCTACCTGGTCGCGGGCAAGACCGGCACCGCGAACCGGGTGGACCCGCAGACCGGCCGCTACCAGGGCTACACCTCCTCCTTCATCGGCTTCGCCCCGGCCGACCGGCCCCGGGTGACCGTCTCCTGCGTGGTCCAGAACCCGGTGAACGGGCACTTCGGCGGCGAGCTGTGCGGCCCGGTGTTCAAACAGGTGATGGAGTTCGCCCTGAAGACCCTCCAGGTGCCGCCGACCGGCGCCGCCCCGGCGGACCTGCCGGTGAACTGGTGAAAGGCGGAGCCTGCCGATGACCCCCACGTCCCCCGCGCACGGACCGGCCCCGGAACCCCCGGCGGAGCCCTCCGGCGCACCCTGGCTTGGCCCCGGACCCGGCGATACCGGTAACCTCACGGCCGTGCACCGAAGTGATCAGCAGTCTCCGGTCGGGCAGGCCGGGCCGGCGGCTCCTCCCCGCCCGCGGACCCCTCGGACGACCCCGCTCGCCGAGGTCGCCGCGCTGCTCGGGCTGCCCGCCCCGGACGGCCCGGCCGGGTCCGCCGGGGTCACCGGGATCACCCACGACTCCCGCGCGGTGCGGCCCGGCGACGTCTACGCCGGCCTGCCGGGCGCGCACGCCCACGGCGCGGACTACGCCGCGCAGGCCGCCGCCAACGGCGCGGTGGCGCTGCTGACCGACCGGGACGGCGCCGCCAGGGCCGCCGCCGGGCTGCCGGCCCTGGTGGTGGAGCGGCCCCGGGCGGTCCTCGGCGGCCTCGCCGCCGCCCTCTACGGCCGGGCCGCCGAGCAGCTGCTCACCATCGGCGTCACCGGCACCAACGGCAAGACCACCACCGCGTACCTGATCGAGGGCGGGCTGCGCGGCGCGGGCCGCGCCACCGGGCTGATCGGCACGGTGGAGATGCGGGTCGGCTCCGAGCGGATCAAGAGCGAGCGGACCACCCCGGAGTCCACCGACCTGCACGCGCTGCTCGCGGTGATGCGCGAGCGCGGCGCGGACACGGTGGTGATGGAGGTCTCCAGCCACGCCCTGGTCTACGGCCGGGTGGACGGAGTGGTCTACGACGTCGCCCTGTTCAACAACCTGACCCCGGAGCACCTGGACTTCCACCCGGACATGGAGGACTACTACCGGGCCAAGGCCAGCCTGTTCAGCCCGCGGCGGGCCAGGGTCGGCGTGGTCAACCTGGACGACCCCTACGGCCGCCGGCTGGCCGCCGAGGCGGAGATCCCGGTGGTCGGCTACTCCGCCACCGGCGACCCGGCCGCCGATTGGCGGGCCGAGGCGGTGCACCTGGGCCCGGCCGGGTCCACCTTCCGCGCGGTCGGCCCGGACGGCGCGTCGGTGGACGCGAGCGTCCCGCTGCCGGGCCCGTTCAACGTCGCCAACGCCCTGGCCGCGATCGCCGGCCTGGCCACCGCCGGGCTGCCGCTGGACGAGGTGGCCGCGGGCATCGCCGCCGTCCCCGGCGTGCCGGGACGGATGGAGCGGGTGGACGCCGGGCAGCCCTACGTCGCGGTGGTCGACTACGCGCACAAGCCGGACGCGCTGGAGGCCGCGCTCGGCTCGCTGCGCGAGGTCACCAAGGGCCGGCTGCACGTGGTGGTCGGCTGCGGCGGCGACCGCGACCCGTTCAAACGCGGGCCGATGGGCGCCATCGCCGCCCGGCTGGCCGACACCGCAGTGCTGACCAGCGACAACCCCCGTTCCGAGGACCCTTTGGCGATCCTGCACAGCATGCTGGCCGGCGCGGTCGAGGTGCCCGAGGCCGAGCGCGGGGCGGTGCTGGTCGAACCCGACCGGGCCCGCGCCATCGCCGCCGCGGTGGCCCTGGCCCACGCCGGCGACTGCGTCCTGGTCGCCGGCAAGGGCCATGAGCTGGGCCAGTACGTGCGTGACGAGATCCGACCCTTCGACGACCGAGCCGTGCTGGCCGAGGCGATCCACGCGTCGCACCGCGCCGGCGACGCCAAGGAGTAGAGCAACGTGATCCCCATGACCCTCGCCGAGGTTGCCCAGGCCACCGGGGGGACGCTGCACGACGTGACCGACCCGCGGACCCGGGTCACCGGACCCGTGGTGCACGACTCCCGCCAGGTCGAGCCGGGCGCGCTGTTCGCCGCGGTGGCCGGCGAGCGGGTGGACGGCCACGACTACGCGGCCGGAGCCCTGCGGGACGGCGCCGTCGCGGTGCTGGCCTCCCGTCCGGTCGGCGTGCCCGCCGTGGTGGTGGACGACGTGGTCGAGGGGCTCCAGCGGCTGGCGCAGGCCGTCACCGCGCGGGCCGAGGGCGCCACCGTGGTCGGCCTCACCGGCTCGGCCGGGAAGACCAGCACCAAGGACCTGATCGCGCAGCTGCTCGGCACGGTCGGCCCCACGGTCTTCACCGCCGGCTCCTTCAACAACGAGATCGGCTTCCCGATCACCGCGCTGAAGGTGGCCGCGGACACCCGCTTCCTGGTGCTGGAGATGGGCGCCCGGCACAAGGGCGACATCGCCCACCTGACCGGCCTGGCCCAGCCCTCGATCGGCCTGGTGCTCAACGTCGGCACGGCGCACATCGGCGAGTTCGGCAGCCGGGAGGCCATCGCCGAGGCCAAGGGCGAGATGGTGGAGAACCTCCCGGCCGAGGGCTGCGCGGTGCTGAACGCGGACGACCCGCTGGTCCGGGCGATGGCCTCGCGGACCAAGGCCCGGGTGCTCTACTTCGGCGAGTCGGCGCAGGCACAGATCAGGGCCGAGGGGATCCGGCTGGACGACTCCGGTCGGGCCGCGTTCACCCTGGTGACCCCGGCGGGTTCCGCCCCGGTCGCCCTGCGGCTCTACGGTGAGCACCACGTGTCCAACGCGCTCGCCGCCGCCGCGGTGGCGACCGAGTGCGGCATGACGGTCGAACAGGTCGCCGACGCGCTGGGCGGGGCCGGCAGCCTGTCCCGCTGGCGGATGGAGCTGACCGAGCGTCCGGACGGCGTCACGGTGATCAACGACGCCTACAACGCGAACCCCGACTCGATGCGGGCCGCCCTGCGCGCGCTCGCCGCGATCGGGGGCAGGGGGCCCGGCGCCCGCCGTACCTGGGCGGTGCTGGGGGAGATGCGGGAACTCGGCGGGGAATCCCTCGACGAGCACGATGCGGTGGGCCGGCTCGCGGTCAGGCTGAACATCGCGACCCTGGTGGCTGTCGGCGGCAGGGAAGCGGCCTGCATGGAGCTGGGCGCGAGGAACGAAGGTTCTTGGGGTGAGGAGTCGGTGCTGGTGCCCGATGTGGATACGGCGGTCGAGTTGCTGCGTGCGCGGGTCCGTCCGGGGGACGTGGTCCTGGTGAAGGCGTCCCGTTCGGTGGGCCTGGAGCGCGTCGCCGAGGCGCTGCTCGCCGATGGTGCGAACGGAGCGGCCCAGTGAGCCAGGCCCTCGCGGCTCATGCCGCGACCGTCCAGCTGGCCGTGTCCAGCGGCTCGCCGATGCGTCAGATCCTGTTCGCCGCGGCCATCGCGCTGGTGCTGTCGCTGGTCGGCACCCCGGTGCTGATCCGGATCCTGGCCCGGCACGGCTACGGCCAGATGATCCGCGACGACGGCCCCAAGGCGCACCACAGCAAGCGCGGCACGCCCACCATGGGCGGCATCGCGTTCATCCTGGCCACCCTGGTCGCCTACGGGCTGACCAAGCTGCTGGTCGGCTCCGCGCCGACGCCGTCCGGGCTGCTGGTGCTGTTCCTGATGACCGGGATGGGCCTGGTCGGCTTCCTGGACGACTACATCAAGATCGTCAAGCAGCGCTCGCTGGGCCTGCGGGCCAAGGCGAAGATGGCCGGGCAGCTGATCGTCGGCATCGTCTTCGCGGTCGGCTCGCTGCGCTTCGCGGACTCCTCCGGAGTCACCCCGGCCTCGACCAAGCTCTCCTTCGTCACCGACTTCGGCTGGTCGCTCGGCCCGGTGCTGTTCGCGCTCTGGGCCATCTTCATGATCCTGGCGATGTCCAACGGGGTGAACCTGACCGACGGCCTGGACGGCCTGGCCACCGGCGCCTCGGTGATGGTGTTCGGCGCCTACGTCTTCATCGGCATCTGGGAGTACGGCCAGACCTGCGGCTCCGCCGCCACCGCCGGACCCAACTGCTACTCGGTGGAGAACCCGCTGGACCTGGCGGTGGTCGGGGCCGCGCTGATGGGCGCCTGCTTCGGCTTCCTGTGGTGGAACACCTCGCCGGCCAAGATCTTCATGGGCGACACCGGCTCGCTGGCCCTCGGCGGCGCGCTGGCCGGTCTTGCGATCTGCTCGCACACCGAGATGCTGCTGGCGATCCTCGGCGGGCTGTTCGTGCTGATCACGCTGTCGGTGGTGATCCAGGTCGGCTCGTTCCGGATGACCGGCAAGCGGGTCTTCAAGATGGCGCCGCTGCAGCACCACTTCGAGCTCAAGGGCTGGTCCGAAGTCCTGATCGTGGTCCGGTTCTGGATCATCCAGGGGCTGTGCGTCGCGGTCGGCCTCGGCCTCTTCTACGCGGGATGGGTGACCAATTGACCCTGCCTCAGGACACCCCGGAGTGGAAGGGCCTGCGGGTCACCGTGGCCGGGCTCGGCGTGTCGGGCCCGCCCGCCGCCCGGGTGCTGCACGGCCTCGGCGCCGAGGTGACCGTGGTGGACGGCGGCGAGGGCCCGCGGCAGCAGGCCCAGGCCGCGGAGCTGCGCGGGCTCGGCGTGACGGTCCGGCTCGGCGACGGGCAGAGCCTGCCCGAGGGCGCCGACCTGGTGGTCACCTCGCCCGGCTGGCCGCCGACCGCGCCGCTGCTGGTCACCGCCGCCGCGGCCGGTATCCCGGTCTGGGGCGACGTCGAACTGGCCTGGCGGCTGCGCCGTCCGCTGGCCGCCACCGGCGAGCCGGCCCCCTGGCTGGCCGTCACCGGCACCAACGGCAAGACCACCACGGTGCAGATGCTCGCCTCGATCCTCGCCGCGGACGGAAAGCGCACGGCCGCGGTCGGCAACGTCGGGGTGTCGGTGCTGGACGCGGTGCTGGCCGAGGAGCCGTACGACGTGCTCGCGGTGGAGCTCTCCAGCTACCAGCTGCACTGGGCCCCTTCGCTGCGCCCGCACTCCGCGGTGGTGCTCAACATCGCCGCCGACCACCTGGACTGGCACGGCTCGATGGAGGCCTACGCGGCCGACAAGGGCCGGATCTACCAGGGCAACCAGGTCGCCTGCGTCTACAACACCGCCGACCCGGCCACCGAGGAGCTGGTCCGCGCGGCCGACGTGGAGGAGGGCGCGCGGGCCGTCGGCTTCACCCTCGGCCCGCCCGCGGTCTCCCAGTTCGGCGTGGTCGACGGCCTGCTGGTGGACCGCGCCTTCGTGACCGACCGTCATAAGAACGCCCGCCCGTCGCCCGCCGCCACCCCTGTCGGAGCCGCTCCGCGGCACACCGCCACGGAACTCGCGTCGGTGGACGACATCCGGCCCCCCGCCCCGCACAACATCGCCGATGCGCTGGCCGCCGCCGCGCTGGCCCGCGCCTACGGCGTGGAACCGCGCGCGGTCCGGGACGGACTGCGCGCCTTCCGCCCCGACGCGCACCGGATCGCCCTGGCGGCCGAGGTCGACGGGGTCGCCTACGTCGACGACTCCAAGGCCACCAACCCGCACGCCGCCGCTGCCTCGCTGGCCGCCTACCAGCCGGTGGTCTGGATCGCCGGCGGCCTGGCCAAGGGCGCCGACATGGACGCCCTGGTCGCCGGCGCGGCGCCGCGGCTCCGGGCCGCGGTGCTGATCGGCGCCGACCGCGGGCTGATCCGCGAGGCGCTGGCGCGACACGCGCCCCAGGTCCCGGTGATCGAGCCCGCGGACGGACAGACTGGTGCCCCGGCCATGGACGCGGTGGTGCGCGCCGCCGCCGGGCTCGCCAGGCCTGGTGACACCGTGCTGCTCGCCCCGGCCTGTGCCTCGATGGACATGTTCAGCAACTACGGTGAGCGCGGCGACCTCTTCGCCGCCGCGGCCCGCGCCCTCGCCGGGTCGGGCTCCGCGTAGCACCGGGCTCCGGGCAGTACCAGGCTTCGAGCAGCACCAGGCTCCGAGCAGCACCAGGGGAGAGGGGACCGCCCATGGCGGACGCAGCCGAGCGGCCGGGCACCCGGCAGCGTCCCGGCGTCGGCACGACCTCGGTGGCGGTCTTCCGCTCCCGCGGCCGGCTGACCGGGCCCGCCGCCGCGCTACGGCGCTTCCAGCGCGGCCTGGAGCGTCCGCTGACGCCCTATTACCTGATCCTGGGGTCGGCGGCGCTGATCCTGGTGCTCGGTCTGGTGATGGTGTTCTCCGCCTCGCAGATCGAGGCCAGGAGCGACGGCCTGCCGTTCGCGTACTTCTTCGACAAGCAGCTCACCTCGGTCTGCATCGGCGCGGTGCTGATGTACGTGGCCGCCCGGCTGCCGGTGAAGCTGCACCGGGCGCTGGCGTACCCGCTGCTGCTCGCGGTGATCGGGCTGCTGCTGCTGGTCGCCGTGCCCGGCGTCGGCACCTCGGTCAACGGCAACCAGAACTGGCTCCGGCTCGGCGGCCCGATCCAGATCCAGCCGTCCGAGTTCGCCAAGCTGGCGCTGGTGCTCTGGGGCGCCGACCTGATGGCCCGCAAGGCGCAGCTGAAGATGCTGGACCAGTGGAAGCACCTGCTGATCCCGCTGGTGCCGATGGGCGTGCTGCTGCTGACCCTGGTCCTGGCCGGCGGCGACATGGGCACCGCGATGATCATCTGCGCGCTGCTGTTCGGGCTGCTCTGGATCTCCGGGGCGCCGGTGCGGATGTTCGCCGCGGTGGGCGGCGTCGCCGCGGCCATCGGCACGCTGCTGATCGCCTTCGTGCCGCACCGGCTGAACCGGCTCTCCTGCATCGGCGTCACCACGCTGCCGTCCGACGGCTCCTGCTGGCAGGGCGTGCACGGGATCCAGGCGCTGGCGGGCGGCGGGCTGTTCGGCCGCGGACTCGGCGCAAGTGTGGAGAAATGGGGGCAACTCCCGGAGCCGCACACCGACTTCATCTTCGCGGTGACCGGTGAGGAGCTGGGCCTGGCGGGGACGCTGTCGGTGCTCGCCCTCTTCGCGGCACTAGGGTATGCGGGTATCCGCGTCGCAGGACGCACGCAGGACCCCTTCATCAGGTACGCGGCAGCAGGCGCCACCACCTGGATCATGGCCCAGTCCATGATCAACATTGGTGCGGTGCTGGGACTCCTCCCCATTGCGGGAGTCCCGCTGCCGATGTTCTCCTACGGGGGTTCGGCGCTGCTGCCGACCATGTTCGCGGTGGGGATGCTGCTCTGCTTCGCACGCAGCGAACCCGGTGCGAAGGCGGCGCTCGCGGCCCGCAGGAAGAAGACTCGCAACAAGCAGGATCGGGGCGGACTCGTCGGTCTGCCCGGACGGACCATCGCGCGGCTGGGGAAGGCCCGGCAGCGCAGGGAGCGGTGAATTTCGGTGCATGTCGTACTCGCCGGCGGGGGGACCGCCGGTCACATCGAGCCCGCGCTCGCCCTTGCGGACGCACTGCGCAGGAACGACCCCACGGTCGGGATCACCGCGCTCGGGACCGAGAGCGGCCTGGAGACCAGACTGGTCCCCGAGCGCGGCTACGAACTGGCACTGATCCCGAAGGTCGCGCTGCCGCGCAAGGCGACCCCCGAACTGATCACCCTGCCCGGCCGGCTGCGCGGCACGGTCAAGGCGGTCCAGGACGTGCTGGACCGCACCAAGGCGGACGTGGTGGTCGGCTTCGGCGGCTACGTCGCCATGTCCGCCTACCTGGCCGCCAAGCGGTCCGGGGTGCCGATCGTGGTGCACGAGGCCAACGCCCGTCCCGGCGTGGCCAACAAGATCGGGGCCCGCTACAGCGACTTCGTCGCGGTCAGCACCCCGGACAGCAAGCTGCGGGACGCCCGCTACGTCGGCATCCCGCTGCGCCGCACCATCGCCACCCTGGACCGGAACGCGGCCCGTCCGGAGGCCCGCGCCTACTTCGGCCTGGACCAGCGGCTGCCCACGCTGCTGGTGTCCGGCGGCTCCCAGGGCGCCCGCAGGCTGAACGAGACGGTGCAGACCATAGCGCCCCGGCTGCAGCAGTACGGGGTGCAGATCCTGCACGCGGTCGGCCCCAAGAACGAACTGCCGGTGATCGACGACATCCCCGGGATGCCGCCGTACCGGGTGGTCCCGTACCTGGACCGGATGGACCTCGCCTACGCCGCCGCCGACATGATGCTCTGCCGGGCCGGGGCGATGACCGTGGCCGAGCTGTCCGCGGTCGGCCTGCCCGGCGCCTACGTCCCGCTGCCGATCGGCAACGGCGAGCAGCGGCTGAACGCCCAGCCCGTGGTCAGGGCCGGCGGCGGGCTGCTGGTCGACGACGCCGAGCTGAGCCCGGAGTGGGTGCTCAGCCATCTGCTGCCGGTGCTGACGGACCCTCAGCGGCTCTGGGACATGAGCCGGGCCGCGGCCGAGTTCGGCCGCCGCGACGCCGACGAGCTGCTGGTGGCGATGGTCTACGAGGCCATCGCCGCGCACCGCCGTGCCTGAGCCCGGCGCCGCGGGCGCGGCGGGCACCGCGGCGGTCGGCGGCCCCGACCCCGACGCCGACGTCCAGGGGCCGACCGCGGAGCCGGCCCCCCGGGTCCGGCTGCGGCTGTCCCGACGCGGCGTCGCGGTGCTGAGCGGGTTCGTCGCGGTGCTGCTCGGCACGGTCTGCTGGCTGGTCTGGTTCTCCTCGGTGCTGGATGTGAGGACGGTCACGGTCAGCGGGACCCGGGTGCTGACACCGGATCAGGTGCTGGCCGCGGCGGCCGTCCCGCTCGGCGGCCCGCTGGAGCGGTTGGACACCGGCGCGGCCGAGGCCCGGGTGGCGAAGGCGCTGCCCCGGGTGGCCGAGGTGTCGGTGAGCACCTCGCTGCCGCACACGGTGCGGGTGCGGATCACCGAGCGGGTGCCGATCGCCGCGGTCAAGGGCGCGGACGGGCAGTTCACCCAGGTCGACGTGACCGGGGTGGGCTTCGCCACCGGTCCGACCGCCCCGGTCGGCGTCCCGGTGGTCCAACTCGCGCTCTCCGCCGCCGGGAAGGCCGCGCTCGGGAGCTTCCCGCAGCAGGTTCTGGTGGCGGCCGCGGTGGATGTGGCCAAAGCCCTTCCGGCGGCGGTGGCGCGGAGAACCAGTTCGGTCGTGGTGCATTCGTACGACGATCTGGAACTGCAACTCACCGATGGTTCACATGTGCTGTGGGGAAGCACGGAACGCGACTCGCGTAAAGCAGTCGTACTGAACGCCCTGCTGCGGCAGAAGGCGACGAGCTACGACGTCAGCGCCCCGGACGATCCCGCGGTAAGGCATTGACGGAAGGGCTGTTCCTCCCCGAATCTGGTGGGCCACCCCCGGTGAAAGCCCGGATGTTTGATCACATAGGCTCACAAGAAAAATGCGCGGGCCCGGCGTGTCCGTTGAATGGACAGGCCAGGAGACCTAGTGTCCTGTGACAAGTAACCGTGAAAGAGTGACACAGCATCAACCCTAAACCTCAGGGTCAGGGTTCGGGTCGGGGCCCGCTAGCGGCCCCCTGCCCCTTCGGCACCGTACATCCGAGGCGAGAGGCCTTCGACGTGGCAGCACCCCAGAACTACCTCGCAGTCATCAAAGTCGTCGGCATCGGCGGCGGTGGCGTGAACGCCATCAACCGGATGATCGAGGTCGGGCTCAAGGGCGTCGAGTTCATCGCGATCAACACCGATGCGCAGGCCCTGCTGATGAGCGACGCGGACGTCAAGCTCGACGTCGGCCGCGAACTCACCCGCGGCCTCGGCGCCGGTGCCAACCCGGACGTCGGCGCCAAGGCGGCCGAGGACCACCGCGAGGAGATCGAGGAGGTCCTCAAGGGGGCCGACATGGTCTTCGTCACCGCGGGCGAGGGCGGCGGCACCGGCACCGGCGGCGCGCCCGTGGTCGCCAACATCGCCCGCACCCTCGGCGCGCTCACCATCGGCGTGGTCACCCGGCCGTTCACCTTCGAGGGCCGCCGCCGCGCCAACCAGGCCGAGGACGGCATCGCGCAGCTGCGCGAAGAGGTCGACACCCTCATCGTCATCCCCAACGACCGGCTGCTGTCCATCTCGGACCGCCAGGTCAGCGTGCTGGACGCGTTCCGTTCCGCCGACCAGGTGCTGCTCTCCGGCGTCCAGGGGATCACCGACCTGATCACCACCCCGGGCCTGATCAACCTGGACTTCGCCGACGTCAAGTCGGTGATGTCGGACGCCGGTTCGGCGCTGATGGGGATCGGCTCCGCCCGCGGCGAGGACCGGGCCAAGGCCGCGGCGATCATGGCGATCTCCTCGCCGCTGCTGGAGGCCTCGATCGACGGCGCCCGCGGCGTGCTGCTCTCCATCTCCGGAGGCTCCGACCTCGGCCTGTTCGAGATCAACGAGTCGGCGCAGCTGGTCGCCGAGGCCGCGCACCCCGAGGCCAACATCATCTTCGGCGCGGTGATCGACGACGCGCTCGGCGACGAGGTCCGGGTCACCGTGATCGCGGCCGGCTTCGACGGCGGCGCCCCGCCCACCATCGTCCGCGACCCGGTGGTGCGTTCGACCAACGCCAACGCCGGCAGCGCGGGCGCCCCGCCGCAGCAGGCGCCGGAGCGCTCGGGCGGCGAGTACACCAACCGCGGCGACTTCAACCGGGCCGGCTCCACCGCCGCCGGGCGCAGCGTCCACACCATCGGCAGCGTCCCGCGCGCCGAGGAGCCGCCGGCCCCGCCGGTCGCCCCGCACGTTCCGCAGACCCGGCCGCCGTACGTGGACAGCCAGGCCGAGGAACTGGATGTGCCGGACTTCCTGAAGTAGCGAGCCACTAGGCTGATCACCATGATCAGCCGGCGTACCGATCTCGACGACAGTGCTCACTTCGCCTTCACCGACCGGTGGGGCGGGGTGAGCACTTCGCCGTTCCAGGAGCTGAACCTCGGCGGCGCGGTCGGCGACGACGCCGCGGCCGTCCGGGAGAACCGGCGGCTCGCCGCCTCGGCCGGGCTCGGGCTCGACCCGGCCGACGTGGTCTGGATGAACCAGGTGCACGGCAGCGCCGTCGCCGTGGTCACCGGGCGCCAGCCGGACGGCACCGCCCCGGAGGTGGACGCGCTGGTGACCGACCGGTGCGGCCTCGCGCTGGCGGTGCTCACCGCGGACTGCGTCCCGGTGCTGCTCGCGGACCCGGTGGCCGGGGTGGTCGGCGCCGCGCACGCGGGGCGGCCGGGGCTGGCCGCCGGGGTGGTCCCGGCCGCGGTCGCCGCGATGGCCGAGCTGGGCGCCCGCCCCGAGCGGATCACCGCGGCGGTCGGGCCCTCGGTCTGCGGACGGTGCTACGAAGTGCCGGCCGCGCTCCGCGACGAGATCAGTGCCCTCGAACCGGACGCCCGCTCACAGACCAGCTGGGGCACTCCGGCCCTCGACCTGCCGGCCGGGGTCCGGGCCCAACTGACCAGGGCCGGGGTGATCCGGCATGAGATGTCCCACATCTGCACCCTGGAGTCGGCCGACCACTTCTCCTACCGCCGGGACCGGCGCACCGGCCGGCTGGCCGGCTACGTCTGGCTGGACGGGGCCGCCGCGTGAACGCCCTCGGACCCGAGCCGGCCCCGGCCGAAGGGGCGCGCCTCGACGTGCTGCGCTCCAACCTCACCGCGGTGGAGCAGCGCATCGCCGCCGCGTGCGCCGCCGCCGGACGCCCGCGCTCCGACGTCACCCTGATCGTGGTCACCAAGACCTATCCCGCCGCGGACACCCGGCTCCTCTCCGCGCTCGGCGTCACCGACGTCGCCGAGAATCGTGACCAGGACGCGGCCCCGAAAGCCGAGGAATGCAAGAACCTCCCCCTTCTCTGGCATTTTGTCGGCCAATTGCAAACCAATAAGGTCCGTTCCGTTCTGAAGTACGCCGACCGAGTGCACTCGGTCGACCGGACGCGTCTGGTCTCGGCGCTCTCCGCGGAAGTCGGAAAGACCGGGCGCCCGGTATTGGGATGCCTGGTGCAGGTCGCCCTGGAGGGCGACCCGGCGGCCACTCGCGGCGGGGCCCTCCCGGCCGACGTCCCGGCCCTGGCCGAAGCGCTGGCAGCCGCGCCCGGCCTGCGACTTGACGGGGTGATGGCGGTCGCGCCGCTCACCGGGCCTTTCGCCGGGGACCCGGTCCGGGCATTCGACCGGCTCGCGGAAATCTCATCTCTGCTACGCCGGGAGCATCCTGCTGCCACGATGGTCTCCGCGGGTATGAGCGGCGATCTCGAAGCGGCGGTGGCGGCCGGGGCGACACATGTGCGCGTCGGTACGGCGGTACTGGGTGTCCGGCCGCCCCTCGGGTAACGTCACCGGTTAGAAGATCAGATCGCAGAACAAATCAGGACAAGAAGGAATATCCCCTGCATCGCGGGGTCAGACCGTGGATCGTAGAACCACTCCGCGACAAGCGGGGCTGTGCCGGTGACGGACCCGATCCACCACAGAGCGGAGGACAGGAGTATGGCCAGCGCACTGCGCAGGATGGCGGAATACCTCGGCCTCGTGGAGGACGAACGCTACGACGTTCAGGGCTACGACCCGGACGACGAGGACTACGGCCCCGAGCCCGAGCCGCTACGCAACACCGCCAGGACCGAGGAGGTGCCCCGTCCCGCGCCCGCGCCTGTTGCACAGCCGGCGGCGGTGGTCGCCCCGATGCGGGCGGAACCCAGGATGGCGCCAGTGTCGTCCATCACACCTGAACGCCGTCACGTGGAGAAGAGTGCCCCGGTGATCATGCCCAAGGCCGCCTCCGAGCGGGAGCCCTACCGCATCACCACACTTCACCCCCGAACCTACAACGAAGCCCGTACCATCGGGGAGCACTTCCGCGAGAGTACGCCCGTGATCATGAATCTGACCGAGATGGACGACACGGACGCCAAGCGCCTCGTAGACTTCGCGGCTGGGCTGGTCTTCGGTCTCCACGGCAGCATCGAGCGGGTGACGCAGAAGGTGTTCCTTCTGTCTCCTGCTAACGTCGATGTCACGGCGGAGGACAAGGCCAGGATCGCCGAGGGTGGGTTCTTCAACCAGAGCTGACCCCAGCGGGACGCAGTATGACGAAACGTGAGGATCGCGTGACGCCGGGTAGTGGGCCACCCGCTCCCGGCGGGCAGGCCGGCAGGACGAGTTCGACGTTCGAACCGAAACGAGGGGAAGCGCAGTGAACGTTGTATGGCAAGTGCTGTACATCGCGCTGGTGTGCTTCTTCATCGTGCTGCTGGCTCGCCTGGTGATGGACTGGGTGCAGCAACTGGCCCGCGAGTGGCGACCTTCCAACCGCGGGTTGATCGTCGCGCTCGAATGCGTCTACACCGTCACGGATCCGCCGCTCAAGCTGCTGCGGCGGTTCATCCCGCCGCTGCGCTTCGGAGGCGTGGCGCTCGACCTGTCCTTCCTCGTACTGATCATTATTGTTTCGATCCTGATCTCCGTCGTGGCGGGCCTGTGAACCACGCAGACGTCCGGTTGTCCGACGATCACGTTGAGGTGAAGAGATGCCATTGACCCCCGAGGACGTGCGGAACAAGCAGTTCACGACCGTCCGCCTCCGCGAAGGCTATGACGAGGACGAGGTCGATGCCTTCCTCGACGAGGTCGAAGGAGAGCTGACCCGACTGCTCCGCGAGAACGAGGACCTGCGCGCCAAGCTGGCCGCCGCGACTCGTGCGGCCGCGCAGAACCAGCAGAACATGCGCAAGGAGCAGGACCAGCACCAGCGTCCCGGCCCGCCGGTCCCGGCGGCCATATCCGGACCGCCGGTGCCCCAGCAGGGCATGCCTCCGCAGATGCAGCAGCAGGGCCAGCAGCAGATGGGCCACCCCGGCCCGCCGCAGCTGCCGAGCGGCCAGCCCCAACTCCAGGGCCCCCCGCAGCTCCAGGGCGGCGGCATGGGCACCATGGGCGGCCAGCAGTCCTTCGGCGGCCAGATGCAGCCGCAGGGCCCCGGGCCGATGCAGCAGCAGGGCCCCGGCCAGATGCAGCCCGCGCAGATGCAGCCGCAGCACATGGGCGGCCTGCAGCAGATGCAGCAGCAGCCGCACTTCCCGCAGCAGCAGCAGGCTCCCAACGATAGCGCCGCCCGGGTCCTGGCGCTCGCCCAGCAGACGGCCGACCAGGCCATCTCCGAGGCGCGCTCCGAGGCCAACAAGATCGTCGGTGAGGCCCGCAGTCGCGCCGAAGGTCTGGAGCGGGACGCCCGTGCCAAGGCCGACGCCCTGGAGCGGGACGCGCAGGAGAAGCACCGCGTCGCGATGGGCTCGCTGGAGTCCGCCCGCGCCACGCTGGAGCGCAAGGTCGAGGACCTGCGCGCCTTCGAGCGCGAGTACCGGACGCGGCTGAAGTCCTACCTGGAGACCCAGCTGCGCCAGCTGGAGTCGCAGGCGGACGACTCGCTCGCCCCGCCGCGGCAGCCCGCGACCGCGTCGCTCCCGCCGTCCTCGATGTCGCAGCCGTCGCTGTCGCAGCCCTCGATGACCCCGGTCGGCGCCTCGCCGATGGGCGGCCAGACGTTCGGCGGCCAGCAGGGCTTCGGCGGCAACGGCCAGAGCTTCGGCGGCGGCCAGAGCTTCGGCGGCAACAGCTTCAACCCCGGCGCCCAGCAGCACCAGAGCGCCGGCGGCCAGCAGCAGATGGCTCCGGCCATGACCCAGCCGATGGCCGCGGTCCGCCCGCAGCCGCCGCTGCAGCAGGCCCCGCAGCCGATGCGCGGCTTCCTGATCGACCAGGACGACGAGGGCTGAGTCTCCCTCACCGTCCTCGCATCGCCACGCTGCCCCTTGCCGGAACGTTCCGGCAAGGGGCAGCGGCATGTCCCGCACGACTCACAGTCCTCAGCTGCCCCCGCTAGTAGGGCAGCAGGGCGCCGGTCTCCAGGATGAAGTCGAACGGGGCGGGAACGTGGATGGTCTCCCCGAAGGCGGCGTCCTCGCGGCGGCGGTAGCGGCCGTTCTCCGGCTCGCTCAGCAGGGTGACGGTCTTCTGCCGCGCGTCGACCAGCAGGTAGAGCGGGATGTGCATCAGCGGATAGTCGCGGACCTTCCCCTCCCAGTCGTTCTCCGGGTTGGACGGGGAGACGATCTCCACGGCGATGAGCGCGAGCTCGGCGGGCAGCGCGCTGTCCGTGGTGGTCATCGCCTCCTCGGGCAGGTAGGTCAGGTCCGGATTCCGCAGCTTGCTGATCGCGGGTGACTCGAGGTCGGTGTTCCCCGTGTCGACATACCCGTCCGGAACATGGGCCTCGAACTGCCTCCGGACGATGCTCAGGTTCCGCTGGTGGATCGCCGAGGGCGATGCCTGCATGGTGATGGTGTCGCCGGAGAACTCCGCCTTCACATGGGAGTCGGTGATCTGCCGGAGCTGCTCGACGAGCTCGCGGTGCTGTGGCTGCATGCTTCTCATGGTAGAGCGGCGGCCACCCCTCAGGGGCGCGGGGAACTGCGCGAACAGGTGCCACCACCGAGCTGCACCCGCCCGCTGAGCAGTTGCCCGCGCCCCCGCACCGCGGCTACGCCTTCCGCAGCCAGAAGGTCAGCCCCAGGCCCTCGTCCGTGAACGCCACCGCGTCCCCCCACTCCGCCTCGCCGGAGGCGAAGTCCGTGGCGAGGACCTCGTCGGCGATCAACTCGCTGTGCGCCCAGAGCGCCTCCGCGGTGTCGTCGCTCGCCGTCCAGCGCAGTTGGATCCGGTCGGCGACGTCCAGCCCGCTGTTCTTGCGGGCCTCCTGGACCTGGCGGATGGCGTCCCTGGCGATGCCCGCGAGCCGCAGCTCCGGGGTGATGTGCAGGTCGAGCGCGACCGTCGCGCCGGACTCGTTGGCGACCGCCCAGCCCTCGCGCGGGGTCTCGGTCACGATCACCTCCTCCGGCGTCAGCTCGACCGGCTCGCCGTTCAGCAGCACCGTCGCCGTCCCGCCGCTCCGCAGCGCCGCGTTCAGCTCGGCCGCGTCGGCGGCGGCGACCGCCTTGGCGACGTCCTGCACGCCCTTGCCGAAACGCTTGCCCAGCGCCCGGAAGTTGGCCTTGGCGGTGGTGTCCACCAGCGAGCCGCCCACCTCGGACAGCGACTCCAGCGCCGAGACGTTCAGCTCCTCGGCGACCTGCGCCAGCAGCTCGTCCGGGAGTTCGGCGAAGCCCTGGGCCGCGACCAGCGCCCGCGACAGCGGCTGACGGGTCTTCACCCCGGAGTCGGCGCGGGTCGCCCGGCCCAGCTCCACCAGCCGCCGGACCAGCGCCATGTGCCGGGACAGGCCGGTGTCGATCAGCGCCTCGTCGGCCACCGGGTAGTCGGCGAGGTGCACCGACTCCGGGGCGTCGGGCGCCACCGGCACGACCAGGTCCTGCCAGACCTGCTCGGTGATGAACGGGGTCAGCGGGGCCATCAGCCGGGTGACCGTCTCCAGCGCCTCGTGCAGCGTCGCCAGCGCGGCCGGCTCGCCCTGCCAGAAGCGGCGACGGCCGCGCCGGACGTACCAGTTGGAGAGGTCGTCGACGAAGGCGGACAGCAGCTTGCCGGCCCGCTGGGTGTCGAACGCGTCCAGCGCCGCGTCGGTCTCCCGGACCAGCAGGTTCAGTTCGGACAGCAGCCACTTGTCCAGCAGCGGGCGCTCGGCCGGGGCCGGGTCGGCGGCGGACGGCGCCCATCCGGCGGTACGGGCGTAGAGGGCCTGGAAGGCCACCGTGTTCCAGTAGGTCAGCAGGGTCTTCCTGACCACCTCCTGGATGGTGTTGTGGCCGACCCGGCGCGCGGACCAGGGCGAGCCGCCGGCCGCCATGAACCAGCGCACGGCGTCGGCCCCGTGCTGGTCCATCAGCGCGATCGGCTCCAGGATGTTGCCGAGGTGCTTGGACATCTTCCGGCCGTCCTCGGCCAGGATGTGGCCCAGGCAGACCACGTTCTCGTACGCCGACTTGTCGAACACCAGGGTGCCGACCGCCATCAGCGTGTAGAACCAGCCGCGGGTCTGGTCGATCGCCTCGGAGATGAACTGGGCCGGGTAGCGCTGCTCGAACAGGTCGGCGTTCTTCAGCGGGTAGCCGTACTGCGCGAACGGCATCGAGCCCGAGTCGTACCAGGCGTCGATCACCTCGGGCACCCGCACCGCCTCCGCCGAGCAGCCCTCGGCGGTGCAGCCGAAGGTGACCTCGTCGATGAACGGCCGGTGCGGGTCCAGGTCGGAGAGGTCGCGCCCGGTCAGCTCGCTCAGCTCGGCCAGCGAGCCGACGCAGCTGAGGTGGTCCTGCTCGCAACGCCAGATCGGCAGCGGGGTGCCCCAGTAGCGGTTGCGGGAGAGCGCCCAGTCGATGTTGTTGTTGAGCCAGTCGCCGAAGCGGCCGTACTTCACGTTCTCGGGGAACCAGTTGGTGCCCTCGTTCTCGCGCAGCAGCGCGTCCTTGACCGCGGTGGTGCGGACGTACCAGGACGGCTGCGCGTAGTAGAGCAGCGCGGTGTGGCAGCGCCAGCAGTGCGGGTAGCTGTGCTCGTACGGGACGTGACGGAACAGCAGGCCGCGCGCGTCCAGGTCGGCGACCAGGGCCTCGTCCGCCTTCTTGAAGAACTGCCCGCCGACCAGCGGCAGGTCGGGCTCGAAGGTGCCGTCGGCGAGCACCGGGTTGACCATCGGCAGGCCGTAGCCGCGGCAGGTGGCGAGGTCGTCCGCGCCGAAGGCGGGGGACTGGTGCACCAGGCCCGAGCCGTCCTCGGTGGTCACGTACTCGGCGTTGACCACGTAGTGCGCGCCCTCGACCGGGACCAGCTCGAACGGCCGCTGGTAGTTCCAGCGCTCCATCTCGGCGCCGGTGAAGCGCTCGCCGGTGGCGGTCCAGCCCTCGCCCAGCGACTTCTCCAGCAGCGGTTCGGCGACCACGAGCCGCTCGTTGCCGTCCGTGGCGACCACGTAGTCCACCCCGGGGTGCGCGGCCACGGCGACGTTGGAGACCAGGGTCCACGGGGTGGTGGTCCACACCAGCAGCGAAGCCGACCCGGCCAACGGGCCCGAGGTGAGCGGGAAGCGGACGTAGACGGACGGGTCGACGATGGTCTCGTAGCCCTGCGCCAGCTCGTGGTCGGACAGGCCGGTGCCGCAGCGCGGGCACCAGGGGGCCACCCGGAAGTCCTGGACCAGCAGGCCCTTGTCGAAGATCTGCTTCAGCGACCACCAGACCGACTGGATGTAGTCCGGGTCCATGGTGCGGTAGGCGTCGTCCAGGTCGACCCAGTAGCCCATGCGCTGGGTCAGCTCCGCGAAGGCGTCGGTGTGCCGGGTCACCGAGGCGCGGCAGCGCTCGTTGAACTCGGCGATGCCGTAGGCCTCGATGTCCTGCTTGCCGGAGAAGCCGAGCTCCTTCTCCACGGCCAGCTCGACCGGCAGGCCGTGGCAGTCCCAGCCGGCCTTGCGGGCGACGTGGTGGCCCTTCATGGTCTTGTACCGGGGGAAGACGTCCTTGAAGACCCGGGCCTCGATGTGGTGCGCGCCGGGCATGCCGTTGGCGGTGGGCGGACCCTCGTAGAACACCCACTCCGGGCGGCCCTGCGACTGCTCCAGGCTGCGCTGGAAGACCTTGTTGTCGCCCCAGAAGGAGAGAATCCGTCGTTCGAGCGCCGGCAGGTCGACCTGGGCTGGGACGTGGCGGTACTGGGTCATGCGGTCCTCCGGCGGGGCGCGGTCACGGCGTGCGGCTTCCGACGGAGGGACGAGGCCGTGTGCGGGCCCCGCGGTACCACCCTCCTTGGCCGTCCGGCACCTGCGTGCGCGTCCGACCCCCTCATTAGGGGTTGCGGCCGGTTCTACCGGGCCCCCGGTACCGGCGGGCCGTTCCTCCGGCGGCTCCGGGGTGATCTTCCCGTCGCGCTCACCCCCGGGCTCACACCATCCCCGGGTCGCTCACGGCTGCGTACGGCGGTACTCGTCCCCATCCTCGCCCTGCGCGAGCAGTCTATAGCCCGGGGCAACCGGATTCCGCGCGGTCCGGGGCGGTGACGCGCCAGTAACGACGGCGGAGGGCGATTTGCCGGGTCTGGTTCTGGGCACACATCGGACGAGCCGCCGCAGCGGGCCGGAGAAACCGAAGACGCCTCGTACGGTATGTCCCATTGTGGTGGGATTCGTTACGCATTATCTTTCCGGCACCACGTTGTGCTGGCTGCAACAGCCGCAGGAAACGCGAAGGGGTCAGACGCATGGCGGACAAGGCAAGGAGCGGGGCCGCGGGTACGCGCCGCGCGGGAGCGTCCGTGGCAGACCCGGGGGAGGGGACAGTGACCCGACACAAGACCGAGGCCGCCACCAGGCCGGCCGGCGCCGCGGCCAGGAGCGCCGGCGCCCGCAGCACCGGAGCCAGGGGCCCCGGCGGCGGTAGCGGCGCGCGCGCCGCCGCGTCCTACCCGGTGCGGTCCGGCGAGGAGCCGTGGACCGACGCCGAGGTGACCGAGCTGCAGCAGGAGCTGACCGCCGAGGCGGCCGGCCTGCGGGCCGAGATCTCCGCCTCCGAGCAGGCGGTCAGCGGTCTGATGCGGGACTCCGGCGACGGCGCGGGCGACGACCAGGTCGACGCCGGGACCAAGAACATCTCCCGCGAGCACGAGCTGTCGCTGGCCGCCAACGCGCGCGACATGCTGGCCCAGACCGAGCGGGCGCTGGCGCGGATGGCGGAGGCCGGCTTCGGCCTGTGCGAGTCCTGCGGCGAGCCGATCGGCAAGGCGCGGGTCCAGGCGTTCCCCCGGGCCACCCTCTGCGTCGGCTGCAAGTCCAAGCAGGAACGCCGCTAGCGGGCTCGGCCTGCAACGATTCGGCGGCGTGGACCGGTCCGCGCCGCCGCCCTGGCGTACCGTACGCTCGACCCCGGAAGTCCACCCGACTCGGTTCAGCGGAGCGCATCATCAGTACCCCAGGTTTCCAGAAGGCCCCGGCGGACGACGCTGCCTCCGGTTCCGACGCCGCGCCCGAGACCGTCGAGCCCGGAACCGCGGCGGCCGGGGCGACCCGGGTGTCGGCGCGCAGGCGGCGGATCGGCGTGCTGCTGTCGGTCGCCCTGCTCGCCTACCTGCTGGACCTCGGCAGCAAGCTGCTGGTCGTGGCCAAGCTGGAGTACCACGACCCGATCCGGATCGCCGGTGACTGGGTGATGCTGCAGGCCACCCGCAACCCCGGCGCCGCCTTCGGCATGGGCGCGGCGATGACCATCGTGTTCACCCTGATCGCGGCGACCGTGGTGGTGGTGATCTGCCGGATCGCCCGCAAGCTCTACAGCCTGCCCTGGGCGATCGCGCTGGGCCTGCTGCTCGGCGGCGCCTTCGGCAACCTGACGGACCGTATCTTCCGCTCGCCCTCGGTCTTCCGCGGCGAGGTGGTGGACTTCATCTCGGTGAAGCACTTCGCGGTGTTCAACCTGGCCGACTCGGCGATCGTCTGCGGCGGCATCCTGGTGGTGCTGCTCTCCTTCCTGGGCACCAACCCGGACGGCACCACCATGCGCGACGCCAAGGCCGAGGCAGGCCCGAAGGACGGCGCGGACGCGACCGGCGCGGAGGGCGGCACGGACGCCGCCGACGCCCCGGCGGCCGACGGTGGGGCCCCCGAAGCAAAGGCCTGATGGCGGGCCGGACCCCGCCGGTCCGGCATACTCGTTCAGGTGAGCACCGTTCCGCAGATCCGAAACCTTCCCGTACCCGACGGCCTTGAGGGCGAGCGGGTCGACGCCGCCATCGCCCGGATGTTCGGGTTCTCCCGCACCAAGGCCGCCGAGCTGGCCGCCGACGGCAAGGTGACGCTGGACGGCTCGGTGGTCGGCAAGTCCGACCGGGTGATGGCCGGGTCCTGGATGGAGGTCGAGATCCCGGCCCCGCCCGCGCCGGTGCAGATCGTCGCCGAGCGGATCGACGACATGCGGATCGTGCACGACGACGAGCACCTGGTCGTGGTCGACAAGCCGGTCGGCGTCGCCGCGCACCCCAGCCCCGGCTGGACCGGACCCACCGTCATCGGCGGCCTGGCCGGAGCCGGCTACCGGATCTCCACCTCCGGCGCGGCCGAGCGCCAGGGCGTGGTGCACCGGCTGGACGTCGGCACCTCCGGGCTGATGGTGGTCGCCAAGTCCGAGCAGGCCTACACCCTGCTCAAGGCCCAGTTCCGGGACCGGGTGGTGGAGAAGAAGTACAACGCGCTGGTCCAGGGCCACCCCGACCCGATGTCCGGCACCGTGGACGCCCCGATCGACCGGCACCCCAGCAGCGACTGGAAGTGGGCCGTGGTCGCCGACGGCAAGCCCTCGGTGACCCACTACGACCTGATCGAGGCGTACCGGGCGGCCTCGCTGCTGGACATCAAGCTGGAGACCGGCCGCACCCACCAGATCCGGGTGCACATGTCCGCGCTGCGCCACCCCTGCGTCGGCGACCTCACCTACGGCGCGGACCCGACCCTGGCCAAGCGGCTGAAGCTGTCCCGGCAGTGGCTGCACGCGGTCGAGCTGGGCTTCGAGCACCCCTCGGACGGGCAGTGGGTGCGGTTCCGCAGCGAGTACCCGGAGGACCTCTCCCGCGCCCTGGAGATCATCAGTGCCGAAAGCTGACGCCGCGTCCGCCGACCTGGCCGGCATCCGGGTCGCCTCGTCCGCGGCGGAGCTGGGGACCGTGCACGCCATCCGGCGCGAGGTCTTCATCGAGGAGCAGGGCGTCCCGGCCGAGGAGGAGTGGGACGAGCTGGACGCCACCTCGGTCCACCTGCTGGCGCTGGACCGGGACGGCACCCCGCTCGGCACCGGCCGGCTGATCCACGGACCGCAGGCCCTGGCGATCACCGGCCGCCCCGGCGCCGTCCTGCTGGGCCGGCTGGCCGTGCTGAAGCGGGCCCGCGGCACCGGCCTGGGCGTCGCCCTGGTCCGCGCGGTCGAGGCGGAGGGCCGGGCCCGCGGCGCGACCGAGCTGGAACTGCACGCCCAGGTCCACGCGCTGGGCTTCTACACCCGCCTCGGCTACGTCGCCGAGGGCCCGGAGTACCTGGACGGCGGTATCCCGCACCGCACGATGACCCGCTCCCTGGCAGGCTGAGCTCCACAGGTCCCACAGGTTCCACGGCGACGAGGAGCGGCCGGCGGCATGGCACAGCTGATGCTCCTCTTCGTCGTGCTGCTGGCCGCGATCGTCACCACCCCGCTGGCGGGGCGGATCGGGCTGCCGCAGCCGGTGCTGATGACGCTGATCGGGATCGCGCTGGCGGTGATGCCCTGGGTGCCCAACATCGCGCTGGACCCGGACCTGATCCTGCCGCTGGTGCTGCCGCCGCTGATCTACGCGGCGGCGCAGCGCTCCACCACCCGCTACTTCCGGGCCAACGTCCGGGTGATCCTGCTGCTGGCGGTCGCCCTGGTGCTGGTCACCACGGCGGTGGTGGCGCTGGCGCTGCACTGGATCACGCCGGCCCTGCCGCTGGCGGCGGCGGTCGCGCTCGGCGTGATCATCTCCCCGCCGGACCCGATCGCCGCGGCGGCGGTGGCCGGCAGCGTCGGCCTGCCGCGCCGGCTGATGGGCATCCTGGAGACCGAGGGCCTGTTCAACGACGTCACCGCGCTGGTGGTGTACGGGCTGGCCGTGGACGCCGCGGTGAGCGGCCACTTCTCCACCCTGGAGGCGGTCGAGCGGCTGGTGCTGTCGGCGGTGCTCGCCCTGGTCATCGGGATCGGCCTGGGCTGGCTCAGCGGCCGGACGATGTCCCTGCTGGACGACCCGACGCTGCAGGTCGCGCTCAGCCTGCTGGTGCCCTTCGCCGCCTACGCCCTGGCCGAGGAGGCGCACGGCTCCGGGGTGCTGTCGGTGCTGGTCTGCTCGCTGTGGATCAACGACCGGACGGTCGGTGCGGACGACGTGGGCTACCGGCTGGTCGGCAGCGCCTTCTGGGACGTGCTGGAGCTGCTGATCTCGGGCACCGCCTTCGGCCTGATCGGTCTGGAACTGAGCGGCGTCCTCAAGGAGGCGGGCCGTTCCTGGACCTGGATGCTGGGGGACGCCGGGCTGGTCATCGTGGTGGTGGTCGGGGTCCGGCTGCTCTGGCTGCTGCCCGGGGCCTGGATCACCGCCCGCTGGGACCGCAGCCTGGGCGAGCGGGAGGAGGCGGCCCCGCTGAGCTGGCGCGAGTCCACGGTGCTGTGGTGGTCCGGGATGCGCGGCGTGGCCTCGGTCGCGCTGGCGCTGGCCATCCCGCTGACGGTCAAGGGCGGCGGCCCGTTCCCCGGCCGCGACGAGATCGTCTTCATCGCCTTCTGCGTCGTCCTGTTCACCCTGCTGGTGCAGGGCATGTCGCTGTCCTGGGTGGTCCGCAAGCTGCACCTGGGCCGGGACGAGGACGCCGAGGACGCCGCCGAGCGGCAGCTCTGGTACCGGGTCTCCAAGGCCGGGCTGCTCCGGCTCAAGGAGCTGGCCGCGGCCGAGGAGCTGCCGGAGGAGCTGGTGGACCGGCTCCGGCAGCGGCAGACCGACCGCCTGGCCCGGCAGCGCCCGGACATGTACGACGAGGACCAGCGCCGCGAGCTGAAGGAGCGGGTCCGGCAGGTGAAGGTGTTCCAGCAGGTCGAGGCGGAGATGCTGGCCGCCGGACGGGAGGAGATGCAGCTGGCCCGGATGGAGCCGGGGGCCGACCCGGAGCTGGTCGACCGGGTGATCCGGAGGCTCGACATCCGCAGTGCTCCGCAGTAGCGCCGCACGAGAAAGGGCGATTCGTTACCCTATGAAAGGATTCCCGCGTGTGTCATGGGTCTCATTTCAGAATTTTGCTGATGATCCGTCAGAAGCGACTGACTGGCCGTCAACTCCCGGGGCAATCAGTGTATTCAATAGCTGACGCAGCGTCAGATAGCCGTCCCGAAACGGGCTTTGCGCGCCTGATGCCGATTCCGTCCAGCTCCCGACAGGTCTAGCATCGGCCGGGTTGCATACGAGATGAGGATGTATGACCACGGTCGTGTTCGCCCCGCCGACGGAGGAAGCCGCCGCCCCCAGCGGGCTCGCGCTGTTCCCCGGACGCCCCGCGCACGCCCCGCGGACCCTGGTCGACATCCTGGACGCCGCGGTCGCCGCCCACCCGGACGAGCCCGCGCTCGACGACGGGCGCACCGCGCTCAGCTACCGCGCCCTCGCCGCCGAGGTGGACGCGCTGCGCCGGACCCTGGCCGCGGCCGGGGTCGGCGGCGGCGACCGGGTCGGCATCCGGGTCCCCTCCGGCAGCGCCGACCTCTACGTCTCCATCCTCGCGGTGCTCGCCGCGGGCGCCGCCTACGTCCCGGTGGACGCGGAGGACCCGGACGAGCGGGCTGCACTGGTCTTCGGCGAGGCGGGGGTCCGCGCCGTCCTCGGCGCGGACCGCGCGCTGACGCCGCACGGCGGCGAGCCCGGCGAGCCGGGGCAGGCCGCCGGGAGCCGGGCCGCCGCCGGGACCGCCGCCGCGGGCCGTCCCGGGCTGGACGACGACGCCTGGATCATCTTCACCTCCGGCTCCACCGGAAAGCCCAAGGGCGTCGCGGTCACCCACCGCAGCGCCGCCGCCTTCGTCGACGCCGAGGCCGCCCTGTTCCAGCAGGAGGAGCCGCTCGGCCCCGGCGACCGGGTGATGGCCGGGCTCTCGGTCGCCTTCGACGCCTCCTGCGAGGAGATGTGGCTGGCCTGGCGCTACGGCGCCTGCCTGGTCACCGTCCCGCGGGCGCAGGTCCGCAGCGGCGCCGACCTCGGGCCCTGGCTGGTCGAGCAGGAGATCACCGTGGTCTCCACCGTGCCGACGCTGGCCTCGCTCTGGCCCGCCGACGCGCTGGGCGACGTCCGGCTGCTGATCTTCGGCGGCGAGGCCTGCCCGCCCGAGCTGGCCGAGCGGCTGGCCACCGAGGGCCGCGAGGTCTGGAACACCTACGGCCCGACCGAGGCGACCGTGGTCGCCTGTGCCGCGCCGCTCACCGGCCGGGCCCCGGTCCGGATCGGCCTGCCGCTGGACGGCTGGGAGCTGGCTGTGGTGGACGAGCAGGGCCAGGTCGTCGCCATGGGTGAGAGCGGCCAGCTGGTCATCGGCGGCGTGGGCCTGGCCCGCTACCTGGACCCTACGATGGACGCCGCCACCTACGCCCCGCTGGAGTCCACCGGCTGGGAGCGCGCCTACCGCAGCGGCGACCTGGTGCTGGCCCAGCCCGAGGGCCTGGTCTTCCTCGGCCGCGCCGACGAGCAGATCAAGCTCGGCGGACGCCGGATCGAGCTGGGCGAGGTGGACGCCGTGCTGCAGGCGCTGCCCGGGGTGACCGGGGCCGCCGCCGCCGTCCGCACCGCGCGCAGCGGCAACCAGCTGCTGGTCGGCTACCTGGTCACCGAGCCCGGCTTCGACCAGGACGAGGCGGTGCGCCGGCTCAGGGCCGAGCTGCCGGCCGCGATGGTGCCGCTGCTGGCACCGGTCGAGGACCTGCCGGTGCGCACCTCCGGCAAGGTCGACCGGAACGCGCTGCCCTGGCCGCTGGCCCAGCTGGAGGGCAAGGGCGCGGCCGAGCAGCTCTACGGCACCGAGGCCTGGCTCGCCGAGCAGTGGGCCGAGGTGCTGGGCGTGCCGGTCGGCGGGGCCAAGGACGACTTCTTCGCGATCGGCGGCAGCAGCCTCGGCGCGGCCCGGCTGGTCACCCTGATCCGCACCCGCTACCCCGCCATCGCGGTCAGCGACCTCTACCAGGCGCCGGTGCTGCGCGAGCTGGCCCGCAGGCTGGAGACCTCGGCCCAGGGCGGCGGCCCGGTCCGCGAGATCGCGCCCACCCCGCGCCGCGCCGGAATCCTGCAGACCCTGCTCACCGTCCCGCTGCTGACCGTGGTCGGCCTGCGCTGGACCGTCGCCCTCGGCGCGCTGGGCAGCCTGTTCGGCTGGGGCCTCGGCGCCTCCTGGTGGCTGCTGGCGCCCGCCGCGCTGCTGCTGTGGAGCCCGCTCGGCCGGATCGGCATCGCCGCGGGCGGGGCCAGGCTGCTGCTGCGCGGCGTCCGGCCGGGCAGCCACCCGCGCGGCGGCGGCGTGCACCTGCGGCTGTGGACCGCGGAGCGGCTGGTCGAACTGTCCGGCGCGACCCAGCTCTCCGGCGCCTGGCTGACCCGCTACGCCCGCGCGCTGGGCGCCAAGGTCGGCCCGGACGTCGACCTGCACACCCTGCCGCCGGTCACCGGCCTGCTCAAGCTCGGCAAGGGCTGCGCGGTCGAGGCCGACGTGGACCTCAGCGGCTGGTGGCTGGACGGCGACCTGCTGCACCTCGGCCCGGTCCGGGTCGGCGCGGGCGCGACCGTCGGCACCCGCAGCATCCTGTTCCCGGGCGCCCGGGTCGGCAAGCGCGCCGAGATCGGCGCGGGCTCCGCCGTCACCGGCGCCGTCCCCACCGGCCAGCGCTGGTCCGGCGCGCCCGCCACCAAGACCGGCCGGGCCGACCACGCCTGGCCCAAGGCCCGTCCGCCGCGCACCAACGTCTGGGCCGCGATGTACGGGGCCAGCGGGATCGCGCTGACCCTGCTGCCGCTGCTCGCCGCCGTCCCCGCGGTGCTGGTGCTGGCGGCGTTCGTCGACCCGGGCACGCCCGGCGCGATGCTGGCGCAGGCGCTGCCCGCGGTCCCACTGGCCACCCTGGCCGGGTTCGCCGCATACGCGCTGCTGGTGCTGGTCGCGGTGCGGCTGCTCGGGATCGGCCTGAAGGCCGGGCACCACCCGCTGCACAGCCGTACCGCCTGGCAGGCCTGGACCGTGATACAGCTGATGGACCTGGCCCGGGGCAGCCTGTTCCCGCTCTACGCCAGCCTGTTCACCCCGGCCTGGCTGCGGGCGCTGGGGATGCGGGTCGGCCAGAACGTCGAGGCGTCCACGGTGCTGGCGCTGCCCGGCATGACCACCGTCGGCGACGGCGCCTTCCTCGCCGACGACACCCTGATCGCCCCCTACGAGCTGGGCGGCGGCTGGCTCCGGATCGACGAGGCCGAGATCGGCCGGCGCGCCTTCCTCGGCAACTCCGGGATGACCGCCCCCGGCCGCTCGGTACCGGACCGCGGGCTGGTCGGCGTGCTGTCGGCCACCCCCAAGAAGGCCAAGAAGGGCAGCTCCTACCTCGGCATGCCGCCGATGAAGCTGCCGCGCCGGGCCCAGGGCGGCGACCAGAGCCTCACCTACGCCCCGTCCGCGCGGCTGCGCCGGCTGCGCGGCACGGTGGAGCTGTTCCGGATCGTGCCGGTGATGATCTCGGTGGCGCTGGGCCTGACCGTGCTGGCGCTGCTGGCGGAGGTCTCCCGCGCGGTCGGCGGCGGCACCGCGGGGCTGCTGCTCGCCGCGGTCTGCTCCGGGGCGCTGCTGCTGGCCGCGGGCGTCGCCGCCTGCGTCGTCTCGCTGGCCGCGAAGTGGCTGCTGATCGGCCGCTTCAGCGCGGTCGAGCACCCGCTGTGGAGCGGCCACGTCTGGCGCAACGAACTGGCCGACACCTTCACCGAGGTACTGGCCGCCCCCTGGCTGCTGAACTCCGTCCCCGGCACCCCGCTGCTGAACCTCTGGCTGCGCGGCCTCGGCGCGCGGATCGGGCGCGGCGTCTGGACCGAGAGCTACTGGCTGCCGGAGGCCGACCTGGTCACCCTGGGCGAGGGCGCCAGCGTCAACCGCGGCTGCGTGATCCAGACCCACCTGTTCCACGACCGGATCATGCGGATGGACGAGGTGGTGCTGCGGGAGGGCGCGACGCTCGGCCCGCACGGTATCGTCCTGCCCGGGGCCGTCATCGGCGCCCGCACCACCCTGGGCCCCGCGTCCCTGGTGATGCGCGGCGAGTCCGTCCCGGCGGACAGCCGCTGGCTCGGCAACCCCATCGCGCCCTGGGTCCCGTAGTCCGGTACGCCCTCGCCACCACCGCAGTGGAGCAGAACAGCTTTGAGCCCCAAGTCGTCGCCCCCGCCCCACTCCCCGCAACTGCTCGCTGACCCGTACTTCCCGAGCCACGGCGACGCCCGCTACCACGTCCACCGCTACGAGCTGGCGCTCGACTACCGGCCGGGGCCGAACCGGCTCACCGGGAGCGCCCGGCTGACCTGCCTCAACGGCTCCGCCGCGCTGGCCGAGATCGTGCTCGACTTCGCCGGCTTCCGGATCTCCAAGATCCTGGTCGACGGCCGCGCCGCGCGCTGGAGCCAGCGGGCCGGAAAGCTGCGGCTGCGCCCGGCCCGCCCGCTGGCGGCCGGGGCGGCGTTCACCGTGGAGGTCGGCTACGGCGGCAACCCGCGCCCGGTCCGCAGCGAGTGGGGCACCCTGGGCTGGGAGGAGCTGGAGGACGGCTCGCTGGTGGCCAGTCAGCCGATCGGCGCGCCGTCCTGGTACCCGTGCAACGACCGGCCCGCCGACAAGGCCGCCTACCAGGTGTCGGTCACCGCGCCCAGCCCGTACACCGTGGTCGCCAACGGACGGCTGCTCACCCGCACCGTCCGGGCCGGTGCCACCACCTGGGTGTACGAGCAGACCGCGCCGACGCCCAGCTACCTGGCCACCGTCCAGGTCGGCCGCTACCAGCAGCTGCGGCTGGCCGCGGGGCCGGTCCCGCAGACCGTCCACGCCCCGTCCCGGCTGGTCGCCGCCTGCGTCACCGACTTCGCCCGGCAGCCGCGGATGATGGAGCTGTTCAGCGAGCTGTTCGGGCCCTACCCGTTCGGCGAGTACGTCGCCGTGGTCACCGACGAGGAGCTGGACGTCCCGGTGGAGGCCCAGGGGCTGTCCACCTTCGGCGCCAACCACGTGGACGGGCACCGGGGTTCGGAGCGGCTGGTGGCGCACGAGCTGGCCCACCAGTGGTTCGGAAACAGCGTCACCATCGCCGACTGGCGGCACATCTGGCTGAACGAGGGCTTCGCCAAGTACGCGGAGTGGCTCTGGTCCGAACGCTCCGGCGGGCGCAGCGCGGCCCAGCACGCGGCGCACGCCCACGCCGGGCTGAGCGCGCTGCCGCAGGACCTGGTGCTGGCCAACCCCGGCCGCGGCCTGATGTTCGACGACCGGCTCTACCAGCGCGGCGGCCTGGTCATGCACGCGCTGCGCGGTGCCCTCGGCGACCCGGCCTTCTTCGCGCTGCTGAGGGAGTGGGCCACCGAACACCGCCACGGCGTGGTCGCCACCGCCGACTTCACCACCCTGGCCCAACGCCACAGCCGCCACCCCCTGCACGACTTCTTCAGCACCTGGCTGTACGGCACGGCGCTGCCGCCGCTGGGGTGATAATTCGGGTATGGACTACGCGCGGATGGTGGAGATCGCGGACGAGCTGGCGAAGCTGCCCGAGTCATGGGCAGTGGAGATCTCCGGGGACAACGTCATCGTGATAATGGCTCCGAGCAATCCGCACGAGCTCAATGTCCGCCGTGCCCGCCAGCAGCTCGACCCGCAGGTCCAGCGAACCCGTCCGGGGTGGGTCGCGGAGAACGGTCCGGAAGTCGCCGTTCCCGGCGTCAAGCGCAAGCGCCGCCCCGACCTCGTGGTCTGCCGGGAGAGCGCGCTCGAACACGGGACGGCGCTGAACGTCGCGGACGTCCTGCTGGTCCTGGAGGTCGTCTCGCCGGGCAACCCCGAGAGCGACTACGCGGACAAGGCCGTGGACTACCCGACGATGGGCATCGGGGAGTACGTCATCCTCGACCCCCGGAAGGGCACCGTGGTCCGGCACCACGGCCCCGCCGAGGGCGAGGACGGCCCGCGCTACCAGTACTCCAGCACGGTGCCCTTCGGGGAACCGCTGCACCTCGGTGAGTGGGTGCTGGAGACCGACACCTTCCTCCGCTACAACCAGGACTGACGAAGGCTCAGGCCGCGGCCCACACCCCCGGGCCGAGGAGGCCCTTGATGTCGCTGGCGAAGCCGCTCTCCGGGTCGACGGTGAAGCCGAGTTCGAACAGGACGCTCTTGACCCGGCCCTCCATCAGCAGCCGGACCGGCACCTCGCCCGGGTGCGCCCGCATGGTGCGGCGGAGCTCGGCGACCAGCTGCGGGGTGATCTTCCGCTCCGGGATCCGCAGCTGGATCGGCGGCCGGCCGCCGTGCTCGGCGGAGGAGATGTCCAGCGGGGCCATCTCCGAGCCGAAGATCGACAGCGCGCCGTCCCGCTCGTTCAGCCGGCCCTTGACCGCGACCACGTTGTCCTCGATCAGCTCCTGCTGGATCAGCATGTAGTTCTTGGGGAAGAACAGCACCTCGACCGAGCCGTCCCGGTCGGCCAGGGTGACGATGGCCCAGGCGTTCCCCGCCTTGTTGATCCGCCGGTCCACGCCGGTGATCAGCCCGGCCAGGGTGACCTCGCCCTCGTTGCGGCCCGAGCCCAGCAGCTCGGCGATGGAGACGTCGCGCTTCCGCGACAGGATGTGCTCGGCGCCGTCCAGCGGGTGGCTGGAGACGTAGAGGCCGAGCATCTCCCGCTCCAGGCTGAGCAGGTGCTTGCGCGGCCACTCCCGGTCGGAGAGCTCGAAGTCCAGGCCGATGGAGGCGCTGCTGTCGCCGCCGGTGTCGATCGAGCCGAAGAGGTCGTCCTGGCCGATGGCCTGCTGCTTCTTCAGGCCGGTGACCGAGTCGATGGCGTTCTCGTGCACCGCGGAGAGCGACTGCCGGGTGTGGTTCAGCGAGTCGAACGCGCCCGCCTTGATCAGCGAGTCGACCGTGCGCTTGTTGCAGACCGGCAGCTCGACCTTGTCCAGGAAGTCGGCGAAGGAGGTGTACTTGCCCTTCTCGGTGCGGGTGGCGACCAGGGACTCGATCACCGGGATGCCGACGTTGCGGACCGCCTTCAGCCCGAACCGGACGTCGTCGCCGACGGCGGTGAAGTCGACCACGGACTCGTTCACGTCCGGGGACAGGATCTTGATGCCCAGTCGGCGGCACTCGGCGAGGTAGATCGCCATCTTGTCCTTGTCGTCGGACACCGACGTGAGCAGCGCGGCCATGTACTCGGCCGGGTAGTTGGCCTTGAGGAAGGCGGTCCAGTAGGAGACCAGTCCGTACGCGGCGGAGTGCGACTTGTTGAAGGCGTACCCGGCGAACGGGACCAGCACGTCCCAGACCGCCTGGATCGCCTCGTCCGAGTAGCCGCGCTCCTTGCAGCCCGCGTGGAACGGGACGAACTCCTGCTCCAGGACTTCCTTCTTCTTCTTGCCCATGGCCCGGCGGAGCAGGTCGGCCTGTCCCAGGCTGTAGCCGGCCAGCACCTGCGCGGCTCGCTGCACCTGCTCCTGGTAGACGATCAGGCCGTAGGTGGGGCCGAGCACCTCGCGCAGCGGCTCTTCCAGCTCCGGGTGGATCGGGGTGATCTCCTGGCGGGCGTTCTTGCGGTCGGCGTAGTTGTTGTGCGAGTTCATGCCCATCGGGCCGGGCCGGTACAGCGCCGAGACGGCGGAGATGTCGGCGAACTCGGACGGCTTCATCGACTTCAGCAGCGCCCGCATGGGCCCGCCGTCCAGCTGGAACACGCCCAGGGTGTCGCCGCGGGCGAGCAGCTCGTAGGTGGTGGGGTCGTCGAGCGGCATCTGCTCGGTGGCGACCTCGACGCCGCGGTTCTGCTTCACGATCTTGATGCAGTGGTCGATGATTCCCAGGTTCCGCAGACCCAGGAAGTCCATCTTGATCAGCCCCATGTTCTCGCATGAGGGGTAGTCGAACCCGGTGATGATCACGCCGTCCTTGTCACGGCGGTGCAGCGGGATCAGTTCCAGCAGCGGGGTGGACGAGAGGATCACCGCGGCGGCGTGCACGCCGGTGCCGCGGGTCAGGCCCTCGATGCCCTTGCCGGTGTCGATGATCTTCCGGACGTCGGGCTCGTTCTCGTACATCGCCCGGATCTCGGTGCCCTCGGAGTACCGCGGGTGCGACTCGTCGAACAGCGCGTACAGCGGGACGCCCTTGCCCATCACGTCCGGCGGCATCGCCTTGGTGATCCGGTCGCCCATCGAGAAGGGGTAGCCGAGGATCCGGTTGGCGTCCTTCACCGCGGCCTTGGCCTTGATCGTGCCGAAGGTGTTGACCTGCGCGGTGTAGGCCTCGCCGTACTTCTCGGTGACGTAGCGCACCATCTGGTCGCGCTGGCGGTCGTCGAAGTCGATGTCGACGTCGGGCGGGTTGATCCGCTCCGGGTTGAGGAAGCGCTCGAACAGCAGGTCGTGCTCGATCGGGTCCAGCTCGGTGATCCGGGTCAGGTAGGCGACCATCGAGCCGGCCGCGGAGCCACGGCCGGGGCCGACCGGGATGCCGTTGTCGCGGGCGTACTGGCAGATGTCGGCGACCACGAGGAAGTAGGCGTCGAAGCCCATCGGGGAGATGACGCCCATCTCCAGCTCGATCCGGTCCAGCACCTCCTGGCCCGGGTTGTCGCCGTAGCGGACCTTGAGCCCGGCCGCGATCTTCTGCCGCAGGTAGGAGGCCTGGGTCTCGCCCTCCGGCACGTCGAACTGCGGCATCCGGTCGACGTAGCTGAAGACCTCCTCGTACGACTGCACCCGCTCGCCGATGCCGAGGGTGTTGTCGCAGGCCTCGGGCAGCTCGCGGAACAGCTCGCGCATCTGCTCGGCGGTCTTGATGTAGTAGCCGGAGCCGTTGAACTTGAACCGGTTCGGGTCGTCCTTGTTCTTGCCGACGCCGATGCAGAGCAGGTTGTCGTGCGCGTCGGCCTGGTCCTCGGTGACGTAGTGCGAGTCGTTGGTGGCGAGGAGCGGGATCCGCAGCTCCTTGGCCAGCCGGAGCAGGTCCTCGCGGACGTTGCGCTCGATGTCCAGGCCGTGGTCCATCAGCTCAAGGAAGTAGTTCTCCCTGCCGAAGATGTCCTGGTAGGCGGAGGCGGCCTTGATCGCCTCGTCGTACTGGCCGAGCCGGAGCCGGGTCTGCACCTCGCCGGAGGGGCAGCCGGTGGTGGCGATGATCCCGGCGGCGTTCTCGGCGATCAGCTCGCGGTCCATCCGGGGCTTCATGTAGTAGCCCTCGATGGACGCCAGCGAGGAGAGCTTGAAGAGGTTGCGCAGCCCCTGCGCGTTCTCCGCCCACATGGTCATGTGGGTGTACCGGCCGCCGCCGGAGACGTCCTTGCCGCCCTCGCCGTCGGTGTTGGCGCTGCGCTGCCCGCCCGGGGCCCAGAACATCGGCTTCTTCTCGAACCGCGAACCGGGGGCGACGTACGCCTCGATCCCGATGATCGGCTTGACCCCGCTCTTGGCGCCGATCTGCTGGAACTCGTACGCGCCGAACATGTTGCCGTGGTCCGACATCGCCACCGCGGGCATGCCGAGGCGCTCCACCTCGCCGATCAGCTTGCCGTTCTTCGCGGCCCCGTCCAGCATCGAGTACTCGGTGTGGACATGCAGGTGAACGAAGCTGTCGGCCACGGTGCGGGCGCTCCTCGGGCAGGGGGCGGAAGCGGGAGAGGCTCCACCCTAGCGCGCCGCTAGGGCCTCTCGGGACCGTCCTGGCGAGGTGTCTGCAGAGGCGTCCGGGGTTCCTGGGGTTCCTGACCCGGCGTCGGCCGGGGATCCTGAACCGGTGCCTGCCGGGGGTCCTGGGACGGCTTCTGGAAGGGGTCCTGCGGCGGCGCCGGGGCGAACGGGTCGACCGGTTCCGGCCAGACCGGCTGGGGGGCCGCCGGGCGGGGGGTGAAGAGGCCGACCAGGGCCAGCAGCAGGAGCAGCGCCGCCATCGGCCAGATCAGCACCACGGCCTTGGTGGTCAGCTGCAGCGGCCCGTGGAAGGTGTGCCCGGTGGGCACCGACTTGGCCAGCTTCAGCACCGCGTTCTGGTACGCCTTGGCCGACTGCCCGCCGCCCCAGGCGAGGTAGGAGCCGAGCAGCCCGCCCCCGGCGAGCCCGACCGCCACGCCCACGCCGCCCTGCCTGCGCCGGGTCAGCAGATATGCGACCAGCGCGCTGACCAGGCCGAAGCCCGCGCCGAGCAGGGCGAAGGTGCCGTCCGCGCCGATCGCCTGCTCGCCCTCCGGGTCGTTCAGGTAGACCGCGCTGGAGTCCGCGTGCATCGGCACCTTGGGCGCCAGCCAGTGCCAGCACACCCCCATCAGCAGCCCGAGCAGGGCCGAGCCGGCGATCAGCAGCAGGGCCAGGCCCGCTTCGTGGCCCAGGGGGCGCAGGTCGCGCCGGGCCCGCGCGGCGAGCGCGGGGGAGTCCTGGGGGGAGTCCTGGAAGGTGTCGGGTGCGGTCACCGCGTCATCGTCGCACGGACCTGCTCAGGCCCGCGTGGCGGCACGGCGGTAGGCCCAGGTGGCCAGGGTCAGCGAGAGCGCCCCGACCGCCGCGCAGACCCCGAGGTCGGCGCCGACGGCGGCCCAGTCGGGTCGCGCGGCGAAGCTCCGGGACAGCGCCTCGACCCCGTACGTCGACGGCAGCAGGTCGCGCAGCCAGCGGATCGGGACCGGCATGTGACTGGCCGGCAGCACCCCGAGCAGCAGCGCCGCCGACATCCCGAGCTGCCCCAGCAGGGTGGCGATCTCCTGCCGGTCCGCCAGCAGCCCGCAGGCCGCGCCGAGGCCGGACAGCGCCGCCCCGGCCAGCGGCACCACCAGCAGCAGCACCCACAGGTGCACCCAGCCGAGCTGGAACAGCGCGCAGCCGACCACGGCGGTCAGCAGCGTCCCCGGCACCGTGAACGAGGCGTACGCGGCGGCGGTGCCCAGCACCACCGAGGCGGCGGGCACCGGCAGCGTCGCGTAGTGGTCCAGGCCGCCGCCGGCCCGCAGCCGTCCGAAGTACTGCGCCAGCAGGTTCAGCGCGACGAAGGCCACCACCAGCACGCTGGACCCGGCGACCACGTCCCTGACCGCCTCGGTGTCGCTGGTGCTGACCACGCCGCGCAGCATCACCATGATCCCCAGCGACTGGAAGGTGGCGACGAACAGCAGCGGGATCCGGGAGACCCGGGCCCGGGAGAGCTGGGCCCGGTAGACCGCGCCGAGCGAGGGCAGCAGCGGGGAGCGGGGCGCCAGGACGGCGGCGGTGGTCATCGGGCGAGCCCTTCGTGTCGGCCGCCGAGCAGCAGGTAGACGTCCTCCAGGCTGGGCGTGGTCAGCGAGAAGTCGTCCAGCGCGGCGAAGGCGGGGCCCGAGGTGACCTCGGCGACCAGCTCGCGGGCCTCCTCCGGGGTGGCCCGCACGGTCCAGCGGCGGCCGTTCCTGACCGCGCGGGCGGCCAGCGCGGCGACCGGCGGGAGGTGCTGCGGGGCCTCCTCGCGCCAGACCAGGTCCAGCCGGACGTCCCCGTCCACCAGGGCCTTCAGCCGGCCGGGGGTGTCGCAGGCGATGATCCGGCCCTCGTCCACCACGGCGACCCGGTCCAGCACCGTCTCCGCCTCGATCACATTGTGGGTGACCAGCAGCACGGTCGCGCCCAGCTCGGCGCGGCGGCGGTCCACGGCGGCCCAGACCGCGCGGCGGGCCACCGGGTCCATGCCGGTGGTGGGCTCGTCCAGGACCAGCAGCGGCCGGGCGCCGACCAGCACGGTCGCGAAGCAGGCGAGCCGGCGCTGACCGCCGGAGAGCTTGGCCAGCGGACGGTCGGCCAGCGGCTCCAGGGCCAGCTCGGCGAGTACCGCGTCGCGCTCGGCGCGGGCGCGGGCGCGCGGGAGGCCGCGCAGCCTGGCGGTGGTCTCCACGGCCAGCGAGACGGTCAACTCGTCCAGGGCGGTGGACTCCTGGCCCAGGTAGCCGAGGAGCCGGGCGGCCCGCTCCGGGTGCCGGACGATGTCGTGGCCGAGGATGTCGATGCTGCCGCGGTCGGGCTTCAGCAGCCCGGTGAGCTGGCGGACCAGGGTGGACTTCCCGGCGCCGTTGGGTCCGAGCAGGCCGAAGACCTCGCCACGGCGGATGTCCAGCGAGACGTCGCTGTTGGCGAGGACGGTCGCGCCGCGGCCGGTCCGGTACTCCTTGGTCAGGCCGCGGATGCTGCAGCATGCCACCGCGGGGGGTGCTTCGGTGTCCACGGTGCGACTGTACCCGCCGGGCGGAGAGGGATTTCCCGCCGGGTTTGCGGGTACCGGCAGCGGGATGGCCGTTCGCGCAGTTCCCCGCGCCCCTGGGGCTGCGACCGTGTCAGCCGTCCACCGGCACCCCGTCGCCCCCCGGCACCCGCAACGCGAGCTCCCGCCAGAACCCCGCGCGGATCGCGTAGCGGTCGTGCTCGTCGATCTGGTCGTCCTTGTGCGCCAGCAGCCCGAACCTGGCCGCGTACCGCAACAGCTCGCCGTCCACCCGGTGCGGGATCCGGGGGTAGTCCGGCCAGAGCACGGCCAGCCGGGCCGGGTCGCCGAGCCGGTCGGTCCAGCGGCGGGCGAACACCTGGCCGACCTCGGTCGGGTCCCCGCCGACCGCGGTGATGTCCTCCTCGCGGTCGGCCCACTTCTGCTCCGCGGTGGTGAGCTGCGCCAGCGTGGGGACGGCCTCGGCCGCCCCGCCGCCCTCGCCGGCCCGGTCCGTCAGCCCGCGCTCGGAGGACCACCGCAGCAGCGACGGCGCGGGCGGCGCGGCGACCCGTCCGGAGGCCAGCCCGGCGGCGATCTCCTTGGGCGTCGGCACCTTCGGCCGGACCGCCTCGCCCTCGGCCGAGAGCGCCGCCGCCAGCCCCGCCGCGACCAGCTGCTCCGGCAGCTCCGCCACCTCCGCCTCGGGCGGGACGGAGAGGATGGCGGCGAAGTCCGGCCGCGGATCGCTCGGCGCGCAGTACGGCGCGGCCTCGCGCAGCCGGACCGAGCGGGTGATCCACTCCCGGTCCAGCACCCGGCGCTCGTCCGCCTCGGCGACCAGGTCCTCGGACTGGTTGAAGTCGCCGTCGGCGGCCTGCACCGCCCACAGGTGCACCGCGACCCCGTAGTCCTTGGCCGCGGTCATCCCCGGCAGCAGGTCGCCGTCCCCGGTGACCAGCACCACGTCGGCGCAGGCCCGGTTGCGGGCCAGCTCGGACAGCTCGGCGTGCATCGCCGCGTCCACGCCCTTCTGCACCAGCCGGCCCTCGGCCCGGGTCAGCGCGCCCAGCCGGACCGTCACCCGGGGCATCACCCGGAGCCGCCGGTGCTCCGGCAGCGGCCTGCGGTCGGGGGCGGCGTCGAACCAGTAGATCCGCAGCAGCGGCAGCCCGGTCTCGGCCTCGGCCCGCTCCCGCAGCTGTCCGATCAGCCCGCCGAGCTCCACCGAGATCCGGGACCGCGCGCTCTCCCCGGCGAGCAGGCTGGCGGCAGCCCCGAGCAGGTATCCGGCATCCACCAGCACGACACAGCGGTCCACGTCCCACACCAGCTTCCTTGGGGCCCCCGGTGATGACCCCCCTACCCAACCGGAACGCAGCGTATCCGGCGGGCGCGGCGAGTCGACCCGTACACGCGGGTGACAATGGTGCGGAGCGGGGAGTCGGAGACAGGGCGGTACGGGAGATCATGCGTAGACGGTCGGCGGCGCTGCTGGCGTCCGGGGCACTGGCGGTGGGCGGCCTGCTGCTGCCGGGCATCCAGCGGCACGAGTCCAGCGGCGACGCGCGCTTCCTCGGGGTCTCGGTGAACGGCGACAACCCGGTCGTGCTGGGCCCCGACGGCAGCTCCGACATCAGCTTCAGCATCACCGCCGAGGACGGCTCCGGCGTCGCCTCGGTGGACCGGGTCGGCCTGTGGGGCCCCAACCAGGCGGTGCTCCCGGCGAGCGCCACCCACTGCACCGCCAAGACCGCCAAGATCTCGGTCTGCACCGGGACCTCGTCGGTGGACGTCTCCAAGAAGCAGATCTTCGACGACATGGCCGGCCAGTGGTACGTCCAGGCCACCGTGCACGGCCGGAACGGGGACGAGCGGACGGTGCAGAAGGCCGGCCGCTTCTCGATCAAGAAGGACGGCCAGCTCACCGAGTTCGGCACGCCGCACACCGCGGAGAAGGGCAGCCAGTTCACCATCGGCGGCCAGCTGAAGCGGCCGGACTGGGACCACGGGACCTGGGTGGTCAGCCCGTTCCAGGAGGTCCTGGTGGAGTTCTGCGCCAAGGGCTGCACCACCGAGACCAGGGTCGCCGCCGGGTACACCGACGCCAACGGCCTGATCACGGCGACGGTCCGGGCCACCGAGACCGGGATCTACACGCTGACCTACCAGGGCAAGTTCTGGGCCGAGCCGGTGCAGTCCACCCCGGCCCAGGTCACCGTCGACTAGCGGCCGGGCTAGTTCGGGTTGAAGGCCTGCCGGGTCAGCTCCACCGCCGGCAGCGACGGCAGCTTCGCCAGCACTGCGTTCTCCCGGCGCAGCAGCGCCAGCTCCGCGGTGAGCCGCTCGCTCGCCGAGTCCGCCGCGAGCAGCCGCTGCTTGTCCCCGGTGTCCAGCACCGACGCCGCGGCGACCAGGTAGGAGAGCACCATCGGGTCGTCCGGCAGCTCCTGCACCCCGGAGACGGTGCTCTCACGGGCCCCCGCCAGCCGCTTCTGGTAGGCCCGGAACAGCCGCTCCACGGCCTGCGCCAGCACCGCCGCCTCGTCCCCGGGCTGCTCGGCGACCCGGCTGACCTCGGCGGTCAGATAGGGGCCGGTGGCGTCGAAGGACTCGACCCGGAACCGGGTGGTGCCGGTGGCGATCAGGTCGTAGCCGCCGTCCTTGCGCTGCTCGACGGTGGCGATCTCGGCGACGCAGCCCAGGTCGTACAGGGCGTGCGCCGGGTCGGAGCCGAGCCCGGCCAGGGCCTGGTTGCCCGGGTCCACCCCGGTCGGGGCGACGTCGCGGCCGTCCCGGATGGCCAGTACGCCGAAGCGGTACGGCTCGTCGCCCGCGACCAGGTCGGCGACCAGGCGGCGGTAGCGCTCCTCGAAGACGTTCAGGGGCAGGACCAGGCCCGGGTAGAGCACTGTGCCCAGGGGGAAGAGGGGGAGCCGTTCGGTCACGAGCGCAAGAGTACGGGTCCGCGGGCCCGCGACGCGCGGTGCCCGTACCGGTTCGCGCTCGTGGCAGCTCACCGGTACGGGCGTCCGGGGGGCCGCCCACGGGCGACAGCGTGTCAGCGGCGGTGACCGCCGGCCACCGGGCGGACCCGAACGGGGGCGTCCCACGAAGTGGTACAGCGTCACAGGGGCCCCGGCCGCTCCGTAGACTGGGGCCTGTGATTTCGCGAATCGACCTCAGAGGATCCATCGACGACCCGCGCGCCGTACTCCCGCGTGCCGAGCTCGACGTCGAGGCCGCCCTGGACCGGGTGCGGCCGATCTGCGAGGACGTGCGCCATCGCGGCGTCGAGGCGCTGGTCGAGATCACCGAGCGGTTCGACGGGGTCCGGCTGACCGACATCCGGGTCCCGAAGGCCGCCATCACCGCCGCCCTGGAGCAGCTGGACCCGGCCGTCCGGGCCGCACTGGAGGAGTCGATCCGCCGCGCCCGCCTGGTCCACCGCGAGCAGCGCCGCACCGACCACACCACCCGGGTCGCGCCCGGCGGCACGGTCACCGAGCGCTGGGTCCCGGTCGACCGGGTCGGGCTGTACGTGCCCGGCGGCCTGGCGCCGCTGTCGTCCTCGGTGGTGATGAACGCGGTCCCGGCGCAGGAGGCCGGGGTGCCCAGCCTGGCGCTGGCCTCCCCGCCGCAGAAGGAGCACGGCGGCCTGCCGCACCCGACCATCCTGGCCGCCTGCGCGCTGCTCGGCGTGGACGAGGTGTACGCCGTCGGCGGCGCCCAGGCCATCGCCATGTTCGCCTACGGCGCGGGCGAGGGCGAGAGCCGCTGCGCGCCGGTCAACCTGGTCACCGGCCCCGGCAACATCTACGTCGCCGCCGCCAAGCGGCTGCTCAAGGGCCGGATCGGGATCGACGCCGAGGCCGGCACCACCGAGATCGCCATCCTCGCCGACGACACCGCCGACCCACGGCACGTCGCCGCCGACCTGATCAGCCAGGCCGAGCACGACCCCAGCGCCGCGTCGGTCCTGGTCACCGACTCGGTCGCGCTGGCCGAGGCGGTCGAGGGCGAGCTGAAGACCCAGGTCGCGGCGACCCGGCACGAGGCCCGGGTGCGCCAGGCGCTGGGCGGCAAGCAGTCCGGGATCATCCTGGTCGACTCGGTCGACCAGGGCCTGGACGTGGTCAACGCCTACGCCGCCGAGCACCTGGAGATCCAGACCGCCGACGCCGCCGCGGTGGCGGCCCGGGTCCGCAACGCGGGCGCGGTGTTCGTCGGCGCGTTCTCGCCGGTCTCGCTCGGCGACTACGCCGCCGGGTCCAACCACGTGCTGCCGACCGGCGGCTGCGCCTGCCACAGCTCGGGGCTCAGCGTGCAGAGCTTCCTGCGCGGCATCCACGTGGTGGACTACTCCCGCGAGGCGCTGGCCGACGTCGCCAGGCACGTGGTCACCTTCGCCGACGCCGAGGACCTGCCCGGCCACGGCGACGCCGTACGCGCCCGCTTCGATTGGACGGTACCCGGCGCATGAACCTCGACGACCTGCCCGTCCGCGATGAGCTGCGCGGCAAATCCCCTTACGGCGCACCGCAGTTGGACGTCCCGGTGCTGCTCAACACCAATGAGAACCCGTACCCGCTGCCGGAGCCGCTGGTCCGCCGGATCGCCGAGCGGGTCGCCGAGGCCGCCCGGCACCTCAACCGCTACCCGGACCGGGACGCGGTCGAGCTGCGCGAGGCCCTGGCCGGGTACCTGACCAGCTCGACCGGACACGCCGTCGGCCGGGAGCAGGTCTGGGCCGCCAACGGCTCCAACGAGATCCTGCAGCAGCTGCTGCAGACCTTCGGCGGCCCCGGCCGTACCGCCCTGGGCTTCGCGCCGACCTACCAGATGCACGACCTGATCGCCCGCGGCACCGGCACCCACTGGACCCAGGGCCCGCGCGGCGACGACTTCACCGTCGACCTGGACGTCGCCCTGGCCGCCATCGCGGTGCAGCGCCCCGACGTGCTGTTCGTCTGCTCGCCGAACAACCCGACCGGCACCGCCGTCCCGCGCGAGACCGTGCTCGCCCTGTACGAGGCGGCGCAGGCGGTCAAGCCGACCATCGTGATCGTCGACGAGGCGTACACCGAGTTCTCGCACCAGCCGTCGCTGCTGCCGCTGCTCGAAGGCCGCCCGCTGCTGGTGGTCACCAGGACCATGTCCAAGGCCTTCGGCGCGGCCGGGCTGCGGCTCGGCTACCTGGCCGCCGACCCGGCCGTGGTGGACGCGGTGCAGCTGGTCCGGCTGCCGTACCACCTGTCCGCGGTCACCCAGGCCACCGCGCTGGCGGCGCTGGAGTTCACCGACACCCTGCTCGGCTACGTCGAGCGGCTGAAGGCCGAACGCGACCGGATCGTCACCGAACTCCGGGCGCTGGGCCTGGAGGTGACCGACTCGGACGCCAACTTCGTCCAGTTCGGCGTCTTCCCGAACAGCCACGCGATGTGGCAGGCGATCCTCGACAAGGGCGTGCTGGTCCGCGACAACGGAGTGCCCGGACGGCTCCGGGTCACCGCGGGCACCCCGGCCGAGAACGACGCCTTCCTCGACGCCGTCCGCACCTCGCTCAAGGAGCTTCCCACCTCATGACCCGGATCGGGCGCGTCGAGCGCACCACCAAGGAGACCTCGGTCAAGGTCGAGATCGACCTCGACGGCCGCGGAAAGACCGACATCAGCACCGGCGTCGGCTTCTACGACCACATGCTGGACCAGCTCGGCCGGCACGGCCTGTTCGACCTCACCGTCAAGACCGACGGTGACCTGCACATCGACACCCACCACACGATCGAGGACACCGCGCTCGCGCTGGGCGCCGCGTTCAAGCAGGCGCTGGGCGACAAGGTCGGCATCTACCGCTTCGGCAACTGCACCGTCCCGCTGGACGAGTCGCTGGCCCAGGTCACCGTGGACCTCTCCGGCCGCCCCTACCTGGTGCACACCGAGCCGGAGAACATGGCGCCGATGATCGGCTCCTACGACACCACGATGACCCGGCACATCCTGGAGTCCTTCGTGGCCCAGGCGCAGATCGCGCTGCACGTCCACGTACCGTATGGACGCAATGCCCACCACATTGTCGAGTGCCAGTTCAAGGCGCTCGCTCGGGCGCTGCGGTACGCCAGCGAGCTGGACCCGCGTGCGGCCGGGATCCTCCCGTCGACCAAGGGCGCGCTGTAAGCCATGAACACCTCGACCATCGTCATCCTCTTCCTCGGCCTGTTCCTGCTCGGCGGGGTGATCTCGTTCTGGAAGCAGAAGCTGCCCCGGGGCATCACCCTGCTGCTCGCCCTCGGCTCCGGCATGTGCCTCGCCACCGCGCTGATGCGGATCGCCTGATGCGGAACCCCTGGCTGAGGAACCCCTGGAAGAAAGGCCGGTCCTGATGGCCAAGCGAGTGGTCGTGCTCGACTACGGCTCGGGCAACCTCCGCTCGGCGCAGCGCGCGCTGGAGCGGGTCGGCGCCGAGGTCGAGGTGACCTCAGACTTCCAGACCGCGCTGGACGCCGACGGCCTGCTGGTCCCCGGCGTCGGCGCGTTCGCCGCCTGCATGGAGGGGCTGCGCGCGGTCCGCGGCGAGCGGGTGATCGGCCGTCGGCTCTCCGGCGGACGCCCGGTGCTGGGCATCTGCGTCGGGATGCAGATCCTGTTCGCCCGCGGCGTCGAGCACGGCACCGAGACCGAGGGCTGCGACGAGTGGCCCGGCACGGTCGAGCCGCTGCAGGCGCCGATCGTCCCGCACATGGGCTGGAACACGGTCAAGGCGGCCGAGGGCAGCACCCTGTTCGCCGGTCTGGACGCCGACGCCCGCTACTACTTCGTGCACTCCTACGCCGTCCGGCACTGGGAGCTGCAGCCGATCGAGCAGCTGCGCCCGCCGCTGGTCACCTGGGCTGAGCACGGCGAGCCGTTCGTCGCCGCGGTCGAGAACGGGCCGCTGGCCGCCACGCAGTTCCACCCCGAGAAGTCCGGCGACGCCGGCGCGACCCTGCTGAAGAACTGGACCGACTCGCTGTGACCTCCGCTACCGCTGACAAGCTCGTCCTGCTGCCCGCCGTGGACGTCCGGGACGGCCAGGCCGTGCGCCTGGTCAAGGGCGCCTCCGGCTCGGAGACCTCCTACGGCGAGCCGCTGGCCGCCGCGCTGGCCTGGCAGACGGCCGGCGCCGAGTGGATCCACCTGGTCGACCTGGACGCCGCCTTCGGCACCGGCGACAACCGGGCGCTGCTGGCCGAGGTCACCGGCCGGCTGGACGTGAAGGTCGAGCTGTCCGGCGGCATCCGCGACGACGACTCGCTGCGGGCCGCGCTGGCCACCGGCTGCGCCCGGGTCAACCTCGGCACCGCCGCGCTGGAGTCCCCGGAGTGGGTCGCCAAGGCCATCGCCGAGTACGGCGACCGGATCGCGGTCGGCCTGGACGTGGTCGGCACCACCCTCCGCGGCCGGGGCTGGACCAGCGAGGGCGGCGACCTCTACGAGGCGCTGGCCCGGCTGGACGCCGAGGGCTGCGCCCGCTACGTGGTCACCGACGTGGACAAGGACGGCACCCTCACCGGACCCAACCTGGAGCTGCTGCGCAACGTCTGCGCCGCGACCGACCGGGCCGTCGTCGCCAGCGGCGGCGTGTCCTCCCTGCAGGACCTGCGTGACATCGCCACGCTGGTCGGCAGCGGAGTGGAGGGCGCGATCGTCGGGAAGGCCCTCTACGCTCAGGCATTCACCCTCGAAGAGGCACTGGCCACGGTGTCCTGAGGGTCCTCCGACAGGAATGGATCCGGCATGACGGAGCGTCAGGACCTGCAACCGGTACGAGTGAACGGGCACAGCCCCTGGGAGGACCAGTTCGGCTTCTCCCGGGCGGTCGCGGTCGGCGACTTCGTGTTCGTCTCCGGCTGCACCGCCTGGGACGACGGCCGGATCCTGTTCGAGGGCTCGCCGCACGACCAGGCCCGCACCGCGTTCGGGGTCGCCCTCACCGCCCTGGCCGGCTTCGGCCTCACCGCCGCCGACGTGGTCCGCACCCGGATGTACGTCACCCACGCCCGCGACGTCGACGAGGTCGGCCGGGTGCACAAGGAGCTGTTCGGCGCGGTGCGGCCGGCCGCCACCATCGTCGTCGTCAGCGCCCTGCTCGACTCCCGGATGGCCGTGGAGGTCGAGGTCGAGGCCTACAAGAAGAACCCGGAGTCCTCCGCATGACCCTCGCCGTCCGTGTGATCCCCTGCCTCGACGTCGACGCCGGGCGGGTGGTCAAAGGCGTCAACTTCCAGAACCTGCGCGACGCCGGGGACCCGGTCGAGATGGCCAGGCTCTACGACGCCGAGGGTGCCGACGAGCTGACCTTCCTGGACATCACCGCGTCCTCCGGCTCCCGGGAGACCACCTACGACGTGGTCCGCCGCACCGCCGAGCAGGTCTTCATCCCGCTCACGGTGGGCGGCGGCGTCCGCGAGCCCGAGGACGTCAACCGGCTGCTCCGGGCCGGGGCGGACAAGGTCGGCGTCAACACCGCGGCGATCGCCCGGCCCGAGCTGGTCCGGGAGATCGCCCACCGCTTCGGCAGTCAGGTGCTGGTGCTCTCCATCGACGCGCGGCGGGTGGCCGAGGGCGCCGTGGTATCAGGGGCGGGGACCGACTCCGGCTTCGAGGTCACCACCCACGGCGGGCGCCGCGGCACCGGCCTGGACGCGGTCGCCTGGGCGGTGCGCGCGGCCGAGCTGGGCGCGGGCGAGATCCTGCTCAACTCCATGGACGCCGACGGCACCAAGGACGGCTACGACCTGGAGCTGCTCCGGGCGGTCCGCAAGGCGGTCGGCATCCCGGTCATCGCCAGCGGCGGCGCGGGCCGCCTGGCCGACTTCGCCCCGGCGGTCGAGGCGGGCGCGGACGCGGTCCTGGCGGCGAGCGTGTTCCACTTCGGCGACCTTCGCATCGGCGAGGTCAAGCAGGCGCTGCGCGAGGCGGGACACCCGGTCCGCCAGGCCTGACCGGCCGGGCCACCGGGCTCCTTACATGCCCAGCTCTGCTGTCTGCACCTTGCCGATGGCGTCCTCGTCGCCCTCCAGCGAGACGTCGGCGCGGGACTGGCGGCCCATCGCGAACAGCAGCAGCTCGGCGGGCTCGCCGGTGACGGTCACCACCGGCGCGCCCTTGCGCGCCACCGCGGTCTGCCCGTCCGGGCGGCGCAGCACCAGGCCGGACGGCGACCGGCGACCGCTCAGCGGGGCCATCCGGGCCAGTCGCTTCCACAGCACCTCGGCGAACTCGGCGTCCAGCACCCGCGGCGCCCAGCCGTCCTGCGCCCGGCGCACGTCCTCGCCGTGGACGTAGAACTCCACGGTGTTGCTGACCTCGTCCGCGCCGGGGATGCCGAACAGCGAGAGCTTCGGCGGCCCGGTCCTGATCAGTTCGAGCAGCTGCTCGTACGGCTTGGCCGCGAACTCGCCCTGCACCTTGGCGAGGCGCGCCGCCAGCGGCTTGATCATGATGCCGCCCGCGGCGTCGGGCCGTCGCTCCCGCACCACCACGTGCGCGGCGAGGTCCCGGGTGGTCCAGCCCTTGCACAGGGTAGGCGCGTCGGGACCCACGCTCTCCAGCAGATCGGCCAGCAGCAGGCGTTCACGTCGGGCATGGTTCGACATAGGGGCAAGCGTACGACTGATGCCCCGTCATTGCGTCAGCGGCGCGTGCAGTTTGGCCGCGCCCGCGGCTATCTCCAGCATGCAGGTCGCGGTATGCCGACCTGCTCTGTAGTCGGCCAGATCCGGGAAGTACGCGCCCTCGTTGAGGCTGCTCGACCGGCTGCCCTGCTTGTGCCAGGCCGTGTCGTTGAGCGTCTTGCAGAGCTTTTTGGCCTGCTGCACGATGGCCGGTTCGGCGGTCAGCCCGTCCGGGAGCTGCATCCGGCCGGTGATCTCGGCGTCGTGGGGGGTGGCGCAGTCGTGCTTCACCAGCTTCTTGAGGCTGGTGCTGACGCTCGGGTCGCTGACGCAGTCACCGGTGTGCAGGGCGATGTAGGCGAAGGTCTGCGGGTCTGCGCTCGGCGTCGGGCTCGGTGGGGGTGGGGCGGGGGCTGAGGTGGTGGTCGGGGCCGCGGCGGGCGGTTTGTGCTTGCCGCCCCCCGACAGCGCCACGACCAGTACCACCACGACGACCAGCACCCCCAGCACCCCTGCGGCGACCACCGCGGTGCGACGCTGCGGACCCCTGCGCGGGGAGGTTGCGGGTGGCTCCTCGGCACTCATGCGCACCAGGATGCCCGCAACACAGGCCCGTTCACCATGGGGCGTCCCAGCAGCGCCCCCGAAGCCGCCCCAGCAGCCGCCCCAGAGCCGCCCCGGCAGCCACCCCCTGGCGCGTCCCCGCGGGCAACGCGGCCTGCGGCAGAATGGGACCCATGTCTGACACCGCCGCAGCCCCCGCCCCGCCGGGCAGCACCGCGCTCGACCCCGCCGTCGCCGCCCGGCTCAAGCGCGACCCGCAGGGCCTGGTCCCCGCCGTCGCGCAGCAGTACGACACCGGCGAGGTGCTGATGCTGGGGTGGATGGACGACGAGGCGCTGCACCGCACCCTCACCACCGGCCGCTGCACCTACTGGTCCCGCAGCCGCCGCGAGTACTGGGTCAAGGGCGACACCTCCGGCCACCTCCAGCTGGTGAAGTCGGTGGCCCTGGACTGTGACGGCGACACCCTGCTGGTGAAGGTGGACCAGGTCGGCGCGGCCTGCCACACCGGCGACCGGACCTGCTTCGACGCCGGTGGCATCCCCGTCCTCCCGGCCCCCGCCGACCAGTAGGCTCAGCGACCATGACCACCGGCACCGTCACCCCCGACCTCGATACCTTCCGCAAGCTGGCCGTCGACCGCCGGGTGGTCCCGGTCGTCCGACGGCTGCTCGCGGACGGGGACACCCCCGTCGGCCTGTACCGCAAGCTGGCCGGCGAGCGGCCGAACACCTTCCTGCTGGAGTCCGCCGAGCAGGGCCGCTCCTGGTCCCGCTACTCCTTCGTCGGGGTCCGCTGCAGCGCCGCGCTGACGGTGGACCAGGACGGCGGCGCGCGCTGGCTCGGCGAGCCGCCCGTCGGCGTCCCGGTCGAGGGCGACCCGCTGCAGGTGCTCCGGGCCACCATCGAGGCCCTGCACACCCCGCGCGACCTGCACCGGAGCGGCGAACTCCCGCCGTTCACCGGCGGCATGGTCGGCTACCTCGGCTACGACGTGGTCCGCAGGCTGGAGAAGCTGCCGGTGCTCGCCCCGGACGACCTCCGGCTGCCCGAGCTGACCATGCTGCTGGCCACCGACCTGGCCGTGCTCGACCACGCCAGCGGCAGCGTCGTCCTGATCGCCAACGCGGTCAACCACGACGACCGCGACACCGGTGTGGACGCCGCCTACGCGGACGCGGTGGCCCGGCTGGACGCGATGACCGCCGACCTGGCCCGCCCGGTCGCGGCCGGGGCCGCCGCGCTGGTGCCGGTGGCCTCGGTGGACGCGGTGTCGCCGTTCGGCGGGGCGCCGTACCGGGCCGCGGTCGAGGAGGTCAAGGAGCGGATCCGGGCCGGCGAGGCGTTCCAGGTGGTGCCCTCGCAGCGGTTCGAGGTGCCCTGCGCGGCCAGCGCGCTGGACGTCTACCGGGTGCTGCGGACCACCAACCCGAGCCCCTACATGTACCTGTTCCGGTTCGACGGTTTCGACGTGGTCGGGTCCAGCCCGGAGGCCCTGGTCAAGGTCGAGGACGGCCGGGCCATGGTGCACCCGATCGCCGGCACCCGGCACCGCGGCGCCACCCCGGAGGAGGACGCCGACCTGGCCGCCGAGCTGCTGGCCGACCCCAAGGAGCGGGCCGAGCACCTGATGCTGGTCGACCTGGGCCGCAACGACCTGGGCCGGGTCTGCGCGCCCGGCAGCGTCGAGGTGGTCGAGTTCATGACGGTGGAGCGGTACAGCCACGTCATGCACATCGTCTCCACGGTCACCGGGCAGGTCGCCGCGGGCCGCACCGCCTTCGACGTGCTGACCGCCTGCTTCCCGGCCGGGACGCTGTCCGGCGCGCCGAAGCCGCGGGCGATGCAGATCATCGAGGAGTTGGAGCCCACCCGGCGCGGCCTGTACGGCGGCTGCGTCGGCTACCTGGACTTCGCCGGGGACTCCGACACCGCGATCGCCATCCGCACCGCGCTGATCCGGGACGGACGGGCATACGTCCAGGCCGGCGCGGGCGTGGTGGCGGACTCGGTGCCCGAGAGCGAGGACGCCGAGTGCCGCAACAAGGCCGCCGCGGTGCTGCGGGCGGTCGCCAGTGCGGGCGGCCTGCGCGAGATCCGGCCCGCGGCCGACCCCCTGGGTCGGGCCGACCCGGAGGCGCAGGGCACACTGGAACGGTGACCGCTCTGCCGCAGCCCCGCACCACCGCCGACGCCACCGCACCCGCCACCGAGCCCGCCACGCCCGCCGCCCCGCGGCGTGGCGGGATGCGCAGCCTGGCGGCGATGCTGCTGTGCAGCGTCGCCGGTGCGACCGTGGTGCTGGTGGCCGCCGGGCAGACCTGGGCGCACGGCAGTGCCGCGTTCCAGAGCTCGTTGCTGAAGGTCTCCGCCACCGGCTCCGAGACCAGCGGGCTGCCCGGCGCGCTGGCCCTGGTCGGGCTGGCCTCCGCGGTCGCGGTGTTCGCGGTGCGCGGCCCGGCCCGCAAGCTGCTGGGCCTGCTGCTGGCGCTGGCCGGAGCCGGGACCGTCGCGTCCGCGCTGGCCTCCGCCACCGCTACCGGGGCGCTGGACGAGCGTGCGGCGCGGGCGATAGGCCTGACCCGGGCCACCGCGACCGGCGTCGGCCACACCGGCTGGCCCTGGGCCGCCGCCCTCGGCGGTGTGCTGCTGCTGCTGGCCGGCCTGCTGGTGGTCGCCAGGGGCCGGGACTGGCCCGGCATGTCCTCCCGCTACGACGCCCCCGGCGCGGCCGGAACCCCCGCCCCGGCCCGCCGCAGGGCCGCCGCGCCCGGCCCGGAGACCCCGGCCGACCTGTGGAAGGCGATGGACCGGGGCGAGGACCCGACACGCTGAACCGTCAGGGTGCCACCCCGTACGGCGACACGGACCGCCGTACGGAACAATGTCTGTCGAGAGCCCACGTTCAACCTAGGAGCAGCAATGTCGGGTAGCGCCCACGGACACACCACCGCAGCCTGGACCGGGGTGACGATCTGCTTCATCGGCTTCATGGTCGCTGGTGTGGCCATGGTCATTCCCGTGCCCTGGCTGGTCGTCGCCGGTCTGGTCGTCGCGGTGGTCGGCCCGCTGATCGGCAAGGCGCTGGCCGCCGCCGGTTTCGGGAAGAAGCCGGACTCCGGCCACCTCGCCCCCGCCGCGCCGAAGGCCTCGGTCGGCTCGGGCGTCTCCTCCTGACGACTCCTGACGACGCGACAGGCCCGGTGCCGGTATGTCGGTGACGGCGGGTCAGCCCGCCTCCTCGCGCAGGCTCGTCGCGCCGGCGGTCGCCCTGGCGACCGCCGCCGCGGCGACCGCGTATGTGGGCGCGGTGTCGCCGGACCGCCCCGGCCACTACCCGGTCTGCCCGTTCCTGCGGGTCACCGGCTGGTGGTGCCCGGCCTGCGGCGGCCTGCGCTGCGTGCACGCGCTGACCCGGGGCGATCTGGCGGCGGCGCTGCACGACAATGCGCTGCTGGTGGTCGCCGGGACGGCGGCGGCGGTGCTGTGGGCGCGCTGGACCTACCGCTCCTGGCGCGGCCTGCCCACCGAGCCGCCGACCCTGAGCCGCGGCTGGACCTGGGCGGTGCTGGGCGCCCTGCTGGTCTTCGCGGTGCTGCGGAACACCCCGTACGGCGGCTGGCTGGCCCCGCCGGTGGTCTGACCAGCGCGGTCGTGGCGCGGTCAGGTCCAGTGGGCGAGATCGCGGCGGTGTGGATGCGAGCGTCGGACGCTGTGGCGGATACCATCGCATCAGGCTGTACGCAGCCGAACAGCTGTGCTGAAACTCCGCAGTCCCGAACACACCAGAAGGGGGCATCCAGCGTGAGCGTGCTCGATGACATCATCGCCGGGGTCCGTGAGGACCTCGAGGAGCGCATGAGCCGGGTGTCCCTGGACCAGCTCAAGGAGCTCGCGACCCGCGCGCCGGACGCCAAGGACGGCGTGGCCGCCCTGCGCGGCGACAGCGTCCGGGTGATCTGCGAGGTCAAGCGGTCCAGCCCGTCCAAGGGCGCGCTGGCCGCCATCGCCGACCCGGCGGCGCTGGCCGCCGACTACGCGGCGGGCGGCGCGGCGGCGATCTCGGTGCTGACCGAGCAGCGCCGCTTCGGCGGCTCGCTGGCCGACCTCAAGGCCGTCCGCGCCGCCGTGGACACGCCGGTGCTGCGCAAGGACTTCATCGTCACCGCCTACCAGCTGTGGGAGGCCCGCGCCCACGGCGCCGACCTGGCGCTGCTGATCGTCGCCGCGCTGGAGCAGCCCGCGCTGGAGTCGCTGATCGAGCGGGCCCAGTCGATCGGGCTGACCCCGCTGGTCGAGGTGCACGACGAGGAGGAGGTGGCCCGCGCGGTCGACGCGGGGGCCCGGATCATCGGCGTCAACGCCCGCAACCTCAAGGACCTCAAGGTCGACCGGGACACCTTCGCCAATGTCGCGCCGTCGATCCCGGACCACGTGGTCCGGGTCGCCGAGTCCGGTGTCCGCGGCCCGCACGACCTGATCGCCTACGCCAACGAGGGCGCGGACGCGGTGCTGGTCGGCGAGTCCCTGGTGACCGGGCGCGACCCGAGGACCGCGGTCGCCGACCTGGTCGCCGCGGGCGCGCATCCGGCGATTCGCCACGGCCGGGGCTGAGCACTACCCTCATGGCCATGTCCGCACGTCTCCAGCCCGGCTGCAAGCCCCGCGGCTGCCGCGCGCCCGCGCGCCGGGTGCTGGGACGGCGCGTGCGCTACGTGATCGGTGCGGAGCCGGGCCAGGTGCCGGGCGCCCGATGGCAGGGACCCGACGGCCAGTAGGTCGTTCTGTCTTTGTCACCCATCGGCTCACACACCTGAGGGACCATCACCCATGTCGTCCAACGACATCACCCCAGACGTCAGCACCCCTGACGCGCGCGGCTACTTCGGCGCGTACGGCGGGCGCTTCATCCCGGAGGCGCTGGTCGCCGCCGTCGAGCAGGTCGCCGACGAGTACGAGAAGGCGAAGGCCGACCCGGCCTTCGCCGCCGAGCTCTCCGGCCTGCTGAAGGACTACACCGGCCGTCCCAGCCCGCTCACCGACGTGCACCGCTTCTCGGCCGAGGCCGGCGGCGCGCGGGTGCTGCTCAAGCGCGAGGACCTGAACCACACCGGCTCACACAAGATCAACAATGTGCTGGGCCAGGCCCTGCTGACCCGCCGGATGGGCAAGACCCGGCTGATCGCCGAGACCGGCGCGGGCCAGCACGGCGTGGCCACCGCCACCGCCGCCGCGCTGTTCGGCCTGGAATGCACCATCTACATGGGCGAGGTCGACACCCAGCGGCAGGCCCTGAACGTGGCCCGGATGCGGATGCTCGGCGCCGAGGTGGTGCCGGTGAAGTCCGGTAGCCGCACCCTCAAGGACGCCATCAACGAGGCGTTCCGGGACTGGGTCGCCAACGTCGACTCCACCCACTACCTGTTCGGCACGGTCGCCGGACCGCACCCGTTCCCGATGATGGTCCGCGACTTCCACCGGGTGATCGGCATCGAGGCCAGGGCCCAGGTGCTGGACCGCACCGGAAAGCTCCCGGACGCGGTCGTCGCCTGCGTCGGCGGCGGCTCCAACGCGATGGGGATCTTCTACGACTTCATCCCGGACGCCGGTGTCCGGCTGGTCGGCATCGAGGCGGCCGGCGAGGGCGTGGACACCCCCCGCCACGCGGCCACCCTCACCAAGGGCGACCCGGGCGTGCTGCACGGCTCGCGCACCTACGTGCTGCAGGACGAGGACGGCCAGACCATCGAGAGCCACAGCATCTCGGCCGGTCTGGACTACCCCGGCGTCGGCCCGGAGCACTCCTACCTCAAGGACGTCGGCCGGGCCGAGTACCGCCCGTGCACCGACGCCGCCGCCATGGAGGCGCTGCGGCTGCTCTCCCGCACCGAGGGCATCATCCCGGCGATCGAGAGCGCGCACGCGCTGGCCGGGGCGTTGGAGCTGGGCCGAGAGCTGGGCCCGGACGCGACCGTCCTGGTCAGCCTCTCCGGCCGCGGGGACAAGGACATGCACACCGCCGCCGAGTACTTCGGCCTGCTCAACGACTTCGCGGGGGGTTCCCAGTGACGCTGCTCGACACCACCCTCGCCGCGGCGAAGGCCGAGAACCGGGCCGCGCTGATCGGCTACCTCCCGGCCGGCTTCCCGACCATCGCCGGCGCGACCGACGCGGTGCAGGCGCTGATCGACGGCGGCTGCGACGTGGTCGAGATCGGCCTGCCGCACAGCGACCCGGTGCTGGACGGACCGGTGATCCAGACCGCCGACGACATCGCGCTGCGCAACGGCATCCGGATCACCGACGTGCTGGAGACGGTCCGTCAGGTCACCGCCGCCAACCCGGCTGTGCCGGTGCTGGTGATGACCTACTGGAACCCGGTGGACCGGTACGGGGCCGCGCGCTTCGCCGCGGACCTGGCCGCGGCCGGGGGCGCGGGCTGCATCCTGCCCGACCTGCCGGTCGAGGAGTCCACGGCCTGGACCGAGGCGGCGGCTGAACTGGGCCTGGCCACGGTCTTCGTGGTGGCCCCGTCCAGCCGGGACGAGCGGCTGGCGACGATCACCGCGCACGGCACCGGCTTCGTCTACGCCGCCGCGGTGATGGGCGTGACCGGCAGCCGGGCCCAGGTCGGCGAGCTGGCCGAGGACCTGGTCAAGCGCACCCGGGCGACCACCGAGCTGCCGGTCTGCGTCGGCCTCGGCGTCTCCACGGCGGCCCAGGCCGCCGAGGTGTCGGCGTTCGCCGACGGGGTGATCGTCGGCTCGGCCTTCGTCCAGCGCATCCTGGACGCGGCCTCGGCCGAGGCCGGGTACACCGCGGTCCGCGAGCTGGCCGCGGAACTCGCCCAGGGCGTCCGCAAGCGCTGACGCCCGCGGGCCGCCGGTTGCGGCCCGCATTCCCGCAGGTCCCGCCGCGCGGTCACTCGTTCAGGTGAGTGGCCGCGTGGCGCGTGCCCCCCGGGCTGTTCTCCTCGTTGATGATCCGGCAGGTGGTGCCTTTCGGCGCCGCCCGTGCGCGCATTCGCACGACCGCGATCCGAGGAGGTCCGCCGTGGCTGCTTCACCCCGTGTCCGGATGGCCAAGGCCGCTGTCGCCGCCGTCGCCCTGGCCGTCGCCGTCGGCGGCGAGGCCACCGTGGCGAAGGCCCTGTCCGAGGGCGGGCAGCGCGGCTCGTCCGCCGTCCCGGCCGCCGACCGGCGCCCCGTCCCGGTCGCCGCCGACCGCGACCTGCTCCGGGCGCCGCTGGTCACCCCGCACGGCAAGCAGCACGCCAAACCGGGCGCCAAGCCCGCCGCCACGAAGCCGCAGGCCAGACCGCAGGCCAAGCCGCACGCTCAGGCCGCGGTCGCCGACGTGGCCCAGCGGGCGGTGCTACTCGGCCTCCCGGCCCGGCTCTCGCCGGACGGGGCCGGGATCGACGTCGGCTATGCCGACGCCCCGACCGTGCTCACCCTGTTCGAGGACTTCCGCTGCTCGACCACCGCCGCGTTCGAGTCGGCCCAGGGCGCCGAACTGGCGAAGCTCGCCGCCGCCCACACCGTGCTGCTGCGCTATGTGCTGGAGTCCTCGCTGGACCAGCGCCTGCCCGGCCCCGGCGCGCTGATGGCCACCAACGCCGCCCGCTCCGCGCTGGCCCACGGCGGCTTCCCGGAGTACCACGCGCTGCTGTTCGCCAACCAGTCCGACGAGTCGGTGGACGGCTTCACCGAGGCCAGGCTGCTGCAGTTGGCCTCCGCGGTGCCGAAGCTGCGCGGAGCCGCGTTCGACGCCGAGGTGCACGACCTCTGGTACCGGAGCTGGGTGAACCAGGCCCAGCAGGCCTACACCGACGCGAAGGTGCACCACGGCACCCCCTCGATGCTGCTGGACGGCCAGGAGGTCGACCTCGGGGCGCACCCCGAACTGCTGACCGACCCGGCCGCGCTGGCGGCCCTCGTCAAGGGAGCGCCGCATCAGTAGCAGACGGCAGACAGGCAGCACGCCGTACGGATCGCAGGGAGGCGATGACGAGATGGTCGCGGATCAACTGGCCCGCACGGGCCGCCGGGTGACACCGGGGGGCACCGGCCGCGGGCAGGCCGCCGCGGACTGGATCGGCACGGCCGCCAGGGTCGGCCTGGCCGTGGTCTGGGGCTGGGCCGGCTACGCCAAGATCGGCGACCCGGAGGCGGCGGCGCAGGCGGTCCGGGCCTACCGGCTGCTACCGGAGGCCCTGGTCAAGCCGTTCGGCTACGGCCTGCCGTTCCTGGAGATGGCGCTGGCCCTGCTGCTGCTGGTGGGCCTCGGCACCAGGATCGCGGCGATGGTCTCCGGGCTGCTGCTGGTGGTCTACATCGGCTCCATCGCCTCGGTCTGGGCCCGCGGCATCTCCATCGACTGCGGCTGCTTCGGCGGCGGCGGCGCGGTGAGCGCGTCCAAGACCGCCTACCTCCAGGAGATCCTCCGCGACCTGGGGTTCCTGCTGGTGGCCGCCTGGCTGATCCGGCGGCCCCGCTCCCGGCTCTCCCTGGACGGGCTGCTCGCCGCCCCCTGACCGCCTTTCCCGAGCAGTTGACCCTGTCCCCTCGCAGTTGGTGATGAAGCAACATGAGTCAGAAGAACACCGAGGCCAAGCGCAGCGCGCGCGACCGGATGCAGGAGGAGCGTGCCGCCCAGGAGGCCAAGGCCAGGCGGCTGCGCCAGTTCGGCATCATCGGGACCGTGCTCGCGGTCCTGGTCGTCGCGGTCGTGGTCGGCGTCCTGGTGATGAACCACAAGACCAGCTCCTACACGGCGGCCACCGACGCGCCGAAGGGGACGGCGGGGGCCAACAGCCTGGTCATCCCGGTCGGCGCGGACGCCGCGCCGTCCACCCTGACGGTGTACGAGGACCCGCGCTGCCCGGCCTGCGGTGAGTTCGAGAAGGAGTTCCACGGCACGGTCAACCAGCTGCTGAGCCAGGGCAAGCTCAAGATCCAGTACCACGTGGTGTCCTTCATCGACCGGCACGACCAGGGCAGCGGCTCCAAGAACGCGGCCAACGCGCTGGCCTGCGCGCAGAACGTGGGGGCCTTCCACAACTTCCACGACGTGGTCTACGCGAACCAGCCGGACGAGACCGACGACGCCTGGGCCGACAAGAACGTGCTGATCACCCTGGGCAAGCAGGTCCCGGCGCTGAACAACCCGGCCTTCGCGTCCTGCGTCAACGGCAACACCTTCGGCTCCTGGGTGACCGCGGTGCAGACCGCCTTCGACAAGTCGGGCTTCAGCTCCACGCCGACCATCCTGCTCAACGGCACCTCGGCCTACCCGACCTACAACGGTGAGCAGATCAGCGCGGCCAACCTGGTGAAGTGGGTGGACGCGGCGAACAAGGGCAAGACCCCGGCCGTGCTCACCCCGGCCTCCGCCGCGGCGCTGGCCTCGCCGACGGCGGGCAACAGCAAGCCGTAGCCGGGCGGCCCCGACCGGGGCCGGGGGTGGAGGTCAGGACCGCCGGATCAGACCGCGCCGCAGGCCGGCCGCGATCGCGGCGGTCCTGCTGTCCACCCCGAGCTTGTCGTAGAGGTGCACCAGATGGGTCTTCACGGTGGCCTCGCTGATGAACAGGCGCTTGGAGATCTGACGGTTCGCCAGCCCCTCGGCCAGCAGCCCGAGGATCTCCTCCTCCCGCGGCGAGAGCCGCGGCCCGTCGGCCCGTACCCGTCCCAGCAGTCGGGCCGCGACCGGTGGGGCGAGCACCGTCTCGCCGCGGGCGGCGGCCAGGACCGCGGCGGCCAGGTCCTCCGGCGGGGCGTCCTTGAGCAGGTAGCCGGTGGCCCCGGCCTCGACCGCGGCCAGGATGTCGGCGTCGGTGCTGTAGGTGGTGAGGATCAGCACCGAGGGGGCGTCGGGACGGGCGCTGATCCGGCCGGTGGCCTCGACCCCGTGCATGCCCTCGCCCATCTGAAGGTCCATCAGCACCACGTCCACCGGGGGTCCGCCGGCCGCGTCCAGCTGGTCCAGCAGCCGTAGCGCGGCGGCGCCGTCGGCGGCCTCGCCGACCGGCTGCACCCCGGGCAGCTCCTCCAGCAGCGCCCGCAGCCCGCGCCGCACCACCGGGTGGTCGTCCACCAGCAGCACCCGGATCACCGCGCACCGCCGTCCACCGCGGCCAGCGGCAGGGAGACGGCGACGGCGGTGCCCTCGCCCGGGGCGGACTCGATCGAGAGCACCCCGCCGAGGTCGGCGATCCGCTCCCGCATCCCGTGCAGCCCGAACCGCGGGCCCCGCCGCGCCGACACCGCCTCCTGGTCGAAGCCGCGGCCGTCGTCGTAGACGTCCAGGGTGACCTGGTCGTCCAAGTAGCAGAGGGTGACCGCGGCGCGCTCGGCCCCGGCGTGCCGCCGGACGTTGGCCAGCGCCTCCTGGGTCAGCCGGAGCAGCGCCACCTCCGCCTCCACCGGCAGCGGGTACGCCGTCCCGTCCAGCTGGAACGCCACCTCGGGGACCGGCCCGTACCCGGCGGCGACCCGGCGCAGCGCCTCGGGCAGGGTCGCGTCCCGCAGCGACGGAGGGGTGAGCGCGGCGACGAAGCGCCGGGCCTCGGCCAGGTTCTCCGCGGCGGTCGCGCCGATCTCGCGGATCCGGTCCGCCGCGGCGCCGGACCCCGGCGGCAGCGCGCGCTCCGCGCTCCGGGAGAGCAGGACGATGCTGGAAAGGCCCTGGGCCAGGGTGTCGTGGATCTCCCGGGCCAGCCGCTGCCGTTCGGCCAGCCGCCCGGCCTCGCGCTGGGTGGCGGCCAGCTCGTCGCGGGTCCGGACCAGGTCGTCGATCAGCTGCTGCCGCCGGCTGCTCTCCTGGTAGAGCACCGCGTAGCCGTACGCGGTGAGCACCGCGACCAGCGCCCCTATGCACGGGCCGAGCACCTTCGCGGTGGTCAGCCCACCGGGCGTGGTCGCCTGCGCGGCCACCACCACCCCGGTCATCGCGGCGACCGCGGGCAGCGCCCAGGCCCGCGGCAGCAGGTGCAGGCAGATCAGGAACAGCGGGAAGACGACGTAGCCGACCGCCGGGTCCAGCGCGGTCAGCGCCGCCCAGACCAGGACCACCCCGCCCAGCCACCAGCGCGCCGCGACCCGGCCGGACCGCACCCGGGGCAGCCCGCCCGCGGCGTAGGCCAGCCCGAGCAGCGCCCCCAGCAGCACGGCGAGCGGGCCGCCGCCGTTGAGCAGCCCGGCGACCAGCAGCGCGTAGAACATGGCGTGCAGCAGCGCGCCCATCACCCGCAGCGCGGGCAGGTGGACGGAGCCGGGGGCCGGGGTCGGGGCGTCGGTGCTGGTCACAACCGTCGAGCCTACGGGGGAGCGGCGGCTGCGCGGGCGCTGCGCGGCATCAACCTTTCGATGGATTCGGGACCAGTCCTCTCCCTGATGGATCGGGGCGGCGGTTCCCGGAGGGTGGAGGAGTCAGCCACCCCGCCCGTCCCCGGAGGACCCCTTGTTCGTCGCCCTGCGTGACATCCGCTTCGCCCGGGGGCGGTTCGCCCTGATGGGTGTGGTGGTCATGCTGATCAGCACCCTGGTGGTGCTGCTCTACGGCCTCACCGGCGGCCTCGCGGCCGGCGCCTCCTCGGCGGTCTCCGGGCTCCCGGCCCGGGACGTGGTCTTCGGCGCGCCCCCGGGCGCACCGGCCGAGGTGTCCTTCAGCAACAGCGGCATCGACGCCGCCCAGCTGGCCGCCTGGCGGTCCGCGCCGGGGGTGGGCGCGGTGGCGCCGCTGGGCGTCGCGATGTCCCGGCTCGGCGCCGCGGGGACGGTCACCTCGGTCAGCGTCCTGGGCGTCCCGGCCGCGCTGCTGCCGCCGCTGCGGTCCGGCACGGCGCCGGGCGAGGGCCAGGTCGCGGTGGGCGCGGCGACCGGGGCCGCGCTCGGCAGCACGGTCACCGTCGGCACCAGGACCCTCACCGTCTCCGGGATCACCGCCGACCGCTCCTACGGCCATGCCCCCAGCGTCTGGACCACCGAGCCCACCTGGCAGCGGATCAGCGGCGCGACCGGCCCCGGCGCGCTGGCCGTCGACCCGGGCAGCGCCGACACCCGCCGGCTGGACCGGATCGCCAACACCCGCACCGTCAGCCGCTCCGACGCGCTCGGCGGGATCGACGGCTTCTCCGCCGAACAGGGCAGCCTGCGGATGATCCAGGGATTTCTGTTCGCGGTGAGCGCGCTGGTCGTCGGCGCCTTCTTCACCGTCTGGACGGTGCAGCGCCGCACCGACATCGCCGTGCTCAAGGCGGTCGGGGCGGCCAGCGGCTACCTGGTCCGGGACGCCCTCGGCCAGGCGCTGGTGCTGCTGCTCGGCGGCGCGCTCACCGGGGCCGCGCTCGGCCTGAGCGGCGGGGCGCTGCTCAGCGGCAACGGCCTGCCGTTCGCCGCGGGCTTCGGCACCGTGGCCGTGCCGGTGCTGGCGATGGTGCTGCTCGGCCTCGCCGGGGCGGCCCTCGCCGTCCACCGGATCACCTCCGTCGACCCGCTGACCGCCCTGGGAGCCAACCGATGACCAGCACCGCCGTCGCCACTGACGGTCTCACCCTTCGAGACGTCGTTCTCACCTATCCGGACGGCGACCGCAGACTCACCGCGCTGGACGCGGTCAGCCTGCGGGCCGTCCCCGGCGAGCTGACCGCGATCGTCGGCCCGTCGGGGTCGGGGAAGTCCAGCCTGCTGGCGGTCGCCGCGACGCTGCTGCGGCCGGACTCCGGGCAGCTGGTCGTCGCGGGCCAGGACACCGCCGGGCTCTCCGCCAAGCAGGCCACCGCGCTGCGCAGGGAGCAGATCGGCATCGTGTTCCAGCAGGCCAACCTGCTGTCGTCGCTGACCGCGCTGGAGCAGCTGCTGGCGGTGGCCCACCTGCGCGGGATCCGCCCGGGGCGGGCCCGCGCCCGCGCCGAGCAGCTGCTCGCCTCGGTCGGCCTCGGCGACGGCAAGCAGCACCGCCGCCCGCACCAGCTCTCCGGCGGCGAGCGCCAGCGGGTCAACATCGCCCGCGCGCTGTTCGCCGAACCCGCGGTACTGCTGGTCGACGAACCCACCTCGGCCCTGGACCACGAACGCGGCGCCCAGATCATCGACCTCCTCGCCGGAATCACCCGCGAACGCCGCACCGCCACCCTCCTGGTCACCCACGACCACGACCTGCTCTCCCGAGCCGACCACCTCCTCCAACTGACGGACGGCCGCCTGCACTGACAGCCCGGCCGACCGGAAGCCCTTGGTAACGTTCGGGTATGGCGACCGATCCCCCCGCTCCGAGCGGCAGCGTCAGCAACCGCCTGATCCAGGCGTGGCACGACCTGGAGATCCCGGCGGGACTGTACGTGGAACTGCTGGACGGCGAGCTCGTCATGCAGGCGAACCCCGGGTCGATCCACGATCTGCCCGGTCGTGCCTTCGTCCGGCAGACACCGGAGCCGTTCGCGGCCTGGTCGGAGCGGGGGATCTACCTGGCGGACGACTACCAGCCGCGGGCCGACGCGGTTGTGGTCCGGGCCGAGGACACCCCGCTGACGATGGGCGACTGGCCCGCGGACATCCTGCTCGCGGTGGTCGAGACGGTGTCCACGACCCGTGCCGCCATCAAGCGCGACTGGGAGGACAAGCGGCTGCGCTACGCCGACGCCCGGGTCCCGGTCTACGTGATCATCGACCCCAACGACGGCAGCTGGCACGTGCTGGAACTGGACGGCAGCCGCTACGTCGAGACCTCGGCCGGGATCTTCGGCCAGTCCCTGACCATGCCCGAGCCCATGGGCTTCCCGATCGACACCCGTGGCTGGCACCCCTACGCCTGATATTCGGTGGCCCCGTGCCGCCGGTTCGGCGAGGCTCTGGGGATGGAGATCCTGTTGGGCGGTGTCGTCGGTTCGACCGCGTACGGGCTGGCGCATGCCGGGTCCGACGTCGACCGGATGGGCATGTTCGCGGTGCCGACCGAGCAGCTGTTCGGGCTGCACCGGCCGAAGGAGTCGCTGGTCACCACCAGTCCTGATCGCACCCTGCACGAGGCCGGGAAGGCCCTGCGGCTGATGCTGTCGAGCAACCCCACCGCGAGCGAGCTGCTCTGGCTGGAGTCGTACGAGACGGCCGCCCCGCTGGGACAGGAGCTGATCGGGCTGCGCCGCTCGCTGCACTCGGCGCGCGCGGTCCGCAACGCCTACCTCGGCTACGCCGACCAGCAGTTCCGCAAGCTGCAGGGCCACCGCCCGGAGCAGCGGGCGAAGGGCGCCAAGCACGCCCGGCACCTGGTCCGGCTGCTGCGCCAGGCCGAGCAGCTGCACACCACCGGCGAGCTGACGCTGCGTCTGCCGGACCCGGACGCGGTGCGCCGGCTCGGCGAGGCCATCGCCGAGCAGCCGGAGCGGGCCCGCCCGCTGCTGGCCCGCGCCGAGGCGGCGCTGGACCGTCCCGGGGTGCTGCCGGAGGCGCCGGACACCGCCGCCGCGGACGCCTGGCTGCGTCGGGTCCGGCGGGCCTTCTACCGCTGAAGGCAAGCCTTACCTTGCAGGTCAGAAGGGGTGGTAAGGCAGCACTGCCTTGCTGGAACAAAAAGTTGACGCAGGCTATTTTCCTGGTGTGACCACGACGACCGTACCTGCCGACAACCCCTCCGTCCCCTCCGCCGAGTCCATAGCCGCCACCGCCGAGGCCTACGCGCACACCCACCGCGACGTGAACGGCGGCTGGCTGCGTCCGGCGGTGTTCGGGGCGATGGACGGCCTGGTGTCGAACTTCGCGCTGATGGCCGGGGTCGTCGGCGGGAACGTCGGCCACCAGGCGATCGTGCTGACCGGCCTGGCCGGGCTCGCGGCCGGCGCGTTCTCGATGGCGGCGGGGGAGTACACCTCGGTGGCCTCGCAGCGCGAGCTGGTCCAGGCCGAGCTGGAGATCGAGCGGATCGAGCTGCGCCGCAACCCGACCGAGGAGCTGGCCGAGCTGGCCCAGCTGTATGTGGAGCGCGGGGTGGAGCCGCGGCTGGCGTTCGAGGTGGCCCAGCAGCTGACCGCCGACCCGGACCGCGCGCTGGAGGTGCACGCCCGCGAGGAGCTGGGCATCGACGTGGAGGACCTGCCCTCGCCGCTGCTGGCGGCCGGGTCCTCGTTCCTGGCCTTCGCCCTGGGCGCGCTGCTGCCGCTGCTGCCGTACCTGCTGGGTGCGGCCAGCCTGCTGCCGTCGCTGGGTCTGGCGCTGGTCGGCCTGTTCGGCTGCGGCGCGGTGGTGAGCCGGGTGACCGCCAGGACCTGGTGGTTCAGTGGCCTGCGGCAGCTGGCGCTGGGCAGCGCGGCGGCGGCGATCACTTTCGCGCTGGGCAGCCTGATCGGCGCCCAGGTCGGCTGAGCCGCCCGGCCCGGTTCGATGATCGCGTGGTGTTACTCACACAGTGCGACCGGGTAAACCCACTGTTTCGTAGGGCATCCGTTCGGGCACACTTGCGAGGACGTCCGAGTGGTCACCAGACAAGGGCCCTGACCTGCTGGGTTGTCCACATGGTGGACTAGAGAATCCACTTGGTGGAATCTTGGGCATCATGTAACCTGCACGAAATCGCAGAGGGCCAGCGTCGTCCCGGATGCGCATGTGAATTGTGACCATGCCGAACACGACGACACGACGGGAGAGCCGATGCTGTCTGCGTCCCCGCACTCCGCCCCTGGCGCCAACCGGGCCCCTCAGCCCTACTGGGCTCTGGCGGACGCGCGCCCCGCTCAGCAGGGCCTGTACGACCCCAGCAACGAGCACGACGCATGCGGCGTCGGCTTTGTGGCGACGCTCACCGGCAAGGCCGAGCACCGCATCGTCGAGCAGGCCCTGACGGTCCTCCGCAACCTGGAGCACCGCGGCGCCACCGGAGCGGAGCCCGACTCCGGCGACGGCGCCGGCATCCTGACGCAGATCCCGGACGCCTTCTTCCGCGGCAGGGTCGGCTTCGAGCTGCCCGCCGCCGGCTCCTACGCGGTCGGCATCGCCTTCCTCCCCGACGACGACGCCGCCGACGCGGCCGCTGTGGCCGGTATCGAGGCCGTCGCCGCCGAGGAGGGCCTGACCGTCCTCGGCTGGCGCGACGTCCCGGTCACCCCCGACCTGCTGGGCGACACCGCCCGCTCGGTGATGCCCCGGTTCCGCCAGCTGTTCGTCAGCGACGCCGCGGGCGAGCGGACCGGTCTGGAGCTGGACCGGATCGCCTTCGTGCTGCGCAAGCGCGCCGAACGCGAGCACGGCCTCTACTTCCCCTCGCTGTCCGCCCGCACCCTGGTCTACAAGGGCATGCTCACCACCGGGCAGCTGGAGCCGTTCTTCCCCGACCTCTCCGACCGCAGCTTCGCCTCCGCGATCGGCCTGGTGCACTCCCGCTTCTCCACCAACACCTTCCCGAGCTGGCCGCTGGCCCACCCGTACCGGTTCATCGCGCACAACGGCGAGATCAACACGGTCAAGGGCAACCGCAACTGGATGACCGCGCGCGAGTCCCAGCTGGCCACCGAGCTGATCCCGGCCAACAGCAAGGGACAGGGCCTGGACCGGATCTTCCCGATCTGCACCCCGGACCACTCGGACACCGCGTCCTTCGACGAGGTGCTGGAGCTGCTGCACCTCGGCGGACGCTCGCTGCCGCACTCGGTGCTGATGATGATCCCGGAGGCGTGGGAGAACCACGCCACCATGGAGCCGGCCCGCCGCGCCTTCTACCAGTTCCACGCGAACCTGATCGAGCCGTGGGACGGCCCGGCCTGCGTCACCTTCTCCGACGGCACCCAGATCGGCGCGGTGCTGGACCGCAACGGCCTGCGCCCGGCCCGGTACTGGATCACCGAGGACGGCCTGGTCGTACTGGCCTCCGAGGTCGGCGTGCTGGACATCCCGCAGGACCAGGTGGTCCGCAAGGGCCGGCTGCAGCCCGGCAAGATGTTCCTGATCGACACCGCCCAGGGCCGGATCATCGAGGACGAGGAGATCAAGTCCTCCCTCGCCGCCGAGAACCCGTACCAGGAGTGGCTGCACGCCGGCTCGATCACCCTGGACGCGCTGCCCGAGCGCGAGCACATCGCGCACACCCACGCCTCGGTCACCCGGCGCCAGCAGACCTTCGGCTACACCGAGGAGGAGCTGCGGATCATCCTCGCGCCGATGGCCACCAGCGGCGGCGAGCCGCTCGGCTCGATGGGCACCGACTCGCCCATCGCCGCGCTCTCGGAGAAGCCCCGGCTGCTGTTCGACTACTTCACCCAGCTGTTCGCGCAGGTCACCAACCCGCCGCTGGACGCCATCCGGGAGGAGCTGGTCACCTCGCTGTCCAGCAACCTCGGCCCGGAGGGCAACCTGCTGCACGCCGAGGCGGCCTCCTGCCGCACGGTCACCGTGCCGTTCCCGGTGATAGACAACGACGAGCTGGCCAAGCTCGTGCACATCAACGCGGACGGCGACCTGCCCGGCCTCAAGGCGGTCACCCTCTCCGGCCTCTACAAGGTCGGCGGCGGCGGCGCGGCCCTGGCCGCCCGGCTGACCGAGATCGCCGCCGAGGCCGACGCCGCGATCGCCGACGGCGCCCGGATCATCGTGCTCTCCGACCGGCACTCCGACGCCGAGCACGCGCCGATCCCGTCGCTGCTGCTCACCGCGGCCGTGCACCACCACCTGATCCGCACCAAGCAGCGCACCCACGTCGGCCTGATCGTCGAGGCCGGGGACGTCCGTGAGGTGCACCACGTGGCGCTGCTGATCGGCTACGGCGCCGGCGCGGTCAACCCGTACCTGGCCATGGAGTCGGTCGAGGACATGGCGGGGGAGGGCAACTTCATCCAGGGCGTCGAGCCCGAGAAGGCCATCCGCAACCTGATCTACGCGCTCGGCAAGGGCGTCCTCAAGGTGATGTCCAAGATGGGCATCTCCACCGTCGCCTCCTACCGCGGCGCGCAGGTCTTCGAGGCGATCGGCCTCTCCCAGGAGCTGGTGGACACCTACTTCGCCGGCACCACCACCAAGCTCGGCGGTATCACCCTGGACCAGGTCGCCCAGGAGACCGCCGCCCGGCACGCCCAGGCCTACCCGGTCTCCGGCATCTCCCCGGCGCACCGCCGGCTGGAGATCGGCGGCGAGTACCAGTGGCGCCGCGAGGGCGAGCCGCACCTGTTCGACCCGGAGACGGTGTTCCGGCTGCAGCACTCCACCCGCACCAAGCGCTACGACATCTTCAAGCAGTACACCGCGCGGGTGAACGAGCAGTCCGAGCGGCTGATGACGCTGCGCGGCCTGTTCGGCTTCCACACCGAGGGCCGCGAGCCGGTCTCCATCGACGAGGTCGAGTCGGTCGCCGACATCGTCAAGCGCTTCTCCACCGGCGCGATGTCCTACGGCTCCATCTCGATGGAGGCGCACGAGACCCTCGCCATCGCGATGAACAGCATCGGCGGCAAGTCCAACACCGGCGAGGGCGGCGAGGACCCGGAACGGCTGCACGACCCGGCCCGCCGCTCCTCGATCAAGCAGGTCGCCTCCGGCCGCTTCGGCGTCACCAGCGAGTACCTGGTCAACTCCGACGACATCCAGATCAAGATGGCGCAGGGCGCCAAGCCCGGCGAGGGCGGCCAGCTGCCAGGACACAAGGTCTACCCGTGGGTGGCCAGGACCCGGCACAGCACCCCCGGCGTGGGCCTGATCTCCCCGCCGCCGCACCACGACATCTACTCCATCGAGGACCTGGCCCAGCTGATCCACGACCTCAAGAACGCCAACCCGGCGGCCCGCATCCATGTGAAGCTGGTCTCCGAGGTCGGCGTCGGCACGGTCGCGGCGGGCGTCTCCAAGGCGCACGCGGACGTGGTCCTGGTCTCCGGCCACGACGGCGGCACCGGCGCCTCGCCGCTCACCTCGCTGAAGCACGCGGGCGGCCCCTGGGAGCTGGGCCTCGCCGAGACCCAGCAGACGCTGCTGCTCAACGGCCTGCGCGACCGCATCGTCGTCCAGACCGACGGCCAGCTCAAGACCGGCCGGGACGTCGTCATCGCCGCCCTGCTCGGCGCCGAGGAGTTCGGCTTCGCCACCGCGCCGCTGGTCGTCTCCGGCTGCGTCATGATGCGGGTCTGCCACCTGGACACCTGTCCGGTCGGCGTGGCCACCCAGAACCCGGTGCTGCGCGAGCGCTTCAGCGGCAAGCCCGAGTTCGTGGTGAACTTCTTCGAGTTCATCGCCGAGGAGGTCCGCGAGATCCTGGCCGAGCTGGGCTTCCGCAGCATCGAGGAGGCCGTCGGCCACGCCGAGCTGATCGACTCCGCCAAGGCGGTCCAGCACTGGAAGGCCGACGGGCTCGACATCGCCCCGCTGCTGCACGTCCCGGCGCTGCCCGAGGGCGCGTCGCTGCACCAGACCGTCGCCCAGGACCACGGCCTGGACAAGGCCCTCGACAACCAGCTGATCGAGCTGGCCGAGCAGGCCCTGCTGCACGGCGAGGCGGTCCGGGCCCAGGTCCCGATCCGCAACGTCAACCGCACCGTCGGCACCATGCTGGGCCACGAGGTGACCAAGCGCTACAAGGGCGAGGGCCTGCCCGAGGGCACCATCGACATCACCTTCACCGGCTCGGCCGGGCAGTCCTTCGGCGCCTTCGTCCCGCGCGGCATCACGCTGCGGTTGGAGGGCGACGCCAACGACTACGTCGGCAAGGGCCTGTCTGGCGGCGTGGTGGTCGTCCGCCCGTCCCGGGACGCCGCCGCCATCGGTGCCGACGCCCAGCAGCACGTGATCGCCGGCAACACCATCGGCTACGGCGCCACCAACGGCCGGATCCACCTGCGCGGCAAGGCCGGCGAGCGGTTCGCGGTCCGCAACTCCGGGGCCACCCTGGTGGTCGAGGGCGTGGGCGACCACGGCCTGGAGTACATGACCGGCGGACGGGTCGTCATCCTCGGCGAGACCGGGCGCAACCTGGCGGCCGGCATGTCCGGCGGCATCGCCTACGTGCTGGACATGCGCCCCAACAACGTCAACACCGGCATGGTGGGCATCGAGGCCCCCGACGCCAACGACCGCGAGTGGCTGCGGGAGACCGTCCAGCAGCACTACGAGGAGACCGGCTCCACCGTGGCCGCCGAGCTGCTCGCCGACTGGGGCGGCGGGGTCTCCCGCTTCTCCAAGATCATGCCCCGTGACTACAAGGCCGTGCTCGCCGCCAAGGACGCCGCCGAGCGAGACGGGCTCTCCGAGTCCGAGACCACCGCGAAGATGATGGAGGCTGCCAACCGTGGCTGACCCCAAGGGCTTCCTCACCACGCCCAAGCAACTCGCCGAGCGACGCCCCGTCGACGTCCGCATCAGGGACTGGAACGAGGTCTACGTCGAACGCAGCCTCCTGCCCATCATCACCAAGCAGGCCGGCCGCTGCATGGACTGCGGCATCCCGTTCTGCCACAACGGCTGCCCGCTCGGGAACCTCATCCCCGAGTGGAACGACCTGGCCTACCGGGACGACTGGAGCGGCGCCATCGAGCGGCTGCACGCGACCAACAACTTCCCGGAGTTCACCGGGCGGCTGTGCCCCGCGCCGTGCGAGTCCGCCTGCGTCCTGGGCATCAACCAGGACCCGGTGACCATCAAGAACGTCGAGGTCACCATCATCGACAAGGCCTGGGACAACGGCGGCGTCGCCCCGCAGCCGCCCGAGCGCCTGTCCGGCAAGACCGTCGCCGTGGTCGGCTCGGGCCCGGCCGGTCTGGCCGCCGCCCAGCAGCTCACCCGGGCCGGCCACACCGTGGTGGTGTACGAGCGCGCCGACCGCATCGGCGGCCTGCTGCGCTACGGCATCCCCGAGTTCAAGATGGAGAAGCGCCACATCAACCGGCGGGTCGAGCAGATGCGCGCCGAGGGCACCCGGTTCCGCACCGGGGTCGAGGTCGGCGTCGACATCACCGGCCGCCAGCTGCGCGAGCGCTTCGACGCGGTCGTGGTCGCGGCCGGCGCCACCACCGCCCGCGACCTGCCCGTCCCCGGGCGCGAGCTCAAGGGCATCCACCAGGCGATGGAGTACCTGCCGCTGTCCAACAAGGTGCAGGAGGGCGACTACGTCGACTCCCCGATCAGCGCCCAGGGCAAGCACGTCATCGTCATCGGCGGTGGCGACACCGGCGCGGACTGCCTCGGCACCGCGCTGCGCCAGGGCGCGGCCTCGGTCACCCAGCTGGAGATCATGCCCCGCCCCAGCGACGACCGCCCGGCCAACCAGCCCTGGCCGTCGATGCCGATGGTCTACAAGGTCACCTCGGCGCACGAGGAGGGCGGCGACCGCGTCTACGCCGTCAACACCACGCACTTCACCGGCGACGAGGACGGTAACGTCCAGGAACTGCACCTGGTCGAGGTCGAGTTCAAGGCCGGCCGGTTCGAGCCGGTGCCCGGCACCGAGCGCTCCATCCCGGCCCAGCTGGTCACCCTGGCCATGGGCTTCACCGGCACCGACGTGCAGAACGGCCTGGTCGAGCAGCTCGGCGCGGACCTGGACGCCCGCGGAAACGTCGGCCGGGACGCCAAGTTCGCGACCAACGTCGACGGCGTCTTCGTCGCCGGTGACGCCGGTCGCGGCCAGTCGCTGATCGTCTGGGCGATCGCCGAGGGCCGCTCCGCGGCCAAGGCGGTCGACAGCTACCTCTCCGGCCGCGCCTCCACGCTGCCGGCCCCGATCCGCCCGACGGACCGCCCCCTGACCGTGTGACCCCCGTGTCACACTGACAGAACAGGGGCGGCCCGCACGGGCTGCACCACCGCGTCCCCGCCAGCGCCGCCGGATCGCACGCGGAGAACCACCAAGGCACCTGCCTCTCGTCCCCGACCAAGGCTGAGAGGCAGGTGCCGCCGCTTTTCCCGCCGCGCGGAGCAGACGTGCGGCGCAGACCCTAGGCCCGCAGCGGGTCGCCGGTGGCGGCGTCGATGACGGCGCGAGTGCCCAGCGGTGCGGCCAGGTGCACCTTCACCGTGCTGTCCTCCATCACCGTGATGGCCGACGGGTGCGCCGTCGCCCCGGCGGCGGAGGCGCAGCCGGCCAGGGCGAGGACCGGTACGGCGATGAGAGCGGAAAGACCTGTACGCATCCGAAGCCCCTTGCGGTGAGCCGACTGTGACGCTTCGACGGCTCATCGACCGGTTCGGTTCCGCGCAGGCGGGGCCGCGCACGCGGGAGGGCCCGGACGCTCGGCGTCCGGGCCCTCAGTGGTGCCTGTGCCGTGCCGACGAGGAGGAGGCGTTCGCGCGGCGGCGGTTGCGCCGCGAGACCGTGAAGCCGGTGCCCAGCGCGGCCAGCGCGGCTGCGCCGAGACCGGCCGACAGCAGCGCCGAGGAGCCGGTGCCCGAGGTGGAGGCGGCGATGTCGCCCACCGCGAAGCTGGCCGGGGTGTCCCGGTCGTCACGGTGGCTGATCTTCTTGACCGAGGCCACCGAGCCGTTGGCGTTCAGCAGCACCTGCTCGTTGTTCGGGCAGCGGAAGTCGAAGGCCGAGTCCAGCGAGCCCGAGGTCGCGTCGAACGACCCGTCGCCGACCTTCTTGGTCTTCCAGTTCTGCTCGATGAACGAGGTGATCGAGGACTGGGTGGTGAAGGTGTGGTCGATCTGGTTGCTCTTGGCGTACGGCGAGACGACCAGCAGCGGCTGGCGCGGGCCGGGGCCGCAGCGGTCGGCGTAGCCCTTCAGCGGGGCGGTGTGCTTGTTGGCCGCGGCGGCGATGCAGGAGGCCGCGTCCATGCCGGCCGCGGTGTCGGCGGAGCCGTTGGTGGGCGCGTGGTAGACGTGGTCGTACCAGCCGTCGGAGTCGTCGTACGCGATCACGACCGCGGTCGAGGACCACTCCGGCGACTTCTCCAGCGCGTTGATCTGCTTGATCAGGAAGTTCTGCTCGTCGGTCGGGTCGGAGTAGCCGGCGTGGCCGTCCTGGTACTCGGCGGCCTTGAGGAAGCTGACGGCCGGGAGCTTGTCCGCGGCGACGGCCTGGTCGAAGTACGACAGGTCGTAGTTGTGGTTCGCCGGGCCCGCGTGGCCGATCTCGTTCAGGCTGGTCGGCAGCACGTGGTGCGGGTTGGCGGTCGACTTGTAGTACGCGAACGGGTTGTGGTGCGCGCTGTAGTCGACCGAGGCCGCGCCGCCGATGTTGGCGTGGGTGGTCCCGAGGCAGGAGGCGTAGGTGCCGGCCTTGCCGGTGTACGCGGTGCTCGGGCTGAAGCCGCCCTGGAACCAGCCCCAGGTCACGTTCTTGGCGTTGAGCAGGTCGCCGATGTTCTGGCCCTTGAGCTCCGCCAGCGCGCTGGTGCTGGTGTGCGAGTTGTCCGCGCAGTCGTCGTACGCCGGGTCCGGGTCGCCGGTGACCGTGCCGACGCCCTTGGCGTCCGGCGAGTGCACCGTGTAGGTGTCCGGGGTGGCGGTCTGCACCGGGTCGGTGGTGCTGCCGGTGCCGCTGACCGAGATCACGCCGTGGGTCTGGCCGGAGATCACGTTGAGCGCACCGGGGGTCGACGGACCGTAGGTGTCGCTGAACGAGTTGTCGGCCAGCACGCCGTGCTGCGCGTAGTTCCACAGCGCCGTCACGGTGTTGCCGTCGTAGTAGTCCATGCCCAGGCCGGGGGCCGCGTACAGGCCGCCGGAGCAGGTGTCGGTGTCGGTGTGCTGGACGAACAGGTCCGCCTTGCCACCGTTGTAGGAGAGCTGCTCCGGGCCGTAGTTGTGGTTCTGGTCGCAGGTCAGCGCCTGCGAGGAGGAGAGCCGCTGCGGCGCGTAGAGGTTCGGGTTCTTCTTCAGCAGGCCTGAGTTGACCAGGTTGTTCACATTCTTCGGGGTGCTCTTGGCGGCGTGGAACGGGGTGCCGTCCGTGTTCGCCGCCTGCGGGTAGGTCCCGAAGTAGTGGTCGAACGAGACGTTCTCGTCGTAGATCACCACCAGGTGCTTGATCGGGGTCGCCGTCTTCACGTGGACCGGGGGAGCCGGACGGTGGTGCCCGCCGCCGTCCCGTGCCCACGCCGGGGAGGTCCCGGCCGCCGCCACCAGTGCCGCAGCACCCGCCAGGGCCGCCAGACGGGCGCCCCGCCTACCGCTACTACCAGCCACTATCGCCATTCGAGGTCCCTCCACAGGACGCAAAGTCCGCACACTGTCGTCCCGCATCCTTCGCCGTACGCGCGACCGCCCGCGTGCCGCAGGATGACGGCCGGATGAACGCCGTGTGAGAAAAAAGCTCATCAGCGCGCGTAGATGAGCCGCCCTCAGCTCAGCAGGCCGCGGCCGAGCCAGTCCTCGGCGCTGCGGACCCCCGGCAGCACGAAGAAGTACCCGCCGCCGAACGGGGTGATGTAGTCCACCAGCGGTTCGCCCGCCAGCTTCTGCTGCACGGCGATGAACTGACGGTCCAGATCCTGCTGGAAGGCGCAGAACACCAGCCCCATGTCGAGGTTGCCGTTGCCGTCGGTGCCCCGGTCGTAGTTGAAGCCGCGGCGCAGCATCCGCAGCTTGTCGGTCCCGGCCGTGCGCGGGTTCGCCAGCCGGATGTGACTGTCCATCGGGATCACGTCGCCGGTCGGGTCGGCCGCGTAGCGCGGGGCGTCGGTCTCCACCCGGCCGTCCAGCGGCGCGCCGGAGGCCTTGGCCCGGCCGAACATCCGCTCCTGCTCGTTCAGCGAGACCCGGTCCCAGAACTCCACCAGCATCCGGATCAGCCGCACCGCCAGGTACGACCCGTCCACCGCCCAGGCGGGCTCGCCCGCACCCGGGCCGACCCAGACCACCTGGTCCATCGCCCGGGTGTCGGCGGTGTCCGGGTTGGCCGTGCCGTCCCGGAAGCCGAGCAGGTTGCGCGGGGTCCCGGCCGGCCGCGGCGGGGAGGAGAAGCCGTCGATCCGCCAGCGCACCTGCATCCCGCCGCGGGTGTGCTGGGCCAGGTCGCGCAGCGCGTGCGCGACCGTGTCGGCGTTGTCCGCGCCGAGTTGCAGCAGCAGGTCGCCCTGGCACTGGGCCGGGTCCAGGTCGTCGTCGGGGAACGACTCCATCGGCTTCAGCCGTAGCGGCTTCCGCGCGGCCAGACCGAACCGGCCGTCGAACAGCGAGGAGCCCACCGCCAGCGTCGCGGTCAGCCCGTCCGTCGGCACCACCGGGCCGAGCACCCCGGAGTCCGACGGCGGCGCGCTGATCCCCAGCGGCTCCGGCACCCCGCCCGCGGTCAGGAACCGCAGCCGCTCGGTCAGAGTCCGGAACAGACCGGTCAGCCCTGCCCGGTCGGCGGCGGTCACATCGAACGCGACAAAGGCCGCGCAGCGCTGCTTCGGCGTCAGCACCCCGGACTGGTGCACCCCCTCGAACGGGTACGCGCTGTCACCGGCGCTGTCCCCGGTACCCGCGCCGGCGCCGAGGGCCGGTGTCGCGCCCGCCGCGCCCGCCGTCCCGGCCACCGCAGCCGCCGTGGTCAGCGCCGCCGCGCCCCGCAGCACCGAACGCCGACCCACACCCGCACCCGCACCGCTGTCCGTCACGACGTCCTCCGCACATCACATACCGCCGCCACCGGCGCCAACTCGGTCACCAGCTCCCCGAACACCGCGTTCAGCCGCTCCCGGTCGCCGGTGGACAGCGACGCCAGCGGCACCCCGGCCGGCTTCCCCGCGCCCAGCGCCGTCAGCTCCGCCGAGGCCGCCGTCATCGCCGCGTCGATCCTCGGCAGCGCGGGCATCCGCGGCGCCAGCAGCGGGCGCAGCAGCTTCAGCGTCTCCGCGGTGCCCTGCAGATTCGCCTGCGCGGTGGCCAGGTTGGAGCCGCTGCCGTAGTCGGTGCGCGCGGTCAGCTCGAACTGGATGGTGTTCTCCACGATCTCGTGTGCCCGCAGCCCCAGGTCCAGCGGGTCCATCTGCTCCGACGCCCACTGCTTGCGCAGCGTCGCCACGTCCGCGGCCAGCTGCCCGGCAGCCGGCTTCAGCGCCGCCGCCGACTGGCCGTGCCACAGCCCGTACTCCAGCCGGTGGAAGCCGGTGAAGCCGGGGTCGGTCAGCCCGCCGGGCAGGCCCTTGGTGGTGCCGTTGATGCTGCCGTCCAGGTCCCCGAAGGTCCCGTAGGCGGCGCCGAGGCGCTCGTAGTCGAGGTGCGCCGGGAGCCAGGCGGCGCGGGCCGCGGCCAGGTCGCCGCGGTCCACCGCGGCCCTGAGCGCGTCCACCGCGGTGGCCAGGCCGGGCAACTGCCCGGCCACCCAGGCCTGGTAGGCGATCGTCGGCGGCTCCAGGTCGTGCTGGTTCACCGGCAGCACGGCGGGGGTGCCGGCCGTGCCGCCGCCGCTGACCCTCACCGTCGGCCCGTTCTCCGCCTCCACGTCCTGCGCCAGGCAGGTGAAGGAGTAGCTGCCGGCCGGCAGCCGTACCAGCAGCGGGCGGGAGCGGCCCGGGGCCAGGCCCTCGACCTCGCCCAGCACGGCCCCGCTCGCGGCGTCCTTCAGGTAGACGTCCTCGGCGCCGATGCCGGTGTCGCTGACGTCGAACACCTGCAGCCCCGGCTGCGGACGGGTCCAGCCGGCGCCGCAGCCGCCGGGCGCCACCGAGACCGCGGTGTGCGGCAGGCCGGGGTAGCCGTCGTCGGCGGTGGCGGCTGCCGCCGAGCCACCGCCCGTCCCGCTCCCGGCGGCCTCGACCCAGAACGCGGCCCCTCCGCCGCACACCGCGATCGCGGCCGCCGTCCCGACGACCACCCAGGGCCGTCCCAGCCTGCGAACCACGCCACCCACCTGCCCGACACCCGCACCGACAACGCCTCCGACCTGCGTCCGAGGCCTGATGTCAGACATCCTCAAGGAGAGCCCGGTGGTCCGGACAGACATCGCTCCCAGAGTTCCGCCGCCGTTCATCTGCGCGCAAAGGAGCGGATCGCACCGAAATGTTCAAGCAGAGGTCACGCAGCGGACATCTGACGACCCATGAGGGCTTCTTCACTACTCGCCGGTAAGACCTACGCTCGATCCATGCGCCGAGCAAAAATTGTCTGTACGCTAGGCCCCGCCACCGACTCGTACGACCAGATCAAGTCCCTGGTCGACGCCGGGATGGACGTGGCCCGCCTGAATCTCAGTCATGGCTCCTACGCCGAGCACGAGGAGCGTTACCACCGGGTCCGCAAGGCCGCCGACGAGGCGGGCCGCAGTGTCGGCATCCTCGTCGACCTGCAGGGTCCGAAGATCCGATTGGAAACCTTCGAGGAAGGACCGGTCCTGCTGGAGCGCGGTGACGAGTTCACCATCTCCACCGAGGACATCCCCGGCACCCGCCTCGCCTGCGGAACCACCTACAAGGGCCTGTGCGGTGACGTCACCCCGGGCGAACGCATCCTGATCGACGACGGCAGGGTCTGCCTGGAGGTCGTCGCCGTGGACGGCCCGCACGTCCGCTGCACCGTGGTCGAGGGCGGGATGGTGTCCGACCACAAGGGCATCAACCTCCCCGGAGTCGCCGTCAGTGTCCCCGCGCTCAGCGACAAGGACGTCGCCGACCTGCGCTGGGGACTTCGCATCGGAGCCGATGTCATCGCGCTCTCCTTCGTCCGCAGCGCCGCCGACATCACCGACGTGCACGCGGTGATGCGCCAGGAGGGACGTTTCGTCCCGGTCATCGCCAAGGTCGAGAAGCCGCAGGCGGTGGAGAACCTGGAGGGCATCGTCAACGCCTTCGACGGGGTCATGGTTGCCCGCGGCGACCTCGGCGTGGAGATGCCGCTGGAGCAGGTCCCGCTGGTGCAGAAGCGCGCCATCAAGCTCTGCCGCCGCAATGCCAAGCCGGTGATCGTGGCCACCCAGATGCTGGACTCCATGATCAGCGCCTCCCGGCCGACCCGGGCCGAGGCCTCCGACGTCGCCAACGCCGTCCTGGACGGCACCGACGCGGTGATGCTCTCCGGCGAGACCAGCGTCGGCAAGTACCCCTCCGAGACCGTCCGCACCATGGCCCGGATCATCTGCGCGGCCGAGGAGGACCTGATCGAGGGCGGGCTGCCGCCGCTCACCGAGAGCAACAAGCCGCGGACCCAGGGCGGGGCGGTCGCCCGCGCCGCCGCCGAGATCGGCGACTTCCTGGGCGCCCGGTACCTGGTCGCCTTCACCCAGTCCGGCGACACCGCCCGGCGGCTGTCCCGCTACCGCTCGCCGATCCCGGTGCTGGCCTTCACCTACGAGCCCGCAGTCCGCAGCCAGCTCTCGGTGAGCTGGGGCGTGGAGACCTTCATGGGCCCGCTGGTGGAGACCACCGACGAGATGATCGCCCAGGTCGACGCGGCGCTGCTGGCCATCGGCCGCTGCGAGCGCGGCGACATCGTGGTCATCACGGCCGGCTCCCCGCCCGGACTGGCCGGCTCCACCAACCTGGTCCGGGTGCACCACGTCGGCGAGGACGACAGCCCTTCCCCCGCCGCTCCCGCGCTCTGACCGCGACACCGACCGCGGGGCCCGCCCGGACGAACCGTCCGGGCGGGCCCCGCGGTCGTCGTACCGGAGGTCAGTGCCCGCCCGCGTCCACGACCTGGACCTCCTCGATGTTCCGCTCGATCACCTCGGACCTGAGCCCCACCGCGACCGCCCAGTAGTACACCGCCAGCGCGAACACCGTGATCACCCCGATGTCCCACCACAGCGGCAGGTTGTCCGCCGCGCCGCAGCCGGTCTTGGAACAGAAGCCGCCCTGCCAGGAGATCACGCCCATGCCGATCAGGTAGACCGGCAGCCACTGCGCCGCCCGCCAGTCCAGCTGCGGGGCGTTCGGCAGCCCCTTGCGGGTGGCGTACACGGCGTACGAGCCGAGCAGCGCGTATCCCAGCACGATGGCGACGCCCAGCCGCCACAGGGTGTCCCAGCCGGCCCAGTAGATGATCAGGCTGGCCACCACGAACGACAGCGGCGCGACCACCTGCCCGGCCGGCAGCCGGTACGGCCGCTCGCGGTCCGGCAGCCGGTTCCGCAGCACCCCGTAGGCCAGCGGCGCGCCCGCGTACATCAGCACGCTGGCCGAGGTGATGAAGCTGACCAGCTGCTGCCAGCTGGGGAACGGCAGGAAGCAGACCACGCCGGTGACGAAGGAGATGATCAGGCCGAACCAGGGCACTCCGCGCCGGTCGGTCGCCTCGAACAGCTGCGGGGCATAGCCGTTGCGGCTCAGCCCGTAGGAGATCCGGGAGGTGGAGGTGGTGTAGATCAGGCCGGTCCCGGCCGGGGAGATGATCGCGTCCAGGTAGAGGATCCAGGCCAGCCAGCCCAGCCCGATCACCGTCGCCAGCCCGGCGAACGGACCGCTGATGCCGGCGTAGGCCAGATTCGCCCAGCCGTGCGCGAAGGACGAGGCCGGCAGCGCGCCGATGAAGACGACCTGCAGCAGCAGGTAGATCAGCGCGCCGATGGCGACCGAGCCGAGCACCGCGCGGGGGATGTCCTTCTTGGGGTTGCGGCTCTCGCCGGAGAGCTGGATCGCCTGCTCGAAGCCCAGCAGCGCGAAGATGATCCCGCTGGTGCTGATCGCCGCCAGGATGCCCTTCGCCCCGAACGGCGCGAAGCCCTGCGAGGTGAAGTTGCCGCCGTGGAAGTGCCCGGCCGCCAGGACGAAGATCGCCAGCAGTGGGATCGCGATCTTCCACCAGGTCGCCGCGCTGTTGGTGCGCGCCAGCAGCCGCACCCCGAGGAAGTTCACCGCGACGAACACCGCCATCAGCACCAGCGCGACCACGAAGCCGGCCGCGGTGAGCGTCCCGTTGGCGTGCTGCAGGCCGTTGGCCCAGCTCCAGTGCCGGGCGTAGCCGATCATGGCCTCGACCTCGATCGGGGCCACGGTGGCCGCCTGCAGCCAGGAGAACCAGCCGAAGGACATCCCGGCCAGGCCGCCGAACGCGTAGTGCGGGTAGCGGGCGGTGCCGCCCGCGACCGGGAACATCCCGCCCAACTCGGCGTGCACCAGCGCCAGCAGCACGATCGCGACCGCGCCGATCCCCCAGGAGACGATCGCTGCGGGCCCGGCCACGACCACGGCCTCCTTGGCGCCGAACAGCCACCCCGAGCCGATGATCGACCCGACCGAGGCCCACATCAGCCCGATCAGCCCGATCTCCCGCCGGAGCGAACTCCCGGCGGGCGCCGGTGATTTCGACAACGTGTCTTCTGTGGTGGTCACGAGGGGCGCCGCCTTCATTCGCATTCGTTCATGCCGACTCTGAATAGATACGTTCTTCCGGGTACTCCCACACCCATGACGTGCGGAGTTCGTGAACGCTCACCCGCCTGCCCGCTGTTCGGAAATGCATTCCCCCGGAATTCCGCCGGGCGGCCGGTTTCGCGATCCCGACCCGGTCGGGCATCCTGGGGGCATGGACAGGGCGGATCTGGTGCGGCTGCGGCGCGCCCGCGACCGGATGGACCGCGACTACGCCCGCCCGCTGGACGTCCCGGCGCTCGCCCGCGAGGCGCTGATGTCGCCGGGCCACTTCTCCCGCAGCTTCCGGACGGCCTTCGGCGAGACCCCGTACGCCTATCTGATGACCCGCCGGATCGAGCGCGCGCAGGCGCTGTTGCGCCGGGGCGACCTCTCGGTGACCGAGGTCTGCATGGCGGTCGGCTGTTCCTCGCTGGGGTCGTTCAGCTCGCGTTTCACCCAACTGGTGGGGGAGACCCCGAGCGCCTACCGGGCCCGCGGCCACGCCGACCTGTCGGCGCTGCCGGCCTGCGTCGCGAAAGCGGTCACCCGGCCGGTCAGGAAAGCGGCCGGGCCGACCGGTCCTGCCGTAGCGTGACCGGTATGGACATCAAACTCTCGCACACCTTCCTCGCGGTCGACGACCACGACAAGGCCGTCGCGTTCTACCGCGACGTGCTCGGCCTGGAGGTCCGCAACGACGTCGGCTACGAGAAGATGCGCTGGGTCACCATCGGCTCGCCGTCCCAGCCCGAGGTCGACATCGTGCTCGAACCGCCGGCCGCCAATCCCAACATGTCGCCGGACGACCGCAGCGCCGTGGCCGACCTGATGGCCAAGGGCGTCTACGGGCGGGTGGTGTTCTGGACCGACGACTGCGACGCGACCTTCGACCGGGTGCACCGGGCCGGCGCGGACGTGGTCCAGGAGCCGACCGACCAGCCGTACGGGGTGCGGGACTGCGCCTTCCGCGATCCGGCCGGCAATGAGGTCAGATTCAACCAGGCGAAGAACTGAAGCCCTGCGGGCTAGCGCCTTTGAATCGAAGGAAAGTGCCCCGAGTCGGATTCGAACCGACACTGTATGGGTTTTGAATCCATTGCCTACTGCCAATTGGGCTACCGGGGCCTGCAAAAGGAAGGTTGAGCCCTCCCCTCTGTGTCACCAACATACCGTGTCTGGGTAGGCTCGTGCACGTACCCCCCGCGTCAACGAGGAGCACCGTGACCGCCGCCGACGAGCAGCATGAGCAGCATGTCCCGCCGACGACTACCCGTGTGGTCATCGCGGAGGACGAGGCGCTGATCCGCCTTGACCTCAAGGAGATGCTGGAGGAAGAGGGCTACACCGTCGTCGGCGAGGCCGGGGACGGGGCCGAGGCCGTGAAGCTGGCCACCGAGCTGCGGCCCGACCTGGTGATCCTTGACGTGAAGATGCCGATCCTGGACGGCCTCTCCGCCGCCGAGCAGATCCACGAGGCGCACATCGCGCCGACCCTGATGCTGACCGCCTTCTCCCAGCGCGAGCTGGTGGACCGGGCCAGGGACGCCGGGGCGATGGCCTACATCGTGAAGCCGTTCAACAAGAGCGACCTGGTCCCGGCCATCGAGATGGCCGTCTCCCGCTACAGCGAGATCCGCGCGCTGGAGTCGGAGATCGCCGACCTGAGCCTCCGGCTGGACACCCGCAAGCTGGTGGACCGCGCCAAGAGCGTGCTGCAGACCAAGTTCGGGCTGACCGAGCCGGCCGCGTTCCGCTGGATCCAGAAGACCTCGATGGACCGCCGGATGACCATGAAGGCCGTGGCCGAGGCGGTCATCGAGGAAGGCGCGGCGCAGGACGCCAAGAAGAAGGGCGCCCCGGCCGGACCGGCCGAGCCCGCCGCCGAGGCGTAGCAGCGCGAACGACGGAGGGCCGCCCCCCGACCGGGGGCGGCCCTCCGTCGTTCCGCGGGTCAGTCCTCGCCGAGGTAGGCCTTGCGGACCGACTCGTCGGTGAGCAGTTCGGAGCCGGGTCCGGAGAGCACGATCCGGCCGACCTCCATCACGTGCCCGGTGTCCGCCAGCGACAGCGCGGCCTGGGCGTTCTGCTCGACCAGCAGGATGGTGGTGCCCTGGCTGCGGAGTTCGACGATGGTCGCCATGATCTTCTGCATCATGATCGGCGACAGGCCCATCGACGGTTCGTCCAGCATCAGCAGCTTGGGGCGGGACATCAGCGCCCGGCCCATCGCCAGCATCTGCTGCTCGCCGCCGGAGAACAGCCCGGCGGCCTGCTTCCGGCGCTCCCCGAGGATCGGGAAGATGTCGTAGGCGCGGTTGACGTCGGCCTGGATGCCGTCCTTGTCCTTGCGCAGGAAGGCGCCGAGGAGCAGGTTCTCCTCGACCGTCATCCGGGGGAAGATGTGCCGGCCCTCGGGGGAGTGCGCGATCCCGAGTTCGACGATCTGGTGCGCGGGGACGTGGGCCAGCGGCTTGCCCTCGAAGGTGATGCTGCCGCTGAGCGGGGGGTGCAGTCCGGAGATGGTGCGCAGGGTGGTGGTCTTGCCGGCGCCGTTGGTGCCGATCAGGGTGACGACCTGTCCGGCTTCGATGCTGAAGGAGATCCCCTTCACGGCCTCGATCTTGCCGTAGGCGACGCGGAGGTCCTCCACTTCGAGAAGGGCGGTCACGTCTGGTCCTCCTCTTCGATGGTGCCGGTGCTGTCGGATGCGGGGGCGTCGGCCTCGTAGGGGGTGCCGAGGTAGGCGGCGATGACGCGCTCGTCGGCCTGGACGACCGCCGAGCTGCCCTCCACCAGCTTCTGTCCCTGGACCAGGACGGCGACGCGGTCGCACAGGTTGAAGATGAACCGCATGTCGTGCTCGATCACCAGGATGGCGATGCCCTGGTCCCGGATGGCGAAGACCAGTTCCTCGGTGGCCCGGGTCTCCTGCGGGTTCATCCCGGCGGTCGGCTCGTCCAGCAGCAGCAGGCCGGGGTCGCTGGCCAGGGCGCGGGCGATCTCCAGCTTGCGCTGCTCCCCGTAGGGGAGGTTGCGGGCCAGGTGCTCGGCCTTGTGCTCCAGGCCGATGAAGCGGAGCAGCTCCATCGCCCGGTCGCGGGCCTCGCGTTCGGCCCGGTGGTAGCCGGGGCCGCGGATCAGCGCGGAGATCAGGCCCTCGCGGGTGCGGGTGTGCCGCCCCACGATGACGTTCTCGACCACCGTCATGTTCTTGAACAGCCGGATGTTCTGGAAGGTGCGGGCCACTCCGGCGTCGGTGACCTTGTAGGGCTTGGGCGGAAGCACCTTGCCCTGGTAGCTGACGGTGCCTTCGGTGGGCACGTACAGGCCGGTCAGGCAGTTGAAGAAGGTGGTCTTGCCGGCCCCGTTGGGGCCGATCAGGCCGATGATCTCGCCGGTGTTGACGGTGAGGTCGATGTTGTTGACGGCGGTCAGGCCGCCGAACCGCATCACCACGCCCTTGGCCTCCAGCAGCGGGGTGCCGGGGGCGGCCGAGGGGGCGGGGGTGGTCTCGGTGGGGCTGGTGGTCATGGTGGTCACGCCCCTGCTTCGCTGAGGCCGCCGGTGACGGGGCGGGGTTGGACGGCTTCGACGTCGGCGAGGCTCTCGTTCTCGTCGTCCTCGTGGAACTCCAGCTTGTTCCGCTTGTTGGGGATGATCCCCTCGGGGCGGAAGCGCATCAGCAGGATCAGTGCGATGCCGAACAGCAGGAGTTGGTACTTGCCCAGGAACTCCAGCTTGTAGGGGATCAGGAACAGCAGCGTGGAGCCGAGGATCGGCCCGCTGACCGTGCCCATGCCGCCCAGGACGACGGCCGCGACCAGGAAGGCCGAGTTCGGCGGGACCGAGTAGGAGAACTGGTACGGGTCCGGGGTGACGCTGAACAGCACGTGCGCCCAGACCAGCCCGGCCAGCCCGGCCAGCGAGGCGCCGAGGGTGAAGGCGAGCAGCTTGAAGCGGAAGCCGTTGATGCCCATGGCCAGCGCGGCGGTCTCGTCCTCGCGGATGGCGACCCAGGCCCGGCCGATCCGGGAGCCCGCGGCCCGGATGAAGACGATCACGGTGATCGCCAGGAACAGCAGCATCAGCCAGTAGTAGTTGGAGAACCGGCCGATGCTGTGTCCCAGCACGGTGTGCGAGTCGCCGAGGTTGATGCCGAAGAACTCGATGTCGGGGATGTTGGGGATGCCGTTGGGGCCGCCGGTGAGCTTGGGCCCGGCGGTGCCGTCCATGTTGTTGACCGCGATCCGGAAGATCTCGCCGAAGCCCAGGGTGACGATGGCGAGGTAGTCGCCGCGCAGCCGCAGTGTCGGCGCGCCGATGATCAGTCCGGCCACGGCTGCCACCGCGGCGCCGCACAGGGCGGCGGCCCACCAGGGGAAGACCACGTGGAAGCGGGCGGTGGCGGCGCCGGAGACCAGGGCGGCGGTGTAGGCGCCGACGCCGAGGAAGGCGACGTACCCCAGGTCGAGCAGGCCGGTCAGGCCGACCACGACGTTCAGGCCCAGCGCGACCGCGCCGAAGACCAGGATGTTGGTCCCGATGCTGGAGTACTGGTCGGTGCTCTGGGTGAACGGGAAGGCCGCCGCGGTGATGAGCGCGCCGACGCCGACGGTGATCCCGTTGCGGCCGATGATCTGGGTGAGCCGCTCGTTGGCTCCGGAGCGGATCACCCCCCAGGCGATGAAGCCCGCGATGATCAGGAAACCGACGAAGATCTCGGCGTAGGCGGTGTCCACCCCGTACGCGAAGACTTCCAGTGCCGCGACCAGGACCACGATGATGATCAGCGTGTCGGCCCAGCGGGGCAGCGGCTTGGCAGGCCTGACGTCGGGTCGGGCGCCGAGGTAGTTGCGCAGCCTGTGCAGTGCGGTGGTGGCGCTGTCGACCAGGGGGTTGCCGCTGGTGCGGGCCGTTGCCTGGTGCGCGGCGCCGGTCTGCGGCAGCCCCAGGGCGCCGACCACGGCCAGCAGGGTGCCGAGGCCCGCGATCCAGGCGCCGGGGTTCCAGTTGGCGACGCCGCCGAGTTCGGAGGCGATCGCGATGATGGTGAACCAGGTGGTGGCGAAGGTGCCGAGGGCCAGCACCAGCAGGGCGGCGTTGGCGCCGGCCGGGGCCAGCCAGCGGGTGCCCCGCACGCCGTAGCCGGCGAGCACGTAGAGCAGCGTCACGATCGCGCCGACCAGGGTCAGCACCTGCAGCCCGCCCGGGTTGCCGTCGATGGTGAGGTCGCCGGGGAAGGCCGAGGTCCAGGTCCAGGACAGGAAGGTGGAGACGACCGCGGCCAGCGAGCCCGCCGCGGTCAGGCCGAGCGCCAGGCCCGGCGGCAGCGGTACGGCGCGGCGGGCGGCGGCAGTGGTGCCGGCGGATGTCTGCGAAAGAGTGGTCATCGGTGTCACGCCCTGTCCGCGACGCGTTCGCCCAGCAGGCCCTGGGGGCGCAGCAGGAGGATGAGGATGAGCAGGACGAAGGCCCAGACGTTGTCCCAGGCGCCGCCGCCGAGCTGCTGCATACCGGGCACGTTCTGGATGTACGCGGTGGTGAGCGCCTCGGCCAGGCCCAGCACGATGCCGCCGAGCATGGCGCCGTAGATGTTGCCGATGCCGCCGAGGACGGCCGCGGTGAAGGCCTTGAGGCCGTCGCTGTAGCCCATCTGGTAGTCGATCTGGCCGTAGCGCAGCCCGTGCGCCATACCGGCCACCGCGGCGAACGCGGCGCCGACGGCGAAGGCGACCACGATGATGCGGTCGGTGTTGATGCCCATCAGCTTCGCGGTGTCCGGGTCCTGGGCGGTGGCCTGCATGCCGCGCCCGGTCCTGGTGCGACCGACGAAGGTTCCGAGTATGACCATGGACACCGGCGCGGCCAGCAGGATGAAGATGTCCGCGGGCTCGATCGTGACCGAGCCGATGTGGTAGGGGCCGCCCGGGAGTTGCGGGAAGGTCCGGGGGTTGGTGGCGTTGGGGTACCAGGCCCAGATGGCCTGCTGCAGCGCCAGCGAGAGCCCGATCGCGGTGATCAGTGGCGCCAGTTTCGGCGCGTTGCGCAGTGGCCGGTAGGCGAAGCGCTCGGCCAGCATGGAGACCAGGACGGAGGCCAGGATGCCGCCGAGGAGCATCAGCGGCAGTGCCACCCAGATGCTCAGGCTGTGGGGAAGGTTGAGGTACACGGTCAGCGCGCCGAAGCCGCCGATCATGTAGATCTCACCGTGGGCGAAGTTGATGAGCTGGACGATGCCGTAGACCATCGTGTAGCCGATTGCGATCAGTCCGTAGAGCGAACCGAGAATCAGGCCGTTGACCAGCTGTTGCGGCAGTTCGTGCACCGCGTGGCCTCCGTGGGTGTCGCCGGGTGTGCCGTTGCGGTGTCGCCCGGGTGTGTTGGGTGCGGGGCGGGGGCTCCGCGAGGTGTGCAGAGCCCCCGCTGGTTGCGTCCGGCTGGTGCTGGTGCTGCGGGGAGCCGTCAGCCGGTGAAGGTGCCGGTCTTGGCCGCCACCCAGGCGCCGTTCTTGACCTCGTACACGGTGAGCTGCTTGTTGGTGGCGTCGCCGTACTGGTCGAAGGAGACCGTGCCGGTCACGCCGGAGAAGCTGACCTTGGACATGGCGTCCTCGATGGCCTGCCGCGGGTTGGCCGGGAGCTTGCCGTTGTTGGCCGCCGCGACGGCCTTGACCGCCTCGATGATCGCCCAGGCGCTGTCGTAGGAGTAGCCGCCGTACGCCGCGTAGGGGGAGGAGTACTTGGCCGCGTCGTAGTTGGCGATGAAGGTCTTGGCCGAGTCGAGGGTCTCGACCGGGGCGCCGACCGAGGTCGCGAAGTCGCCGTTGGCCTTGCCGTTGGCGGCGGCGATGTAGGCCGGGTCGTAGATGCCGTCGCCGCCGATCAGCGGGATGTTGTCGCCGGCCGACTTGAGCTGGCCGCTGAGCGGGCCCGCCTCGGGGTACTGGCCGCCGTAGTAGACCAGGTCGGCGCCGGAGGCCTTGATCTTGGAGACCAGGGCGGAGAAGTCCTTGGTGCCGTCGGTGACGTGGTCCTGCCCGGCCACGGTGCCGCCGAGGGTCTTGAACTCGCCCTCGAACGTGCCGACCAGGCCGACGCCGTAGGTGAGCTGGTCGTCGACCAGGAAGACCTTCTTCTTGCCGAGCGTGCTGTACGCGTACTGGGCCGCGAAGGGGCCCTGGATGGCGTCGGTGGTGGCGGTGCGGAAGTAGGACTTGAAGGGGCGGACCTTCGTGCCCTTCGCCCAGTCCGGGCCCTGGGTGAGGCTCGGGTTGGTGTTGGCGGGCGAGACCTCGACCAGGTTGGCGTTGTCGAAGACCTTCTGCATCGACTGGGCGACGCTGGAGTTCAGCGGGCCGACGACGCCGACCACGCTGGGGTCGGCGACCAGCTTGGCCGCGTTCTGCTGGCCGGAGGAGGGCTGGGCCTGGTCGTCGAGGGGCTCGATCTTGAAGGTGACGCCGGGCACCTCCTTGGTCTTGTTCGCGGTGTTGACCGCGAGGTCGACCGAGTTCTTGATGCCCTGGCCCAGCGCGGTCAGTGAACCGGTGAGCGGTGCGTCCACGCCGATGGTGACCGTGGTGTTGGCCGCCGCCGAGGAGCCGCTGCCGGAGGACCCTCCGCGGGAACCGCAGGCGGTGAGGCTGAGGGCGCCGGTGACGGCAAGAGTGGTTGCGATGAGCAGAGAACGGTTTCGCACGTTCAGTCCTTTCCTCTGGGCGAGGGTCGAACCGCGCGCAGGCCCCGACCTGTCGATCCGATGGCGCGGTGACTGGCCGTGACTTTAGGCCCCCATCAGCGGATTGGGCAGAGTTAACACGCCTTGTGTGATGTTCTTGTTATGACCTGAGGAAAACTTGAGGCTTGATCCGGACACCCTCCGACGGGGTGTTCGAAGCCCCGAACGTGCTTGAGCGGCACACGAGTTTGGTCGATGAGCAGGTCAGGGCACTGCCGGGGCCGATCGGGCAGCAGAATTGCCCGAAGGGGCCGCGGCCGGGGGACACGCCTTCAGGATTGCGGCGCGCAGATCCCGCGCGTACGCCGTCCCGAGAATTTCGCTTTGCGTCTGTATTGCGCGCGCGTTACTCAACGTTACGTCGATGAATGGCAGGACATCGGCTCGGGGCGTCAGCGAACAGTCCCGCACCGTCATTTGCACCCACACCGGCTGGGGCCGCCCCGGGAAGAGCCGCAGCGGGAGCAGCTGGGCGGTGGTCACGTCGACGCCCCGGTACGGCTGGGCGACCTGGAGCAGGGTCATCGTCGCGTCGCTGGTGTCGGTGACCGCGAGCCGGACCGTGAACCGGGCCGGGCCGCCGGTCGCGTCCAGGCCGGCGTAGTGCACCTCGACGGCCTGGCCGGGGAACGGCACCAGCGGCGGCACGGGGGTGCTGCCGCTCGGGTGCGGCAGCAGCGTCGCGCCCCAGAGCAGGCCCAGCGCCAGCCCGGCGGCGGCCAGCAGGCCGAGTCTTCGGCGGCGCTTGCCGAGGCGGTCCCACCAGGCCCGCAGCCGGCGCTCCAGGGACAGCCCGCGCGCCTCGACCACGGCGGTCGGCGGCGGCCCGAGGTAGTCCGGGTGGCCCGCCTCGCCGGGGGTCTGCACCGGTCCGACTGCCCCGGTCCGCGGTCCGACCGCCCCGGTCCGCCGGTCCGCCTCCTGGCTGCCGGGCATCGTCCCACCCCCTCTCCGCTGGGGCCAGCGATGCCCGGCCCGCGCGGGGGCGAAACCCCCCGCGCCGGACCGGTTTCCGGTCGTGTGCGATCAGGTGTCGCGCAGCATGCAGGTCAGTCGGCAGCTGGTGATCCTGCGCCCCTGGTCGTCGGTGATCGCGACCTCGTAGGTGGCCGCGGTACGGCCCCGGAACACCGCGGTGGCGACGCCGGTGACCAGACCCGAGGTGGCCGAGCGATGGTGCGTGGCGTTGAGGTCCACGCCGACCGCGTACCGCCCGGGACCGGCGTGCAGCATCGCGCCGATCGAGCCCAGGGTCTCCGCCAGCGCCGCCGACGCGCCGCCGTGCAGCAGCCCGTACGGCTGCCGCGCGCCCTCGACCGGCATGGTGCCGACGACACGTTCGGGTGACGCCTCGACGATCCGGATGCCCAGCCGCTCGCCCAGCTCGCCGCCGGAGAAGGTGGCGGGTTCCACGCCCAGCTTGGCGAAGTGGTCGATCACGTCCTGGGGGACGTTGAGGGTGGGGCCGGGCTCGGGCTTCGGCTCGGACATGGTGCTCCTGACGTCGGTGTCGCGGGGGAAGCGGCGGACAGCTGTGATCGTACGACCCGGGCTCAAGGTGTCATGGGGGACGGTGTCAGTGGCGGGCCATAGGATTTCGTCCGGCAGTGAAACGAGGCAGCGGAAGCGGTGGCAGTCATGGCGAGCAGGACCGGCAACAGCGGCAAGGGGGCGCGGCCCCGGCTGCTGCTCCTCGACGGCCACTCGATGGCCTACCGGGCCTTCTACGCGTTCCCCGCGGAGAACTTCGCCACCTCGACCGGCCAGCCCACCAACGCGGTCTACGGCTTCGCGTCGATGCTCGCCAACATCCTGCGGGACGAGGCCCCCACCCACTTCGCGGTGGCCTTCGACGTCTCCAGGAAGACCTTCAGGGCCGGGATCTACCCCGAGTACAAGGCGACCCGCTCGGCCTCCCCCGAGGAGTTCCGCGGCCAGGTCGAGCTGGTCGGCGAGCTGCTGGACGCGATGCGGGTGCCGCACCTGCGCTCGGCCGAGTACGAGGCCGACGACATCATCGCGACCCTGGCCACCCGCGCCGCCGCCGAGGGCTTCGAGGTGCTGATCCTCACCGGCGACCGGGACGCGCTGCAGCTGGTCGGCCCGGACGTCACCGTCCTCTACCCGACCAAGGGCGTCTCCGAGATGACCCGCTACACCCCCGAGAAGGTGTTCGAGAAGTACGGCGTCACCCCGGCCCAGTACCCGGACCTGGCCGCGCTGCGCGGCGACCCGTCCGACAACCTGCCCGGCATCCCCGGCGTCGGCGAGAAGACCGCCGCCAAGTGGATCTCCCAGTACGGCTCCTTCGCCGCGCTGGTGGAGCAGGCCGACGAGGTCAAGGGCAAGATCGGCGAGAAGCTGCGGGCCGGGCTGGACGCGGTGAAGCTCAACCGCGAGCTGACCGAGCTGATCCGGGACGTGGAACTGCCGCTGGGCGTCGGCGACCTGGGCCGTCGGCCGTACGACCACGACGCGACCGTGCTGCTGCTGGACACCCTGGAGTTCCGCAACCAGGCGCTGCGGGACCGGCTGTTCGCGGCCGACCCCGGCGCCGAGGACGCCGGGCCGAGCGCCGCCCCGGCCGCTCCCGGTATCGAGGTGGTCGGCGAACTGCTCTCCGCCGAGGGCGCGTTGGCAGCCTGGCTGGCCGAGCACGCGGCTGGCGCCGCCCGGACCGGCCTGGCCGCCGACTACGCCTGGGCGCTCGGCGAGGGCCGGGTCACCGCGGTGGCGCTGGCGGTCCAGGACGGCCCGGCCGCCTGGCTGGACCCGACCGCGCTGGGCGAGGCCGACGAGCAGGCCTTCGCAGCCTGGCTGGCCGACCCGGAGCGGCCCAAGGCGCTGCACATCGCCAAGCAGGTGATCCGGGCCTTCGCCGAGCACGGCTGGCCGATCGAGGGCGTGGTCGCGGACAGCGCCCTGGCCGCCTACCTGGAGAAGCCCGGCCGCCGCACCTACGGCCTGGACGTCCTGGCCGAGGAGTACCTGGGCCGCCAGCTCGGCACCGCGACCACCGCCGACAGCGGCCAGCTCGCCTTCGGCGAGGACGCCTCGGACGCCGACGACGCCGCCCTGGCCGCCGCCCAGCTGCTGATGGTGCACGCCCGCACGGTGCTGGACCTGGCCGAGGCGTTCGAGCCGCGGCTGGCCAAGGACGGCGCGCTGGACCTGATGCGGGACGTCGAGCTGCCGATCGCCGCGCTGCTGGCCCGGATGGAGCGCTCCGGCATCGCCGCCGACCGGGAGTGGCTCTCCCAGCTGGAGATCCAGTTCGGCGCGGCCGTGCAGCAGGCGGTGAAGGAGGCCCACCACGCGGTCGGGCACGAGTTCAACCTCGGCTCCCCGAAGCAGCTGCAGGAGATCCTCTTCACCGAGCTGGGCCTGCCCAGGACCAAGAAGATCAAGACCGGCTTCACCACCGACGCCGACGCGCTGACCTGGCTGGCCGCGCAGACCGAGCACGAGCTGCCGGTGCTGCTGCTCCGGCACCGGGACCAGACCCGGCTGCGCAGCACGGTCGAGGGCCTGATCAAGACCGTCGCCCCGGACGGCCGGATCCACACCACCTTCAACCAGATGGTCGCCGCGACCGGCCGGCTCTCCTCCACCGAGCCCAACCTGCAGAACATCCCGGTCCGCACCGAGGAGGGCCGGATGATCCGCCGGGCCTTCATCGTCGGCGAGGGCTACCAGGAGCTGCTGACCGCCGACTACAGCCAGATCGAGCTGCGGATCATGGCCCACCTGTCCGAGGACGCGGCCCTGCTCGCCGCCTTCGACAGCGGCGAGGACCTGCACACCACGGTCGGCTCCCAGGTCTTCTCGGTCGAACCGGCCGCGGTGGACGCGGAGATGCGCCGCAAGATCAAGGCGATGTCGTACGGGCTGGCCTACGGCCTGTCCGCGTTCGGCCTGTCCCAGCAGCTGAACATCGCCACCGGCGAGGCGCAGCGGCTGATGGACACCTACTTCGAGCGCTTCGGCGGGGTCCGCGACTACCTGCGCCGGGTGGTGGACGAGGCCAGGAACACCGGCTACACCGAGACCGTGCTCGGCCGCCGCCGCTACCTCCCGGACCTGACCAGCGACAACCGGCAGCGCCGGGAGATGGCCGAGCGGATGGCGCTGAACGCGCCGATCCAGGGCTCGGCCGCGGACATCGTCAAGATCGCGATGCTGAACGTCGACCGGGCGCTGACCGCGGCCGGGCTCGGCTCGCGGATGCTGCTCCAGGTGCACGACGAGATCGTGCTCGAAGTCGCCAAGGGCGAGCGCAAGAAGGTCGAGGAGCTGGTCCGCCGGGAGATGGCGGGCGCGTACCCGCTGCGCGCCCCGCTGGACGTCTCGGTCGGCTGCGGCCGGGACTGGGAGACCGCGGCGCACTGACCTCCGGAATAGCCTTTCTGACGATCCGTCAGTAGAACCTGTTCTCATTTCGCCGCCCCCGCGTTACCGTGCGGGGCGGCGGAACGAGGGAGGTGGTGGCCGGTGCGCACGGTGATGGCTGCGGTGCTGGGGGCGGTGCTCGCGCTGGGGGTCGCCCTGGCCCTGGTCCCGCTCGCCCACCAGGGCGGCGCGACCTCCCCCAAGCCCCTGCTGACCAGCGCCCCGGCGCATCCCTAGGGGGCCGGGCCATGCATCGGAGGAGCGCACTCGCACTGGTCGCCCTGGCAAGCCTGCTGGCCGTCCTCGGCCCGCTGCTGCACTGGTACGACTACCCGCGGGTGGTCGAGGTCCCAGCCAACGAGTACCAGACCGTGGTGCTGCAGGCGAAGGACGCCACCCTGATCGACTACGGCACGCTGACCGGCGTCCCGCACCAGACCGTCACCATCGTGGAGACCCTCAAGGGCGACAGCGCCGCAGCCGCCGCCGAGAAGAAGCGCACCGGACGCGACGTCGTGGTCTGGGACGCGCTGTCCTACGTGCTGGGCACCAGCGGGAAGATGATCTCGGTGATCCCCGAGGTCTACGTCTTCGACGCGCACACCCAGGAGCCGGTGCACTGCTGCGGCGAGAGCGTCGACGGCGACCCGGTGACCCGTACCGGGATCGAGTACAAGTTCCCGTTCGACACCCAGCCGCGCGACTACCTCTACTACGACCCGCAGACCCGCAGCTCCGCGCCGATCCGCTACACCGGCACCGAGACCTACCGGGGGATGCGGGTCTACCGGTTCGAGGAGACCGTCCCGTGGACCGAGGTCCCGTTCCCGAAGACGATGCCGGCCGGGATCGAGGGGCTGACCCCGGCCAGTATCGCCGCCTCCGGCCTGCAGCGCTGGTACACCACCGTGCGCACGTTCCTGGTCGACCCGGCCACCGGGGCGCCGGTCGACGGCGAGGAGCAGCACCGCGAGCAACTGCGCTTCCCGGCGAGCGCCCACAAGGCCCCGGTCACCATCTTCAACGGCGACGTGAAGATCCGCGGCGACTACCTCGACGCCACCGCCGCCCAGGTCAAGGGACAGCGGCAGCTGGTGCTGCTGCTCAGTACCTACCTGCCCTGGGGCCTGCCGGCGCTGGCGGTGCTGCTGCTGGGCGCCGCCCTGCTGCTGGAGTGGCGCAGCCGACGGCGTCCGGACGGGGCGCCGCCCGGGTCAGTCCCTGACCCCGACGAAGATCGCGGTGCCCGGCAGGTGCCGGCCGCGGAGCGGGCTCCAGCCGCCCCACTCCTGCGTGAGCCCGTCCGGCCACTCCGGCTCGACCAGGTCGACCAGCCGGAACCCGGCTGACACCAGCTCCCGCACCCGGTCGCCCAGGGTGCGGTGGTGCTCGACGTAGACGGCGTTGCCGTCGTCGTCCTGCTCCACGTAGGGGGTGCGGTCGAAGTAGGAGGACAGCGCGGTCAGCCCCTCCGGGCCCGGCTCGTCGGGGAAGGCCCAGCGGATCGGATGGGTGACCGAGAAGACCCAGCGCCCGCCGGGCCGCAGCACCCGGTGCACCTCGCGCATCAGCCGCAGCGTGTCCGCCGCGAACGGCACCGCGCCGTAGGCGGAGCAGGCCAGGTCGAAGCTGCCGTCGGCGAACGGCAGCACCGTGGCGTCGGCCTGGACCAGCGGGACCGGCCGGGCGCCGAGGCCCTGGTCGATCCGCAGCGAGTGCTGCAGCTGGCGGTGCGACAGGTCCAGCGCGACCGGCCTGGCGCCCTGCGCGGCGAGCCAGCGGGAGCACTGGGCGGCGCCCGCGCCGATCTCCAGCACGTCCCGTCCGCGCAGTTCGGCCGGGTCGCCGAGGAGCCGCGCCTGCTCCTCGTCCAGGCCCTCGGGGCACCAGGTGAAGCGGGCGTCGCCGAGGAAGGAGCCGTGCTCGTCCTGGTACTCGTCGGCGTTGCGGTCCCACCAGTGGCGGTTGGCGCTGCTGCTCTCGGCGGTCCCGGCGGTGCGGCGGACGGCTTCGGCGTCGTCGGCGGCGGGGCCGGGGCCGTCGTCGGGGTCGGCCGGACGGCCCGGCGGCGGAGTCTGTGCGGTCGGTGTGGGTGCGGTGTGCTCGGTCATCTCAGCCGTAGCGTAGCCTTGGTCCCGTAGCGTCGGGCGTCGCCGAAAGGGTCGCCGCGTATATGCCGGATCCGCCTGGTTCTTCCGGGTTCGGGTGGGGCTCTCCCGCCCTGCGGCATACCGCATTGACCGTGCATGGCTGGGCCCGTATGCTACAAGTTGCGCTGCGGACCTGCGCGCCTCGGACGGAGCAGGTCGCGCTCGCATCTGTTGAAGACCCACAGAATTCAGAGCTCTCGGGCTTTGCCCTGTCTCGTCTTCGGTGGAGCGATCACGGGTTCCCGGCGTAGTAGTACCTACGACTTCATGTCCGTATCCGGAGCCCCCTTCCTAATGACGACCAGTAGCACCGAGGCCCGTACCACCCCGCAGGTGGCGGTCAACGACATCGGCGACGCAGACGCTTTCCTCGCGGCGATCGACGAGACCATCAAGTACTTCAACGATGGCGACATCGTCGAGGGCATCATCGTGAAGGTCGACCGTGACGAGGTCCTCCTCGACATCGGTTACAAGACCGAGGGCGTCATCCCCTCCCGCGAGTTGTCCATCAAGCACGACGTCGATCCGCACGACGTCGTCAAGGTCGGCGACAACATCGAGGCCCTGGTTCTCCAGAAGGAGGACAAGGAGGGTCGTCTCATCCTGTCCAAGAAGCGGGCTCAGTACGAGCGCGCCTGGGGCACGATCGAGAAGATCAAGGAAGAGGACGGCATCGTCACCGGTACCGTCATCGAGGTCGTCAAGGGTGGTCTCATCCTCGACATCGGCCTCCGTGGCTTCCTGCCGGCCTCGCTGGTCGAGATGCGTCGTGTCCGCGACCTCCAGCCCTACGTGGGCAAGGAGCTCGAGGCCAAGATCATCGAGCTGGACAAGAACCGCAACAACGTGGTCCTGTCCCGCCGTGCCTGGCTGGAGCAGACGCAGAGCGAGGTCCGTCAGACCTTCCTCACCACCCTGCAGAAGGGCCAGGTGCGCTCCGGCGTCGTCTCCTCCATCGTCAACTTCGGTGCCTTCGTGGACCTGGGCGGCGTCGACGGCCTGGTGCACGTCTCCGAGCTGTCCTGGAAGCACATCGACCACCCGTCCGAGGTCGTCGAGGTCGGCCAGGAGGTCACCGTCGAGGTCCTCGACGTGGACATGGACCGCGAGCGCGTCTCCCTGTCGCTGAAGGCGACCCAGGAGGACCCGTGGCAGCAGTTCGCCCGGACCCACCAGATCGGCCAGGTCGTCCCCGGCAAGGTCACCAAGCTGGTTCCGTTCGGCGCGTTCGTGCGCGTGGACGAGGGCATCGAGGGCCTGGTCCACATCTCCGAGCTGGCCGAGCGCCACGTGGAGATCCCGGAGCAGGTCGTCCAGGTCGGCGACGAGATCTTCGTCAAGGTCATCGACATCGACCTGGAGCGTCGTCGGATCAGCCTCTCGCTGAAGCAGGCCAACGAGTCGCTCGGCGCCGACCCGGCGACGGTCGAGTTCGACCCGACCCTCTACGGCATGGCGGCGTCCTACGACGACGCGGGCAACTACATCTACCCGGAGGGCTTCGACCCCGAGGCGAACGACTGGCTGCCCGGCTTCGAGAAGCAGCGTGAGACCTGGGAGACCCAGTACGCCGAGGCGCAGCAGCGCTTCGAGCAGCACCAGGCCCAGGTCATCAAGAGCCGCGAGGCCGACGCCGAGGCCGCTGCGGCGGGCGAGGGCGCGGCTCCCGAGGCCGGTGCCGCTAGCGCCGGTGCGGGTGCCATCTCCGGTGGCTCGTACTCCTCCAGCAGCGACGAGACCTCGGGCGCCCTGGCGACCGACGAGGCCCTCGCCGCGCTCCGCGAGAAGCTCGCGGGCGGCCAGAGCTGAGCGCAGTGCGCTGAGCAGTAGCTGCTAGCTGAAGGACCCCTGACCGGTCACCCGGGCGGGGGTCCTTTCGCATGCACGACCTCGGGGGCGCGGGGAACTGCGTGGCCGGCCGGTCACGGAGGTGCATGGTTGGCGGCGCTACTTCGACAACCTGCCGCGCGCCCTGGT